>JALVEW010000043.1 GCA_027030425.1 Sedimenticola sp.
CCTCGCCGGCCAGGCGCATGAACTCGTCCACGGAAACGAAATGGTAATGCACCCCGTCTTCCTCTCCCGTGCGGGGAGCGCGGGTGGTATGGGAGACAGACAGCTTGAGGCTGCCGTCCCGCTCCAGCAGAGCCTTGAGGAGACTGGTTTTGCCCGCGCCCGAGGGCGCGGAGACGATAAACAGATTACCTTGCATGGGGTGTCCTCCCGCCTTATTCACGGTGGATTGCGGATCCTGGCGCCGGGCTGGTGCGGCTGGGCGCCGCTCTGGAGCGAAAATGGTAGCAGTAGCTGCCATTTGAGTGAAGAGCAAGCTCAGGCGCGCCAGAACAAGCCAGGGCCGTGATAGGCTGAGGCCGTTCAGCAGTCAGGCGAAAAGGGCAAAGTAATAAATTCACATGAACGTTCATCAATTTACCTTAGGCTTCAGCCGCCACCATGAATAAGGCGGGAGTCTATTCGATGTTCTGTACCTGTTCGCGCATCTGCTCGATGAGCACCTTCATTTCCACGGAAATGGCCGTGGTTTCGCTGTCCGCGGACTTGGAGCCCAGGGTATTGGCTTCCCGGTTCAGCTCCTGCATGAGGAAATCCAGGCGCCTGCCCACGGGTTCGTCGCGCTTGAGCACGGCCCGCACCTCTTGAACATGGGTGGCCAGGCGATCCATTTCCTCATCCACGTCCAGACGCTGGGCCAGCAGGGCCATTTCCTGCTCCAGGCGCTGTTCATCCAGGCTGTCGCAGACTTCCGCCAGGCGTGTACGCAGGCGCTCCCGCACCGCCTCGATGACCACCGGCATGCGCTGCCTGGCCCTGTCCACCTGCTTTTCCAGAAGTTCACAGCGGGATTCGATGAGCGCCGCCAGGCGGGCGCCTTCCCGTTCCCGGGTGGCCACCAGATCATCCAGGGTCTTTTCCAGGAGCGTCATGGCCTGTTCCTGCACCGGCGTCAGGTCTGCCGCCTTCGCCAGGGTAACCCCCGGCCAGGAGAGCAGCTGCATGATATCAGGCTCTCTCAGCCGGGGCTGCTCAGCGCGTATCTTTTCCATGGCGCCGAACAGCTGCTCCAGCAAGGGCTGGTTGACCTGTATGGCTTCCACGCCGGCGCCCGCGGCCCGGTAGCGCAGGCCGCACTCCACTTTTCCCCGCCCCAGCCGCCGGCCCACGGCTTCACGCACAGGGGCGTCCAGCTGGCGAAAATCCTCCGGCAGGCGTGGCTGGATCTCCAGATAACGATGGTTCACCGAGCGCAGCTCCCACACCAGCTCCCCGCCATCGAAATTCAGGCTTCCCCGTGCAAAAGCGGTCATACTTCGTATCATTGGTCACATACTCCGGCAATTTCCTGCAAAACACATTTTCTTTATGATACTTTGCTTTACTCGGGAACGCCTCTACCTCAAGACTACCGGTCATGCCATCGGAAAAACGCGAGCCGCTGCCTTCGGGCACCCGGCTGGACTATTACAAGGTACACAAGCTCATCGGCAGCGGTGGGTTCAGCCTCATATACCTTGGCGAAGAAGATGACACGCACGACGAGGTAGCCATCAAGGAATACATGCCAAAGAAGTTCGGCAGCCGAAACAAGGACGGCAAGCTGGTGTTCGTCAACGACGAGGCCAAGGACAAATTCTACCGCGGCCTGCGATTGTTCTTTCTCGAGGCCAAGGCCCTGGCCATGCTGCGCCACCCGAATATCGTCAACGTGCGCAACTGTTTTCTGGCCAATGATACCGCCTACCTGGTCATGGACTACCAGCCGGGCAAGAACCTGGGACGCTACATCAAGCGGCGCAAGGGCGGGCTCAGCACCCGTTTTCTGATGACTGTATTCCCGCCCCTGCTGGATGCCCTGGAGCTGATCCACAACGCCCAGCATCTGCACCTGGACATCAAGCCCGGCAATATTCATATCCGGCCCGGCGGCAGACCCCTGCTGCTGGATTTCGGCGCTGTGTACCACCTGACCAGCGAAGGCAAGAAAAAGGCTCAAGTCATCACCCCCGGTTTCTCGCCCATCGAGCAGTACAGAGGCATCAGCAAGGTAGGCCCCTGGACGGACATCTACGCCATCGGCGCCAGCATGCGCACCTGCATAGAGGGCCGGCCACCCCCCACGGCCACCGAACGCCATGCCAAGGACACCATGGTGCCCGCGGTGGAAGCCTTCGGCAAGCACTACCCGCGGCATATCCTGGAAGCCATAGACCGCGCCATGGAAGTTGATCCGCAAAAGCGCATCCAGTCCGCCGCCCTGCTGCTCAAGGAACTCAACCGTGACCCCTCGAGGGCAAGGAAGGCGGGCTGATGGAAAAGGCGCGCATTTCCCTGCAGGGAGACCGGCCCAACAACCAGGATCGCTGCGGCATCTTCTATAAAGAAGGCAGCTGCCTGATGGTGCTGGCGGACGGACTGGGAGGACATCCCAAGGGAGAGGTGGCGGCACAGATCGTGCTCAACGTATGCGAACAGCTGTTTGCCCGAACCCCGCTGCCCATCACCGCACCCAGACTGTTTTTTCATCACTGCGTGGCCCGCGCCCATGAATTCATCAACCAGTACGGTCAAAGCCAGCGCCCGGCCATTGCCCCACGCTCCACCGTGGTCATGGCCCTGCTGCAGGAGGGGCAGTGCCACTGGAGCTATGCTGGCGACAGCCGCTTCTACCTGTTTCGCGACGGTCAGCTCTATCTCCAATCGACGGACCACAGCGTCCCCCAGCGGGACAGCAATGGTATCCCGACATCCAACCGCGCCCTTACCCGCTGCGTGGGTGGTGTGCGCAGCGCGCCCATGCCGGCCACAGAGCCGCCGGTGCAACTGCGGCCCGATGATGTTCTCCTGCTCTGCTCCGATGGCCTGTGGGGACAGCTTCCCCAGCAGCAGCTGGTGGACACGCTGTGCAACGTCTTTCCCCTGAGCAAGGCTCTGGCGATGCTAGGCGAGGCCGCCGAACGCAATGCCGCGAGCAGCAGCGACAACATCAGCGCGGTAAGCGTGCGCGTGGGTTACGGCGACTGCGGTGTGCATTCCATCGTCCCTTCCCAGGACGAGGAAAACGATCTGCTTTCCGCCATCGACCACCTCAACGAATTGATAGAACAAAACCTTTAAGAGAAAGTAGAATCCCGTCCATCCGCAACGACTCCAGAGGAATCCCCATGAGACCCAGTGGCCGCGCCAATGACGAAATGCGCCCCGTCAGCTTCATCACAGACTTCACCAAGCATGCCGAGGGCTCGGTCCTGGTGAGCTTCGGTGATACGCGGGTTATCTGTACCGCAACCGTGGAAGAACGCATCCCCCGCTGGATGGACAGGGGACAAGGCGGCTGGGTGACAGCGGAGTACGGTATGCTGCCCCGTTCCACCAACAGCCGCATGGGCAGGGAAGCCGCGCGAGGCAGGCAAGGCGGGCGCACCATGGAAATCCAGCGCCTCATCGGACGCTCCCTGCGTGCCGCTCTGGATCTGAAGAAGCTCGGGGAACACACCATCACCCTGGATTGCGATGTCATCCAGGCCGATGGCGGCACCCGTACGGCATCCATTTCCGGGGGCTTTGTTGCCATGGCCATGGCGCTGAACGGCCTGGTGAAGAGCGGACGGCTGCCGGAGAATCCTATCCTGCATCACGTCGCCTCCGTCTCCGTGGGCATATTCAACGGCACGCCGGTGCTGGACCTGGATTACGCTGAGGATTCCAGTGCGGAAACGGACATGAACGTGGTGATGAATGATGCCGGGGGATTCATCGAGGTGCAGGGCACCGCGGAAGGCGCCTTGTTCGACCGGGAAGAAATGAACCAGATGCTGGATCTTGCCACCCTGGGTATTCAGGAAATCATTTCAGAACAGCACAAGGCGCTGGCGGTATCACCCAGCTGAGTCAGGGCCGCCCCTTCCAGCGCACACTCCGTTCCATCAGCCGGGCAATGGCCACGGTGTCTTCTCCTGCTTCCGCCAGCACCGCCATGCTGCCCCATTGTTCGGGAAGCAGCGTGCCAGACCAGCGCGGGGAGCGAAGCTGACGCCGCTCATCCACGTATTCGCCGGGCATGAGCAATACGGTTACCGCGCCCTCGGATCCCCTGAGCACCATATGCAGCCCTTTTCCCTTGCGTATCCAGCAGGGCGCCGCCGCGGTGATGCCTTCCACCAAGGACCGGAACTCGAACCCCAGGGAAGCGAAAACGGCAACCACGGACATGTCATCCAGCAACCGGGTTTCCCGCAGGGGCCCCGGTTCCCTTTCCACATGATGCAACACCAGCTCCGCAAGACTGTCCTGGGACAGCATATGCCGCGCCAGGCTGTATCCACCCACACTGCCAAGCAGCAGTAGAACCAGGGACGCAGCTTTCACCCATGCCCTCTGCCACAATCTGCGACGAAGGGGGGGCAAGTCAACCTTCCGCACAGGGCTGCCAGGCTGCAGGATCACCCTGCGCAGCGCGTGCTCGAATGCCTGGACCTTTTCCCATTCGGTCCTGCACGATGAACACTGTTCCTTGTGCTGCAGGAACTCGGCATCACTGCATGAAGGATCCTGCAGCAGGGATTTCCGAAAATGTTCACAGTTCATGACTTGGTATCCCGTTCAGGCGCAGGTCTGTCCCGCGGTGAGGGACGATATATTACCGTCCTGTATGCAAGACCCGAACAAACCCCTTTCTATTTCCGCCATTTATTTGCTCTGAAGAAAGAAAACGCTTGTCCACCGGGTCATACTAACCAAGCCGGGCAGTAGCCGGCGGAAAAAACATGCGTTACCACAAACCAACAAGGAGATCCTTCATGAAAAAGTCAATCATTCCGGGCGCCGTCACCATTGCCATGCTGTCCCTGGGCATCAGCGGCGCCGCCTTGGCCGGCAAGCCTGGCTTCGAAAAATGCATGGGCATCGTCAAGGCCGGCAAGAACGATTGTGGCACTTCCGGCCACGCCTGCGCGGGCCAGTCCACCAAAGACAACGCGCCTGACGAGTGGATCTACGTCCCCAAGGGCACCTGCGAAAAGATTGCCGGCGGTAAGGTGAAAAAATAACAGGCTGTTGAAAAAATCCATGGAAGGACTTTTTCAACAGCCTGATAAGAAACTCCCGGCTTTCGCCGGCAACAAGCCTCTGGCCAGACCTGGACGCAAGCTTCCGGTTCAAGACCTGGCAGAAGGCACCAACACCAACGAGGAACACTCATGAGCCTGTTACAGACGCTCGTCAAACCCTACAGCGCAACGGCGCGTCTGCTCGACGCCATTTCACCTCTTTTCGATCTCGCGGTGCGCCTGTGGGTGGCTTGGGCTTTCTTCAAGTCCGGCCTGGTGAAAATCCAGAGCTGGGACAGCACCCTGATACTGTTCGAGTATGAATACGATGTCCCCCTGCTCAGCCCGCAACTGGCCGCCTGGACGGGAACCGCCGCTGAACTGGGCCTGCCGGTGCTGGTGGCCTTGGGCATCGCCAGCCGCTTCTCTGCCCTGGCCCTGTTCCTTTTCAACGCCGTTGCCGTCTACGCCTACAGCAGCTTTCTGTTCAGCGGCGAAGGGGCTGCCGGCCTGCAGCAGCACATCCTGTGGGGGAGCTTGCTGCTCATCACCGTGTTTCACGGTCCCGGTAAGCTGTCAGTCGATCACCTGTTATGCAAAAGGTGCTGAACCACAGGGGTCGGAGTCAAATCATCCAAAGCCATGGAATAAACGAAACATTATCGTGATTTGACTCCGACCCCTTATCCTCATTTTGCCGCTCTCGCCTTGTCCACGTAGCGCTTCATCTGCCGCCCGTCGATGGCACCGGGAATCAGTTCATCGCCAATGACGAAAGCCGGGGTGCCGCTGATACCCAAGCGCTGCGCCCAGATATTGCTGCGATTCAGTTCTTCCGTTACCTCGGCGGAGTCCATGTCTTTCTTCAGCCGATCGATATCCAGGCCCACTTTCTTCGCTGCCGCAATGACGCCTTCAGGTGACAGGCGGCTTTCCTTGCTCATCATCTGGGCGTGAAAGGCTTCATATTTTCCCTGCTTCTGGGCCGCCAGGGCGGCCTTGGCCGCATACTCGGAATTTGGACCCAGCACCGGCAGCTCCTTCATCACCACCTTGATATTGCCGTCCTCCCTGACCAGCTTGCGCATGCCGGGAAACACGGATTTGCAATAAGGGCAGTTGTAGTCAAAGAACTCCACCACGGTTACGTCGCCCCGGGGATTTCCCCAGACCGGCGAACTGGTGTCTTTCACCTCCGCCATGAGTTCCTGAATGGCCTCCCTGGTCATGGCGGCTTCCGCGGCTTCCTGCTTGCTGCGCCAGGCCTGGATGGCCTCGATGACCACCTCGGGGTTCTCCTTGAGGTAGCTACCGATGAGCGCTTTCACTTCGTCCTGCTGTTCAGGACTCAATGCGGTTCCTGCCATGGCGCCACCCGACAGGCCCAGGGCGGAAGCCAACCCCAGGGCGGCGATGATGTTGGTTTTGTTCATGTGTGCTTTCTCCTGTTTCCTCCAAGGCGTTCAACCAGGCGGTCGGCCACCCGGAAGGCATTGGCGTATATCGTCCAGGTATAGGGGACAGAACCACCGGTGGGCATGAAACTGCCATCGGTGACGTAAAGATTGTCCAGCTCATGGGCTCGGCAGTCGGCGTCCAGCACCGAGGTGGCGGCATCATTGCCAAAACGGCAGGTGCCCGCCAGCAGGTTGGTGGGCGGCGCGCCGGAAGCGAAGGATATCACTTCCTCGGCGCCGATGGCCTTGAGCATTTCCGCGCCCTTGGCCGCCAGGTACCAGCCCACCTGCAGGTTGCGCACATGGAAGCCCGCGCGCACCCGGCCCAGGGGCATGCCCCACTTGTCCTTGCGCGATGCATCCAGGGTAACGAAGCTGTCATCCACGGACAGCCAGTCGCAAAAGGCTTCTATCTTCAGGGACAGCCCATCACGAAACTGCTGTTCCAGGATGCGCTTCAGGGGCTTGCCCCAGTTGAGTCGGCCGTCACCTTCCAGCTGGCGCTGGGCGCGCAGCACGGGGCTGGGGTGAACGTGCACGAAATCGATGGTGCCGCCTTTTTGCCGGGGACCAAAAGCCTTGTCATCGATGATGTACCAATCCTGCAGGGCGCGATTGATGAACAGCCCCGTCTGCGCCAGCCTGCCGGCCTGGTCCTTGCTGAACTTGCTGTACATGAGGCGTCCGGAGCCCGCCCCACCGCCGGCGAACAGCAGGTTTTTCCCCACCAGGCCGTTGCCGTTGGCCAGCCCCCGGGGGAACTTCGGCCCCGTGGAGCGCAGCAGCAGCTTGGCGGTTTCGATGGCCTGGCAGGCCACCACATAGATGCGTGCATCCACCTGTTTGGTCCGGCCCTGGCGGTCGAAATATTCAACGGCGGTGATTCTGCCCCTGGCATCCGTAAGAATGCGCTTCACCAGGGCATGAGGGCGCACTTCGCAGCGGCCGGTTTTCACGGCCTTTTCCAGCAGGGCCACGCGGGCGCTGCCCTTGGCGGCGGTGGAACAACCCGTGCTGCCGCAGTAGCCGCCATTGTAGGCGCAGCTGTTCCTGCCGGGGATGGGGCGCGAAAGAATAGCGCGCGGTGTGGGAAAGGGGTGCCAGCCCAGCTTCTTCCCCGCTTCGTCCAGCATGGATGCCACGGGATGCTCCCGTAACGGCGGCTGGGGATAATCGGGGGTGCTGCGCGGCTCGGCATGGGGATGGTCAACCACCCGGCCTGACACCCCCACCTCGGCTTCCACGCGGGCGTAATAGGGCTCCAGATCCTCGTAGGAAATGGGCCAGTCCGCCACATTGGCGCCTTCGATGGGGCCAAACTCGGACAGCAGACGGAAATCCACGGGCTTGAGACGGTGGAAATAACCGCTCATGAAGTTGCTGGCGCCACCCACGCAGTTGCCGTTCCAGAAATTCCAGCGGCTGTTGGCGGTACTCTGGGCAATCCAGCCGCCGTCATCGTCCTCCAGTTCGATGATATGAGGCTCGTCACGGCGGTCCGGCTTATACACATCCCGCAGGCAGCAGGCCATCTCGTCCTTGTAGAAATCATCCGTGTGCAGCCAGGGGCCGCGTTCCAGCACCAGCACCGAATACCCGGCCCGGGCCAGGGTCAGGGCCACGGGAGAGCCACCGGCACCGCTGCCAATGACGCATACGTCATAGTCACTCACAGGAGGAAGTATCTCTTGTCAGAAGGGGGACGCTTGTAGCCGGGTCGGTGGCCCAGCCATTTCCAGCCGACCTGCCCTGGATTTCCGCCATACACTGGATCGGTGAGCAGGGCTTCCATGATGTAGTTCAGCAGCTCCCGCAGCCAGTCATGGCCGCCCGCCCGGGCCTCATAACGGCGCAACAGGGCTTCCCGCTCCATCCGAGACAGAGTATGGAAAGCCGCTTTATGCACTTTCAGGCTCAACGCCTCCAGTTCATCCGCACCCTCGCGGAAAAAGCGCCTTTGCCGATCATCCACAGACGGATCGGACAACACCCATTGCAGCCAGGCCGTGGCATTGACGTCCCTTGCTCCCGGTGCGTTGTTCTCCGAAGGTAGCAGGTGATCCTGCACCGCGGCAATCAACGCCCACTGGCGGGCGATCAGGCCCGTGGCCTCCAGGCGTATGGCGGAAAAATCCGGCATCCAGGCAGCGCTGCTGACCAGACCGCTGCCACCCAGCAGCAAGCCTCCCGCCCCCCAGCGCAGGAAATGGCGGCGCTTCACAGCTCACCGCTCTCGCGTTCCTGTACCACGGCCTGCAGCATCCATTCCATCCACTGGGGCTTCATGTAGCCGCGCTTGCGCATGACCTCCGCCCCGTCGGCATCGAGGATGATCACCGCCGGGCGGCCATAGTCACGGTATCTCGCGGCCAGTTCCGGATCCTTCTCATCCACGACTTTCACCGGGACATAGTGTTTCTCTATGGCGGCGATCACCTTCGGATCCTTCCAGGTGGTGGCGTCCATTTTCCTGCAATAGCCGCACCACTGGGCACTCAAATCCACCAGCACCAGGCGGTTTTCAGACCTGGCCCGGGCAAACACCTCGTCCGTCCAGGGTTGCCAGGGCACGCTGCCGCCAGCCAGAACGGCGGATGCCAGCATGATGACGACCATGCCGGCAATGGATTTCGGCAGATGTCTGAACAACATGGAATCTCCTCATCTTTTTCCTGGTCAAGAGACCGTCCGGCGGATAATTTTATGACAAGCAAGGGGCACAAAAAGTTACAATCTTTTCTTTATTCAGCAATCAATCACCACCATGTCACAACGCATCGTTCTCGCCAGCAACAACCAGGGCAAGGTCCGGGAAATCGGGCAGCTGCTTGCCGACAGGAACATGGAAGTCCTGCCCCAGTCCAGCTTCGATATTCCCGATATCGAGGAAACCGGCCTGAGCTTCGTGGAAAACGCCATTCTCAAGGCACGAAACGCCGCCGCCCACAGCGGCCTGCCGGCTATCGCAGACGATTCGGGCCTGGAAGTGGACGCCCTCAACGGTGCCCCCGGCATCTACTCCGCCCGGTACGCCGGCCCAGGCGCAACGGACGAGGACAACAATGCAAAGATGCTGGAAGCCCTGGCCGATGTGCCCGATGAGGCGCGCACCGCCCGTTTCCAGTGCCTCATGGTGTACATGCGCCACGCCGAGGATCCCGTGCCCATCATTTGCCAGGGCAGCTGGGAGGGCCGCATACTGCGCAGCCCCCAGGGCGAGAACGGCTTTGGCTATGACCCGCTTTTTTTCGTGCCGGAGAAAAACTGCAGCGCCGCGCAGCTGCCTGCCGAAGTGAAGAATGCCATGAGTCACAGAGGCAAGGCCCTGCAATGCCTGCTTCAGGCCCTGTCCCATGGCTGAACGCCTGGACGCCCAACAATGGGGAGACTGGTGGCGTAACCGCGCCCTCACCAGTTTTCACGGCCATTTTCAACACAATTATGACGGTTCCCTTCGCCTGTTCTGGGAAAACCGGTTCGCGGAGCTTCCCCTGGGCGCAGCCATACTGGATCTGGCCACGGGCAACGGCGCCCTGGCCCTCCTCGCGGCGGAATACTCGGCGCAACACGACCGGGACTATCGCATCATCGGTATCGACTATGCCGCCATCCAGCCGGACAGCCTGAAAAAGACGCACCCCCTCATCGAGCAGATCACTTTCCTGGCCAATACGCCCATGGAGAACACGGGCCTGGAGGACGCCAGTCAGGACCTGGTGATGAGTCAGTTCGGCTTCGAGTACGGCGACATGCCGGCAACGCTGAAGGAAATACGCCGCTTGCTCAAGCCCGGCGGCTGCTTCACCGCCATGGTTCATCACCGGGATTCCGCGGTGCTGGAGCAGGCCCGGGAAGCCCTGGCACAGATCAAGCGCTGTGAAAAATCCGGCGTGGCGGAAACCGCGACCGCCCTGGTGGAGCTGCAACAGAAGCTGGCCCGAAAAGGCGCGCTTTCCGACCGGGATCAGCAGCAGGCGCGCCGGCTCCACCAGTCCCTGGGCACGGAACTGGAAAAGCTCAACCGTTACGCCCGGCAGTTGAAGGATCCATCCCACGTACTCATGTTCACCCGGAGCATCATGACTCTGTTCGACAGGCGCAACGCCGCACGCATCTCACCGGAACAGCGGCTGGACGCCCTCGCCAGGCTGACGGAAGAAAACCGCAGTTACCGCCTGCGCATGAAGGACCTGCGCGCGGCGGCATTTGGAGACGACGATTTTCAGTCCCTGAAAACAACCTTGGTACAAAAGGGCTTCAGCATACCGGAGATAGCGCCACAGGAGTACGCGGGCAGGCATTTCTGCAACATCGTCAGTACCTGCCTGAGCTGATTTTCCTCGGTTCGCCGTCCATCTGCGGTGTGGTGGTCGGGGTCGGAGTCAAATGGGGAGGATGTTGGGAAAATACGATGGCATGGAACAACTTGATTCCGTTCCCTGTAACAGTCTGGGTGGAATTTGACTCCGACCCCTTTGCCCCACAAGCGGGAAAGGGAGTCGTTGGGTGGTCGGGGTCGGAGTCAAATGGGGAGGATAATGGGAAAATCTGATGGCATGGAACAGCTTGATTCCGTTCCCTGTAACAGTCCGGGCGGAATTTGACTCCGACCCCTTTACTCCGACCCCTTTGCCCCCAAGCTCAATAGTCCAAGTCATCGGCGGAAAAAGGCCGTACAGGTGTATTACCGAGTATGCGCCTGAGAATATGGTTCAGGGTGTAGGTGTCGTTGTCGAAGCCACCATGGGTGACGCTGCGGGTGATGTTCCCCGTGGCGCCATTGGAGTAATGGATGTGTGGCAGGCCTCCCACCCGGTCCACGCCGGATGAAAACTTCTCCATGCCGAGCAGGGGTTTCTCCTTTTCCCCCTCGAAGGCGTTGGACACCAGATAGAGCAGGGACTTGTGATACAGGGGGGTGACCGTATCGTCCTGCTCCAGGTGATCGCGCAGGTTGTAGATACTCATCTCCCGGATGCGCAGCCTGCCGCTTTCATCCAGGGCCGGCACATAGGCTTCCCGATACCAGTCCAGGGTACAGGCCGGCGCCATCAGAGAGCAGGTATCGAAAGTCAGCTGGCGGCGGCTGAAGCTGCGCAGCAGGTGGCCGATGGCCACCGCCCCCGTGCTGTGCCCCACCAGGTGCAGCCGCATCTCCCGGCCTTTGGATTTAAATTGCTCCAGAAACCGGGCCAGGGCATCCAGGGCGGCGCCTTCCGCCGTAAAGGCAAGCCGTGCGTCCTTTTTCATTTCTTCCCAGATGAGGGTGCCGGGCTTGCGTAGCAGTCCCTCCACGAAGCGATCCGCCCAGTCGGACACCCCGCCCACACGCTCGCCGGCCATCCTGGCCTTGCCCAGCACCAGATCCTTGAGTTCCTCGGCAAGCCCCGTGTCATACATGACATGAAAGGGATAGATGCGGTTGTCCTTGAATACCTGACGCATGGCAGCCACTCTTCTGGCTGAATCCTCCGGCGTGTTCAGGCCACCATGCACGTAGAGCAGCAGGTGATCATACTTGTCGCTCTGGGCCACCAGCTCGGCCGTCTGCTCCACATCGAAGGCATTGCTCCAGTAGCGCCCGGATTCCTTGTAATCGCCATCGTCCACGTGAACGAAATGCCCGGCAATGGTGGAGCGGGGCACCTTGGGCCTGGCCCGCGCATCCGCCTGGGGAAGCTTGGCGTTGCCGGGCTTCAAACCAAAAATGGAAGGCGTGGGCAGGGCCAGGCGGAACACCCAGGCGTCCATGACGTTTTCTATCCAGTCTTCATAACTCCAGTGGGCCAGGCCATTTAGCCCCCAGCCTTCCGTCCAGGAGTTCTGCACCCAGAAGCCCTGTTCATCGTATCCGACGACAGCAAAGGCATGGCCACCATCCACCTTGTCCTGTTTTTCGATGCGGCCATCGGGAGGGTCGTCCCAGCCCTTGTGCACCTGGGCCGAAACGACGATGACGCCGGCTTCATTTAGGGCCGCGTGATAGTGGCTGATCTCCGGTTGCAGACGGTAATAGGCTCCCACCGTGTGGCTACGCGCCTCCTTGGCCCGGCGCACGGTCAGTTCGCCCTTGCGGCGCATGCGGAAGGGCCAGTAATCCTCCCGGCACACCCCCATGTTGCGCCAGCCTTTGATGGCGCCCCGCAAGCTGCTGCCGTCGTAGGCCTCCCCCGGCCATTCATCGTGACGTTTGGCCATCTCGTAGAGCATGCGAGGACTGACGCGAATATTTTCTCCCGCCTGCTTGTACAGCAGGTTGATGGCGGCGGCCAGGGCAAACCCCGTGCAGGCTCCCGAGCTGTACTGGTTCAGTATTTTCAAATCCCGGGGACAATCCAGCTTTTTCTTCAGGCGAATCAGGGCGGGTTCGTAGATCCAGTCGCGCAGGTCGGGAACATCCCGGGTGGCATTCTTCTTCCATTTTCCCTTGGGCATGGCGTCTTCCTTTGCTGGTAATTCTCGGTTGAGGTACAGTTCTTCATCCCAATATAGATGATGTGCAGATTTTTTCATGAAAATCCTTCTTGCCAACCCCCGCGGCTTCTGCGCCGGGGTAGACCGCGCCATAGAAATCGTGGATCACGCCCTGAACGCCTTTGGCGCACCCATCTATGTGCGACATGAAGTGGTGCACAATCGCTTCGTGGTGGAAAACCTGAAACAGCGCGGCGCCCTGTTCGTGGATGAGCTGCACGAAGTGCCCGATGGCAGTACCGTCATCTTCAGCGCCCACGGGGTTTCCCAAACCGTGAAGCAGGAAGCGGAAAGCCGGGATCTTCAGGTGTTCGACGCCACTTGTCCCCTCGTGACCAAGGTGCATCTGCAGGTGGCCCGGCACTGTCGCAACGGGTTCGAGGTGATTCTCATCGGTCACAGGGGCCATCCGGAAGTGGAAGGCACCATGGGCCAGTATTTCTGCCCTCAAGGCAAAGGCATCTACCTGGTGGAGACCGCCGAGGACGTCAGCAAACTGGAAGTGCAGAACCCCGAAAGACTGGCTTTCGTCACCCAGACCACCCTTTCCATGGACGACACGGAACAAATCATCAGCACTTTGCGGGAGCGTTTTCCCAAAATACAGGGGCCCAGAAAGGACGACATCTGTTACGCCACCCAGAGCCGCCAGGACGCGGTAAAACGCCTGGCATCGCAATGTGACCTGGTGCTGGTGGTAGGCTCTCTCAACAGCTCCAACTCCAACCGTCTCAAGGAAATCGCGGAAAAACTGGGCAAACCCGCCTACCTGGTGGACGGCCCCTCGGACCTTCGGCGCGAATGGCTGCGGGGGAACCCTGTCATCGGCCTCACGGCTGGCGCGTCAGCTCCAGAGGTTCTGGTTAAACAGGTGCTCGACCAACTGAAGGACTGGGGAGCCAGAGAAGCCGAGGAAGACGGGGGCATCCGGGAAGAAGTGACCTTCCCCCTGCCCAAGGCCCTTCAGTAACAGACGACCGGGACTGTAGGAAAAATCTGATTTTCCCGCTGAGCCCTTGAATTCCCCGCCCCTGGCCGCCTAGGATATACGGGCAATCACTGGAATGCCCCGGGAGACGAAACATGGACGTTTTATCCTCTCGCACCAGGGGACTTACCTTGGTCGAACTTCTTATTGCCGTGGCGGTGCTTGCCATACTCACCACCCTGGCCCTGCCGGCCTTCAACCATCTCATGGCCCGAAACACCATGGCCGGCAGCGTGAATCTTTTCCTCACACAGCTTCACTTGGCAAGGTCCGCCGCCGTGACCAGGGAGACCCATATCACCCTATGCCCCAGCGCCAATGGCCGCAGCTGCGACAATGACCACCAGAACTGGCAGGGAGGCTATCTGATCTTCGAGAACACCAACCAGAACCGTCAGCTTGATCCGGGAGAAATCATCATCAGTCACGAGATGGCCACCTCGGAAAAAATCAGGATTCAGTCATCTTCCCGTTACCGCAACCGGATTACCTTTCTTCCCCAGGGGCGTTCATGGTTCTCCAACACCACCATCCGCTTCTGCCACGAAGATTTTCCTGACCTCAACCGGAAGATCGTGGTCTCGAACAACGGACGCGTACGCCTGACAAAAACCTCCCCAGGCACCCCGGTAAACTGCAGGTAGTCACCACAGCCTCCCGGAAAGACCGGGATAAACGGTGTGAATTCTGCGACCAGCGGCCGTTGGCTTACCCAAATGACAACCTTATACTCAGTATCAGGAATTTGTAATCCGGATATACGTATCATGAACAAGCAAAGGGGTTTCACGCTGGTCGAATTGCTGATGACGGTGGTGGTGCTGTCCATACTCATCGCCTTGGCGGTTCCCAGTTTCCGTGAACTTATGGACAAGAATGCCGTCACCACCGCGGCCAATGATCTGCTGTCTTCCATCCTGCTGGCACGCAGTGAGGCCGTCAAGCGGGAATCACCTGTTGTGATCAGAAAAGTCAGCAGCTGGGGATCCAGATACCGGGTTTTCAACGATCTGAACGGTAATAACAACTATAACTCATCAACAGAGTCCCCTGTCATTCTGGATAACATATTGTCCGACAGCTCCGTGACCATCACAGGTAATGGCGCGGCCTCCACCTACATTCGGTTCAATCCCCGGGGGCGTGCATCCCTAACGACCAGCAACGATTACTTCAGTATTTCCAAGGGCTCCACCACACGCTACATATGCTTCAGCGCAACCGGGCGCCCGCGCATCCAGGAGGCCAGTTGCTCATGACCCATTCATTTCTCCGTCAAAGGGGCACCACCCTGGTAGAAGTATTGGTGGCCGCGGTCATCATCGGCGTCAGCCTGCTGGGAATCGCTTCCCTGCAGATGAGAGCCATGCAGGCATCCACCAATGCCGAATACCGCGCCAGGGCCACTGACATCGCTTGGTCCCTGGCCGACCGCATGCGCGCCAATCTGCTGGCCAATACGGATTCCGGCAGCGACTACATTTCCGCCACAGCACTAAGCAGCTGTCCAAGCAGTCCGTCCAACAACTGTGCCATGGATGCGGATGCAACGGATGCAACGGGAGTCGATCAATGCAGCCCCGCTCAAATGGCGGCCTTCGACCTGTACGAAGCCCGTTGCGCTTCCGACCGGGGTGCAAAGGAGGCATTGCCGGGCGGGCAGCTTACTGTCACCTGCAACGACAGGCTGAGTACAGACACCGACCCTTGCACTCCAGGATCAGAAATGCTCATCACCGTTAGCTGGTCCACCCGGGAAGATGTGCTGGACACGGGTGAGAAAGAAGATTCCATTACCATGACCGTCATCACGGGCAGGGACCCCGTGGAGCAGTAACCGAGGCTATCGAGACATGATTTTACGCAAACAACGAGGCATGTCCCTGGTATCACTCATGGTCGCCAGCGCCATCGGTCTCTTTCTCATCGGCGCCGTCATCAAGATATACCTGGACAGCAAGAACAGTTTCAATACGCGAACCGTGGTCGCCGAGGTTTCGGAGAACCTGCGTTTCGCCCTGGACGATATGCGCCGCATCCTCGTGATGGCGGGGCGGGACATTCGTGGCACGGAAGACAACATTGCCAATCGCCGCGCTTTTCCCCCTGTAACCACCAACGCCAGCAGCGCCTCATCCAGTGGCGCGGAATACATCTATGATGGCGGCAGCGACTCTGACATCATTGCCATTCGCTACCGCCGGGGCCCCAGTTGCGGCGCCTACCAGGCCGTGCCGGACATCAAGACGCGCCCCAGCATGGTTCGTTTTCTCCTGGCCGACACGGACAGCGATGGCGACACTGACGACCTGGTATGTGAACTCACCACCTACAACAGCGGGGGCAGTGCAAGCACCACGCGCCAGACCATGGTCTCGGGCATCCACATGTTGAAAGCCCTGTATGGCGTGGACGACGACGATGACGGTTATGCCGACCGCTATCTCACCGCCAACATGGTCAATGACACCAGCGTGGTCAGCACTCCCAGTGGCGCATCCACCCCCTGGGCCAGAGTCGTATCCATGCGCATCGCCCTGGTTTCTGGCAGCGAATCCGAGCTTCCGCACAACGTCCGCGGATCGGAGGCAGGCACATTGAATGTACTGGGAATGGATTTTGACGAACCTGACACCAGTCACCTGTACCGCGTCGCATCCACCACGCTTCTGCTTCGCAATTTCAATCCAACAGTCCAAAGGCAGTGACATCATGAACAGGCATCGACAGAACCAAATCACCACTCAAAGACAAAAAGGCGTGGCACTGGTAGTCAGCCTCATGCTGCTCACGGTTATCACCCTGCTGAGTCTTACCGCCATGCGCAGCGCCAACCTGGACACCAGAATCGCCATCAATCACCAGCACAAACAATTCGCTTTTCAGGCGGCCGAGAACGCACTGACCAAGCTCACGGTAGTCGACCCCACCAACGTGGATGCACCTGGCACCCTGGACGGCACGCCCGTCACCAATGAAAACTGGTACCAAGGGGAAGGCGACAGCGACAACGCAAGCACCTCCGCCGACCTCACTATGGACATGACAGACAAATCCAAGCCGGGACAGTACAAGTTTTCCGGCTATGGATTGAACGTCATCACTTTTGTATTCACGGCTGATGCCACCGGCAAGGTCGATGGCACCAATACGACAGCGCACAACCGCATGGAAGTCGCTCTCATCCGAGACTGAGGAATATGTCATGAACACCAATACACTATCCCGCAACAAATCCCTTGCCCTGGGTTTCCTGCTCTCCTCGGTCATTGCCAGCAGCGCATTGCAGGCCGACGACATCGAGGTCTATCTGCAGCCTCCGCCGGATCCCATCTCGCCCAACGTGTTGTTCATTCTCGACGAATCAGGAAGTATGAGCTCCTACGATGGGCAATCCACCAGCCGCATGGCCCAGTTGCGCGAGGCCATGACCACCCTGCTGGACGACCCGGACATGGAATTCGTGCGTGCGGGCATTTTGGGCTACACCACCCATTCCGGCAACAATGGACGTCTTCGCATCCGGGTCATCTCTGATTTCACGGACCTGGGTCCCGTGGGCTCAGGGGCACGAACCACCATGAAAAGTGCTGTTTCCACCCTGACACCCCGAAGTTATACCCCATCGGTCAAGGCCCTGGAATTTGCCGCAGACTGGTTCAACGACGGTTTCAACCAGGGAGAAAACCCTACCGGCTGGGCCAACAACGACGATGACGGCGACAACGACCACGACGACAAGGGCTCCTGGGACTCCCCTGTGGATCTTTGGTGCCGCCCCAATCACATGGTGTTGCTCTCGGACGGTCGCCCCAACTCCAACTCTCCCACATCTGGGGAAGCCTATGGCCTTACCAGCTACCGGCCATCTGATTCCAATGGTTCTACCGACTGCCCTTATTACAGCGGCTGGGAAAGCGCACGCTGCGCACCCGAAATTGCGGCTTGGGCATATAATACCGATATGAAAACAGGGGCGGACTGGCCGGAACAGCAACACATCGTCACACATACCATCGGCTTCCATACCAGCTCCTCGGCTGCGTCTTTTTTGGCAGCCATCGCCGACAATGGCGGCGGTAACTTTTATGAAGGTGAAAACGCATCTGACCTGGTGGCAGCATTTTCCGCTATCGTGGAGTCAGCGCAAACTTCAGTGCCTTATAGCTACAATGCCCCCAGCATCCCCTTCAACGCGGACAATGCGGCAACCAGCGGCAACGAGATCTATGTTCCCCTGTTCGCCACGGACACCAAGAAGTTCTGGAAAGGAAATATCAAGAAGTACCATATTTCCTATGATGCAACCAATGACGAAATCGATATCACCGACACTAACGGCATGGAGGTACTGGACACGGCCCTCAATTTCCTGGACCGCGTGGATTTCTGGAACTTTACCGGCGAATCAGATGATGGTGAATCCCTGGCTGGCGGCGCTGCCAGCAACATGGACGGGACTTACGTCACTCGCAAGCTCTACACCTATCTCGACGGGCAATCCACTGACCTCACCTCAGACGTGAACCGGGTGGTCGCTTCCAACGGTCTGATCACATCTTCGATGTTGGGAGTACCCAACTCCCGGCGTACTGCCCTGCTCAACTGGGCCAACTGGCGTACCGACGACGGTAGCAACGGTCGTAAAGCGGATATGGGCGCCCCCCTGCACACCAGCCCCGTCGTGGTTCGTTATGGCTCCGGCGGTGACCTGGTATTCATCAACACGACAGAAGGCATATTGCATGCCTTCAACGCCAGTGGAACAGACCGGGGAAAGGAAGCATGGGCTTATATGCCGGATGAGCTGCTCGACACCATCAAGGATGCCCAGGAAAATACCGATTCCAGCATTCCCATGTACGGCCTGGACGGCCCCATGACCTATTACGAGGCAGGGGGACACAAATATCTGGTGTTCGGCATGCGCCGGGGCGGGCGAAACTATTACGCCCTGGATATCACCAGCCGCGACCAACCCAAATTCGCCTGGGAAATCCGAGCCGGGGTGACCACAGGCTTTGATGAACTGGGACAAACCTGGTCCAAGCCCATTCTCACCCGCCTGGAAATCGAAGGCGAGAGCGCCCAGGACGTACTCATATTCGGCGGTGGCTACGATGACGACCAGGATGAAGCCAGCATCCGCCAGAATGACGACATGGGTAACTATATCTACATCGTCAGCCCAACGTCCGGCACCCTGATCCGCAAACTTTCCTCCAGCGATCTTGTTGGCAACACGGGCATGAACAACGCCATTGCCGCAGATGTGCTTCCTGTGGACATCAACGCCAACGGCGTAACCGATCGCCTCTATGTGGCGGACGTGGGAGGGCGCATCATTCGCATCGACATTCCTGACAGGGCCATCGCCAACATCACCGGCTCAAGCGCCATCACCGGCGGGGTAATCGCCGACGTGGGCGGTTCAGACGGCTTCCAGCGTTTCTTCAACACGCCGGAAGTGGCCTATTACAAGCGAGGTGGAACCACTTATCTCGCGTTGATGATAGCTTCCGGTCATCGTCCAGATCCTTTGAGCACAGCGGTCACCGACCGCTTCTACATGATCAAGGATCCCAACGTCTGGACAGCGCCACCGGACAATGACAGTGATGGCGAACGCGATTACATTCCCCTTACCGAGGACGATCTCTATGACGCTACCAGTAACCAGGTTCAGGAAGGCAACGATAACGATGTGACCGACACGGGGTCCAAGCTCTATGCTGAACAGCAGTTGAGGGAGGCCATGGGCTGGTACATTGATCTGGCGCCTGGAGAAAAAGGTTTCTCCGAGGCCAAGGTCTATGATTATGCCGTGCTGTTCACCACCTACAAGGGCACACGCAGCGCCAACAGCGACCCCTGCCTGGCCACGTCCACCCAGGGAGAATCCCAGTTGTACATACTGGACATGACCAATGGCGGCGCCAAATTTGGCACAGATGACAATAAATTCGTACAGGACAGCAGCGACCCGCTTACTTCAGATGACCGCAGCGTGCAGTTGGGTATTCCGGGCATGCCGCCTTCCCCCGACCTCATCTTCCCGAAAACCAGCAGTGATCCCGATGCCAATCCCTTTGGCGGCGTGGTCAAGGGTTGCGTGGGCTTGCAGTGCCCCGCAAAATGGAAAGACAGGTTCCACCCCATTTCCTGGGAAGAGGTCATCGACGAATAGATCAGCCACAGCCTTGAATCAGGCCTGGCACGAGTCATGAAATACATGCCAGGCCTGACTTCAACAGGGGGACACGAATATGATGAGCGTAAGAAAAGATAAGGGTTTTACACTGATAGAGCTGATGATCGTCGTAGCGGTCGTGGGCATTCTGGCTGCCATTGCCTATCCCAGCTACCTGGACTCAGTACGCAAGAGCAGACGGGCCGATGCCCAGGCTGCGCTGACCGAACTGGCACAAAAACAGGAAGCCCTGTATGCCCGCACCGCCAGCTATTCGGTTGATATGACTGATTTAGGCTATTCCAATGCAAACTGGAATACGGTGCCCACCAATGTACCGGCAGCCCAACGTTATTATCAAGTCAGGGTTCTGAACGCGACTTCCGCCTGTCCCATCACCAACTGTTATAGATTGCGGGCCAGGAGACGTTCTGGAACAGATCAAGCCAACGATTCTGTTCAATTTTTTGAACTGTGGTCCAATGGCCGAAAACGAATGTACATTGATGGCAGCTGGAAGAACAGCTGGAAAGAGTGACTTCTTTACCCAACCGTAGGTTGGGTTTCACCCCGACAATGGCGGTTGCGGCAGGTCAATACCCAACAGAAGTCAGCCCCCTCACCCTGGCCCTCTCCCCCGAGGAGGATGTCGCAAAAGGCAGCAGCCTCCGCGATGCAGGGACGCATCGCCATTTTCGATGGCTGCAAGCCATTGAAAATGGCGGAATCGGAAAATCACACTTTTCCGATTCCAAGTCGTAAAAGCCCAGGGAAGGGCTTTTACGACATCCTCCCAAGGGGAGAGGGAAGTGTATGTGCAACCAACCTCAAATATCTCAATCACAATAAGCCTTGACCGCAGCCTGGGCTTCCCTGGTTTTTCTCGTTCTTTCCTCGGGCCCCAGCTTCATGGTCTTGTTGTCCTCGGTAATGAAAACCGTATCCGGCCCGGCTTCTTCGAGGACCTGCAGAATTTTCCTGCCTTTTTCGCAATAATCCTTGCGCAGTTTCGGATCCAGGGCAGGATTGCCAGCGGCCTCTTTTTCAGATTGCTTCTTCTGTGTTTCAACAGGAGTAGCCGGCGGGGGGGCATTGACCTCAATTTCCTCAGCCTGGGTCGGCCCGGGGGGAGGCGTCTGGGAAAAGACCACCTTACCGCTCTCATCCACCCATCTGTATACCTTGGCTTCCACCAGACCAGCCAGCAGCAAGGCCCCCGCCAATCCGGCAACAATTGTTCGATTCACCTGCACCCCCTGTTTGGAATAAACTACCCGTCAACCTTAGCAAAGTTCAGCCACTCATGACCACGTTCTCTTCACAAAACACCCTTAGCAAATGCTCTGCCCATGAGTGATCTGCTGGTCATAGGCGGTGGGGTCATTGGTCTGCTCACGGCAAGAGAGCTGGCCCTTGCCGGCGCAAAAGTCACGGTGCTGGAAAGAAATGCCAGGCCCGCCAGGGAATCTTCCTGGGCAGGGGGTGGCATCATCTCCCCCCTCTACCCTTGGCGCTATCCGGACAGCATAACGCAGCTGGCCAGAGCCGGACATCAAAGCTATCCCGAACTGAGCCGGCAGTTGTATGCGGATACGGGTATCGATCCCCAGTACACCCGCTCCGGCCTTTTCATCCGGGCCGAGGAAGAGCAGGATGAGGCTTTGGACTGGGCCGCCCGATGGGATTACCGCATTTCCCTGGAGTCAAGCGCCGCCATCGAACAACTTGAACCCGCCCGCTTCAACCCACCGGAACAACTCCTGTGGATGCCCGATATCGGCCAGGTACGAAACCCGCGCCTGGTCAAGGCGCTGATAAAGGATCTGGATAACCGGGGGATAAGCCTGCATACGCATGCCCCCGTGGTGGGTTTCAGGGAGAACGGGGGCCGAATCCATGAAGTGCTGACACCCACGGGCAAGTTCCAGGCAGAAGGAATCGTCCTCTGTACCGGCGCCTGGACAGGAACACTCGCCAAACCGCTTTCTCCCCCACCGGATGTCCACCCGGTACGGGGGCAGATGCTGCTGTTCAAGGGCAAACCAGACCAGATCAGGCACATGATGCTGGAAGAAAACCGCTACATCATTCCCCGCCAGGATGGCCGGATTCTGTTCGGCAGCACCCTGGAAGAAGCCGGATTCGATAAATCCACCACCGCCGCCGCCCGCCGGGAGCTGACACAACTGGCCAGGGAGCGTTTTCCCCTCCTGAAGAACCTGCCCATCGAGAAACACTGGGCCGGCCTGCGGCCCGCCGCACCCGCCGGCATACCCTATATTACCCGGCATCCCCAGGTGGAAAACCTGTACATCAATGCGGGCCACTATCGCAACGGCGTGGTGCTGGCACCTGCTTCCGCCCGCCTGGTCACGGATTTACTCCTGGGTAGAACCCCCACGGTGGATCCGGCCCCTTACGCCATGGATGCGCCTCGTGGATATTGATTTTCGCCATGACCGTAGCTCGGGCTTCAGCCCGACTTGTGCCGCCACGACGGAACAATGTCGGACTGAAGTCCGGCCTGCCACTCGCGGGAGCATGAGATACCACTTCATTCCCAGCTTGCTGCTGCTGATTATCCTGGCCTGCTCCACCACAATGGCAGAAGACCTGCCCCAGGTATCCATCGGCGTCCTCAGCCACCGGGGAGACGAAGCCACCCTGCGAAACTGGTCCCCCACGGCAGACTATCTCTCCCGGGTCATCCCGGAATACCGGTTCCGCATCGTGCCTCTGGACTTCCGGGAGATCGAGCCCGCGGTGAAAAATTCGGAAGTGGATTTTCTACTCGTGAACCCGGGTATATATGTCAACATGGAGGTTCGCTACCGCATTTCCCGCATTGTCACCCTGAACAATCTCATCGACGGCAAGCCTTCCAATATCTTCGGCGGCGTCATTTTCACCCGCGCCGACCGGCGGGAAATCAACAGCCTGGAAGACGTCCGCGGAAAATCCCTGATGGCCGTGGACAAGACATCCCTGGGCGGCTTCCAGATGGCCTGGAAGGAACTCAAGGACATTGGCATCGACCCTTACCGGGACACCGCCAGCCTGCGTTTTGGCGGCACCCATGACGCGGTGGTGCGGGCCGTGCAGCGGGGAGAGGTGGCCGTGGGCACCGTACGCACGGGCATCCTGGAACTCATGAGCGAGGATGGTTCGGCCTCCCCCGGCGAATTCAAGATTCTGGGACAGAAAGAAAGCCCGGAACACCCTTTTCCCCACAGCACCCGGCTATATCCCGAATGGCCCTTCAGCAAGCTGCGGCACACGCCCAGCCAGCTGGCGCGGCGGGTGGCGGTGGCGCTGCTGCAAATGTCTCCCCTGGAGCCTGCCGCCCAGTGGGGCGAATACGCGGGCTGGACCACGCCCCTGGAATACCAACCCGTGCATGACCTGTTGCGGGATCTGCACCTGCCCCCCTACGACCGGCCCGTGCGCTTCACCCTGGCTGACGCCATCGGCAAGTACTGGTACTGGCTGTTGACCGTTCTGGTGTTCCTGCTGGCGATGATCGTCATGACCAGCTGGGTGGCCCGCCTCAACCACGCCCTGAAAAAATCCAAGAGCATGCTGGAGCGCCAGCACAACCTCATCCTGGATTCCGTGGCCGACGGCATCTACGGCGTGGATCTGCAAGGCAATGCCACTTTCATCAATAAGGCGGTAACGGAAATCACCGGCTGGCGCGCAAAGGATTTGATCGGCAAGAACCAGCATCACATCCTGCATCACACCCGGGCCGACGGCAGCATACACCCCGCCAGTGAATGCCCCGTCTATCTGACCTTCGAGGAAGGCAAGCCCCGGTATATAGAGGAAGATCTTTTCTGGAAAAAGGACGGCAGCAGTTTTCCCGTGGAATACAGCAGCACGCCCATCAGGGACGAGAAGGGAGACATCAAGGGGGCCGTGGTCGTATTCCGCGACATCAGCGCCCGCAAGGAAGCCGCCGAGGCAGGCCGCCAATACCAGATGGAGCTGGCTCACGTGGCCCGCCTCAGTACCATGGGGGAAATGGCCTCGGGCATGGCCCACGAACTGAACCAACCTCTCACCGCCATTGCCACCAGCGCAGACGCCTGCATGCGCCTGCTGGAATCCGGGGACGCCCCCCGGGACCGGGTGCTGGACGTGCTGGAAACCATCGGTGCCCAAGCGCGCCGGGCCGGCGGGCTCATCCAGCAATTGCGCCAGTTCGTGCGCAAGGAAGAACCCCGCCTGACGCTGGTGAATCTAAATCACCTGATGGAAGAAGTGCTGATGCTCATGGAGCCGGAGATCCGCAAGGCCGGTGTCCGCATGGTCCGCGATCTGGACACCGACATTCCCTTGGTAGAAGCACAACAGATACAGATCGACCAGGTCATTCTCAACCTGATCCGCAATGCCATCGAAGCCATGTCAGAAACCCCGGAAGACAAACGCATACTGACCCTGCGCACCCGCTCAGCAGGGGGCAACGCGGTCATCACCTCCGTGGAAGATACCGGCCCTGGCCTCAGCGCGGAAGTGCGCGACAAGCTGTTCGACCCCTTTGTCACCAGCAAGCCCCAGGGCATGGGATTGGGACTGTCCATCAGCATGGGAATCATCACTGCGCACAACGGCAACCTGTATTACGATAGTCATGCCAGCAAGGGCGCGGTCTTCCGCTTCACACTGCCCATTAAGCAACACAGCAATGACTGACAAGCCCGCCACCGTATTCATTGTCGATGATGACCAGGAGGTTCGCCAGGCCCTGGCCCTGCTCATGGAATCCGTGGGCCTGCAGGTGGAAACCTTTGAATCCGGAAACGACTTCCTGCAGCAGTTCGATCCCAACCGACCCGGCTGCATGATACTGGACGTGCGCATGCCCGGCATGAGCGGCCTGGAACTCCAGGCCCGCCTGGCCGCGGAAGCCATTCACCCACCCGTCATCATCATCACCGGCCATGGCGACGTGCCCATGGCCGTGCGCGCCGTGCAGGCCGGCGCCGTGGATTTCATCGAAAAACCTTTCAATGACCAGGCCCTGCTGGACAGCGTGCACAGAGCCCTGGACCTGGACGCCCGGAAACGGGGCCGCGCCAGCAGGCTGGCGGAAATCCGCGCCCGGCTGCAAACCCTGACCCCCCGGGAGCAGGAAGTCATGAAAATGGTGGTGGCGGGAAAACGCAACAAGGTCATCGCCCTGGAACTCTCCGTAAGCCAGTCCACCGTGGAAGCTCATCGCGCCCGGGTGATGGAAAAGATGGAAGCCCGGAGTCTGTCCGACCTCATGCGCATGGTCTTGGCCGTGGAAGACAGCAGCGAATCCGAAATCTGAACAATCCTCTCCCCTACAGGAGGATGCCGAAAAGCCCTTCCCTGGGCTTTCACGACTCGAAATTGGAAAAGTGCGATTTTCCGATTCCACCATTTTCAATGGCTTACAGCCATCGAAAATGGCGGCGCATACCTGCATCGCGGCGGCTGTCGCCTTTTGCGCTTTTGCTACACCCTCCTACAGGCAGCTGGACACCACCCTAGGGAAAACCCCAATACAATTTCCCGTATCTGCCAATTTCCCTCACCGGGCAGGCACTGCATACTTCAAACCACGTCGAGGTAAAGCTTCCGTAAAGAGAAAGCAAACCCGTCGGACATACATCAATGCATGTATTCAACTCGCGGACATTTGTCGTCACAGCCACAAGCGCCAAGGCAACAAATGCTCTACGACAACGGTATCCTTATTTATCCCTGGAGGATGTAATGACGAAACTCACCCAAAGGCTTGGTGGAACCACCACTGTCCTGGCCTTGTGTGCGGGACTGGTGTTTTCCGCCCAGGTCAGCGCGGACAACATTGCCGAAGGCAAAAAAATCGCTTTTGACCGCAAGAAAGGCAACTGCCTGGCCTGCCACCACATCGAAGGCGGCACCCTGGCAGGCACCATCGCTCCCCCTCTTGTTGCCATGAAGCAGCGTTTCCCGGACAAGGCCAAGCTGCGTGCCCAAATCTGGGACGCCACGGTGGCTAATCCCAATACCATCATGCCGCCCATGGGACGCCACAAGATTCTTACCGAGAAAGAAATCGATCTGGTGACCGATTTCATCTACAGCCTGTAATCCACCGGACGCAAGAGGACACATCATGAAGAAGACATTGACTCTGTTGCTTTCCGCCGGTCTGGTGGCAACTGCAACACAGGCATTTTCCAGCCCCAAAGAAGACCTGGAAAAATTCCGCACCTATTTCGAACAGCGTTTCCCCGGCGTTCAGCTGAATGACTTCGGCAACGGCCCCTATGCCCTGGACGCCAGCAAGCGCCTGCAGTGGGAGTCCATGGAGGAGTTTCCTCCTTATGAAGAATACGTGGACAAGGGTCGCGAAATCTGGGAAACCCCTTTCAAGAACGGCAAGAGCTTTGCCAGCTGCTTCGGCAAGGATCCCTCAAAGGTTCGCGTCAAGTACCCCCACTGGGACAGCAAGACCCAGCAGGTCGTCACCCTGGAAGGCGACATCAACAAATGCCTGAAAGAAAATGGTGAAAAGCCTTTTGGCTGGAAGAAAGGCAAGATTGCCCACCTGGGCGCCTACCTGGGCTATGAAGCCCGCGGCCAGAAGACCAACGTGGTCATCCCCAATGACCCCAAGGCTCTGGAAGCCTACGAAGAAGGGAAGCACTTCTTCTATGCCAAGCGGGGCCAGCTGAACATGGCCTGTGCCGACTGCCACGTTTATTACTCCGGTCAGCGCATTCGCGGCAACACCCTGAGCGCCGCCCTGGGTCATACCACTCACTTCCCGGTATTCCGCGCCAAGTGGGCCAAGAAAGGCAAGGGCGATGGCCTGGGCACCCTGCACCGCCGTTATGGTGGCTGCAACAAGCAGGTCCGCGCACGTCCTTTCAAGGCACAAGGCAAGGAATACAGGAACCTGGAATTCTTCCATACCTATATGTCCAACGGCCTGGAAATCAACGCACCGGGTTACCGCGAGTAACGGGGAGACAGACACATGAAAAAACTGATAACAGCACTTGGCCTGGCCCTGCTCATTGCAGGCTGCAACGCCACCACACCGGAAAAACCCGCCAGCATGAAGGCCCAGTACGAAGCTGCACTGGCCGAAACCCAGGCCGCCGTGGATAAAGCGGCTTCCGTGGGCGGAGAATGGCGTGACATCCGCTGGAAGAAATCAAAGAAGAAGTACCTGCCCAGCGCCATCAAGGCTGCCGAAGCCGGCGACTATGCCAAGGCGCTCAAACTTCTCGAGATTGCCAAATTCCAGGCTGAAGCCGGATACAAGCAGGCCATGGCGCAGAAAAACGCCGGCCCGCGCTTCTAATTACAGACTGACACAGCACGGAGAAATCACTATGAACTTCAATCAGAAACGCCGTGTGTTCCTCAAGGGATCACTGGCCGCAGGCACCCTCGGCGCGGCCGCCGGCCTGCTAACCCCCGGCGCCGTACTGGCCGCCTGGAACAAGAACGCTTTCACGGCCAAGAGCATCGATGAAGCCATCGCCGCTGCCGGCGGAAATCCAGTAACCACGCCTTCCAAGGACATCACCATCAAGGCACCGGATATTGCCGAGAACGGCGCCGTCGTACCGGTTTCCGTGGTCACCAAGATGAAGGGCGTGGATTCCATCACCCTGCTGGTGGAAAAGAACGCCACTCCCCTGTCCGCCGTATTCCACCTGCCCAAGGGTACGCTTCCCGATGTATCCACCCGGGTGAAAATGGGCAAGACCGGCGACGTCATCGCCGTGGTCAAGGCCAACGGCAAACTGTTTTCCGCACGCAAGGGCGTAAAAGTCACTATTGGCGGCTGCGGCGGCTGATCAACAAAGAGGCAACACAAAATGGCTAAAACCATCAAGATTCGCGCAAAAGCCAAAAACGGCATAACCGTGGTCAAGGCACTGATCACTCACCCCATGGAAACCGGCATGCGCAAGAACAAGAAGACCGGCGAATTGATTCCTGCCCACTTCATCCAGGAAGTCGTGTGCAAACACAACGGCAAGGAAGTCATCAACTGTGAGTGGGGCGGCTCTGTATCCAAAAATCCTTACCTGGCATTCAAGTTCGAAGGCGGCAAGAAAGACGACGCCATCGAACTGTCCTGGAAGGACAACAAGGGCAACAGCGACTCCATCAGCGCAAAAATCCGCTGATTTCCCCGCACAGTAACCTGTCCTGTTTCAGTCGGAACAGGGCAGGTTATCTGTACCGCCATCCACAGGATATTCCACCATGACCATATCTAGAAGAGAATTCGTAAGGCTGATGGGCCTGGCCGGCGCGGCTGGCATGCTGCCCGCGTCCGCTTTTGCCGCCATACGCAAGCCTTCCGACCTGTACGAAGTACCCAAGTTCGGCAACGTATGCCTGATGCACATGACCGACTGTCATGCACAGCTGAATCCAATTTATTTCCGCGAGCCCAGCGTCAACCTGGGCATCGGCAAGGCAAGGGGCAAAGCCCCCCACCTCGTGGGCAAGGCTTTCCTGGAGCACTTCGACATCACGCCGGGAAGCATCGAAGCCCACGCCTTTACCTACCTCGATTTTGAAAATGCCGCGAAGAAATTCGGCAAGGTGGGCGGTTTCTCCCATCTCGCCACCCTGGTGAAACGCCTGCGCGCTGAGCGCGGCGACGGCAACACCCTGCTGCTGGACGGCGGCGATACCTGGCAGGGTTCCGGCACCGCCTACTGGACCCGTGGCAAGGACATGGTCGGCGCCTGCAATCTGCTGGGCGTGGATGTCATGACCGGCCACTGGGAGTTCACCTACCTGGACAAGGAAGTCATCGCCAACATAGGCGCTTTCAAGGGCGAATTCGTGGCCCAGAACGTGAGCGTCAATGACGACGCCCTGTTCGACTACAAGTTCGCGGATTTCGCCGGCTTCGATGAAGACTCGGGCCTCGCCTTCAAGCCCTACACCATGAAGTCCGTGAACGGCATGCGGGTGGCCGTTATCGGCCAGGCTTTCCCCTACACGCCCATTGCCAACCCCCAGCGTTTCATTCCCGACTGGACTTTTGGCATCCAGGACGAGCGCATGCAGTCCATGGTCAACCACGTGCGGGAGAACGAGAAGCCCGACCTGGTGGTAGTCATTTCCCACAACGGCATGGACGTGGATCTGAAAATGGCATCCCGTGTCAGTGGCATCGACGTCATCTTCGGCGGCCACACCCACGACGGCGTGCCCCGCCCGGTGGAGGTCAGCAACAAGGGAGGCAAGACCCTGGTGACAAATGCCGGCTCCAACGGCAAGTTCCTGGGCGTCATGGACCTGGACGTGAGCAAGGGCAAGCTGAAGGGCTACCGCTACCGCCTGCTGCCCGTATTCTCCAATCTGTTGCCCGCTGACAAGGAAATGCAGGCCTATATCGACAAGGTACGGGCACCCTACAAGGACAAGCTGGAGAAGAAACTGGCCGTGGCCGGCGAAACCCTTTACCGCCGGGGCAACTTCAACGGCACCTTCGACCAAATCATCTGCGACGCCCTGAACAAGGTCAACGATTCCCAGATTTCCCTGTCCCCCGGCTTCCGCTGGGGCACCACGGTGCTGCCCGGTCAGGACATCACCATGGATCACGTCATGGACCAGACCTGCATCACCTACCCAGAGACCTACCGCCGCGAAATGACCGGCGAGGAGATCAAGGCCATCCTGGAAGACGTGTGCGACAACCTGTTCAATCCAGACCCCTACTACCAGCAGGGCGGCGACATGGTGCGGGTTGGTGGACTGGACTATGTTTGTGAACCGGGCCAGACCATGGGCAAGCGCATCAGCAACATGACCCTGGACGATGGCACCAAGATCGAAGCCAGCAAGAAATACATGGTATCCGGCTGGGCCACCGTCGGATCAAAATCTCCCGGCCGCCCCATTTGGGATGTAGTAGCAGATTACCTGAAGGAGCAGGGCACGGTGAAAATCAAGAAACTCAATACACCAAAACTCATCGGCGTAAAAGGCAATCCAGGAATTGCCGGCTGATACTACGGTTATCCCTCCCTCCTATTGGGATCAGGCGCCTTCGGGCGCCTTTTTTTGCACAGGGATGTGCTTATGCTGCGAAGGCAGGGATGCCGAGAGCAGTATTCCTAATTACCCGGTATATCTCTATTCAGGTCCGTCTTGCGCAGGAGCGGCTATCTCCAGGGATGGAGTGGCCGGTAATCGCTCCCTGCATTACCGGCACTTCCACCATCCCTGGCGGTCGGCAGATAACCGCTCCCTGCGTGATCTGCACTTCCGCCATCCCTGGCGGTCGGCAGATAACCGCTCCCTGCGTGATCTGCACTTCCGCCATCCCTGGCGGTCGTATGCCGCAGGCGCAGGGGTCGGAGTCAAATCTCATCCAGCCGATGAATATATGCAACATCACAATGATTTGACTCCGACCCCTGCCAACTCCAACCTTCAATTTTCCCCTGTTCCCCATCCACCGCATCAGGGATAATGCAGGCATGCGCCTGTTCGTCAACCAGCTTACCGCCATGGATTTTTCCTACCTGCACCCGACCCGGGGGCTGGTGGGAGAAAGCTGGCATGTGGACATTGAACTGGAAGGCGGCCTGGACGACCAGGGCATGGTGCTGGACTTCGGCGATGTGAAGCGTCAGGTAAAAGAACTCATCGACGAAGGTTTCGATCACCGGCTGCTGGTGCCCGCCGACTACCCTGGCCTTTCGGTGGAAGACGGCCGACTGAGTTTTCAGCTGGAAGACGGCCTGCGCATACGCCATCGGGGACCGGCGGACGCCCTCCAGTTCATCCCCGGTGAAACCATCACCAGGCCCCTGGTAGCCAAGGCCATTCGGCAAGCGTTGCAGCCCAAGCTGCCCGCCAATGTTCATGCCATACAGCTGACCCTCTACCCGGAACCGGAAGATGGGGCCTGGTACCAGTACAGTCATGGCTTGAAGCTGCATTGCGGCAATTGTCAGCGCATTGCCCACGGCCACCGCTCCCGCATCCACATCTGGCGCGATGGAATGCGTGATGCAATGCTGGAGCAATTGTGGGCAAAACGGCTGCGGGACATCTATGTCGGCAGCGAGGAGGACATGGTGGCCATCACCTCCTGCAATGACCAGACCTGTTTCCGCTTTGCCTATACGGCGGAACAGGGCGCCTTCGAACTGGAACTTCCCGCCGACCGCTGTTATCTCATCGACACCGAATCCACGGTGGAAAACATCGCCCGGCACATCCGCAAGCGCCTGGAGGAAGAACACCGGGGAGAGCATTTTCGGGTTCAGGCCTTCGAAGGCATAGGCAAAGGGGCTATCAGCGAAAGCCGCTGAAACCTTGATTCATGGCTTGAGTAGGTCGGACTTCAGTCCGACCTACAGTTCATCATCAAGGGCGTTGTTGTGTGGCCGGGGTCGGAGTCAAATGGGGAGGATGTTGAAAAGATCCGATGGCATGGCGCAGTTTGGTTCTGTTCCCTGTAACAATTGGGTGGAATTTGACTCCGACCCCTTTGGATCAAAGTCAGTCGTAATCCCTGTCCTTCCAGTCACGCAGAGCGTGAAACACCTCCCGGTGCCCCTTCAGGGGCCTGCCGGCCCATTTTTCCGCCGCGGCGATCACGGCAGGCTCCCCCGTGCGCAGGAAAGGATTGGTTTTCAGCTCCAGAGCCAGGGCTGAGGGCACCGTGGGCTGCCCCTGAAGCCGCTTTGCTTCTTCCGCTTCCCGGCGCGCCACGATGGCAGCGTTGTCCGGCTCCACCCACAGGGCGAAGCCCAGGTTGGCCAGGGTATATTCGTGGGCGCAGTACACCAGGGTTTCCGGCGGCAGGGCGGCAATGCGCCGCAGGGAATCGCTGAGCTGGTCGTGGGTGCCGCTGAACACTCGCCCGCAACCGCCGGCGAACAGTGTATCACCACAGAACAGGGCATCACCCAGCCGGTAGGCCAGGTGGCCGCTGGTATGCCCGGGCACTTCCATGACCCGGCAGGGTTGATCCAGGTCGGCAAGGAAAAACTCATCCCCTTCCCCCAGCTGCCGTTCCACCACGGGAACCCTTTCATGGGAGGGACCATAAACCGGGGCCTCAGGCCATTGCTGCTTCACCCCCCGCACACCGCCGGTGTGATCACCGTGGCCATGGGTGATGAGGATGGCGGACAATTCCAGTCCCTGGGCATGGAGGTAATCGAGCACGGGATCCTCGTCGCCAGGATCCACCACCACGCAACTGTCAGCACCGGTATGCCGAATCACCCAGATGTAATTGTCCTCGAACGCCCGCAGCGGATGAATCTGCAACATCGTTATTTCCCGTACAGGCTGGCGGGGTCGATGAGCACGGGCTTGTCCACCACCAGGCGATCCCCCTGCACCAGGTTGTAGAAACACCCCCGGCGCCCCGTGTGACAGGCCGGGCCTGTCTGGTCCACCAGGAGCAACAGAGCATCCCCATCGCAGTCCAGGCGCGCTTCCCGAAGCTGCTGCACCTGTCCGGAGGACTCCCCCTTGCGCCACAGCTGCTGGCGGGAGCGCGACCAGTAACATACCCGGCCTTTCTCCAGTGTTTCTTCCAGGGCCTCCCTGTTCATCCAGGCCAGCATGAGCACTTCCCCCGTATCATACTGCTGGGCGATGGCGGGAATCAGGCCGTCGGCGTTCCAGGGGATCTCGGCCAGGGCCTGCGCCAGGGAAACGGATTCTCCCACTTCTCCAGCTTCGAGCTGTTGCCAGAATCTGCTGCCACTCATTGAATGAGCCCCGATTTCTTCATGTCGGATACAACTACATCAGCCAGTTCACGAATAATCTCGCCCGACGAGGAGGGATTGAAGCTCTCGGTGACGCCCGCCCAAACCATGTCCTTGTCCTTGACGGAAAACACCCGGGTCTCCAACTGCACCACCTTGTTGCTGCGCGTGTAGCCTGGCGTGTAGATGGGTGTCATGGCCTGCATGTAGAAGCCATAATAACCATGATACCCATGCATGGTGGGCACATATTCCACCCTGGGAGGCACATAGGTCTTGCGGTCCTCCACGTCCTTCAGGCGGGTGATGAGTACGGCATCCGCGCCCACCTTATTCACCACGGCTTCGAGTTTCTTCTCATCCTTGTAGGCCCGCAGATCAGGCATGTGAACATAGCTGGCTTCCGCCTGCCTGCTCTTGGCGATGAGGGCGGTAACGAACTCGTCCTCGAAATGGCGGCGCATGAGATCATCCTGGAAGAGACCGATGACCAGCACCTTACTCAATTTTCCTCCCTGGGCCGCAGGTTCCGACCAGCGGGTCACCAGTTTGGTCGAAGAACAGGCCTGCAATACAAGCAGCGCCAGCAGCAGGAAAATCACCCGGATATTCGTTTTCATTCCATACCTCGATATCGTTGTCGATCCCGAATTCTAACAGGATGTTGAAACACCCCCTTCCTGAACTTTTCCAACCGCTGCTGGCCCGAAGCCGGAGAAAAGCCGCGGCGCACTGGTATAATTGCCGCTCAGTGTCATCAGGTCGTAACAAAACATGCGTATTTTCCGCATCACATTCTACAACCAGGGCAAAGTCTACCAGCTGCATGCCGAACAGGTGAGCCAGGGAGATCTCTATGGTTTCATCGAAATCAGCGGTCTGCTGTTCAACGAACACACCACCGTGGTCATCGACCCCGCGGAAGAACGCCTGAAGGATGAATTCTCCGGCACCAGCCGCATTCTGGTGCCCATGCATGCGGTTGTGCGTATCGACGAAGTGGAGAAACGCGGTCAGAACATGATTTTCGACGTGGGCGACAACAGCAACGTGACTCCCTTCCCCCATTTCGGCCCCGGCCCGGAGAAGTAAGAAAGTTGCCACACGACAACACAGCCCTGCAGGAGCACATCCGCCGCCAGCGGGACATGCTCTACAACATGCTGCTGGACCCCATGAAGCGGGCCGCGCGCCGCTGTGCCCGGGTCTGGGACGAACGGGAAAAACTGGATCAGGCCCTGATGAAGAGCCTGGGACAGATGCCCTACTGCAGCTATCTGTACGCCATGGATTTGAATGGCCACCAGATCAGCGCCAACGCCTCCCAGGATGGGCTCATCGAAGCCGACTTTGGCCGCGATCGCTCCCAGCGCCCATATATGCAGGAACTGGACCCGGCGCAGGACATGATCCTGTCCAGCGCCTATATCAGCCTTCGCGCCAGCCGCCCTTCGCTGACCGCCGTGCGCAAGGTTCATGTGGAAGGCGAACTGGTGGGCTACCTCGGGGCTGATTTCGACCTGCGCGACCTGCCCCTGACCAAATCCCATTACGCTGAGCCGGGTCGCTGGCGGCAGATCAAGGGCGACCCGGCTATCCGCGCCCAGGTGTTCCAGCAATGCCGCATCCAGAGCACCCTGGACGACAAGCTGGATCTGGTGCTGCCCGTGCTGGAGGAACTAGTGACGGAACATGGCGCTTTCCAGATGGAGATCCATTTTTCCAGCAGCCGCGCCACCTTGTGGTTCATGCACGACCCCTACCGATATCACTTGGTGGAGATCGACGCCCTTACGGACCCAGACATCTGCCTGGTATATCCCCACCATTCCTACCCGGAAGATGCTCTCATCCCCCGAGGCAGCATCCGTCCAATCCTGCAGACCTTCCGCCACCTGCGTTTCGCAGACGACACCATCTACCTGCGCGCCGGCTCCATCAACCTGTTCAACGGCATCGTGGGGCTGAATTTCTCCTGCGACGGCTCCCATTACATTCCCCATGACCAGTTCCTGGCGCGGGATTCCGAGTTCTGGAACGGCATCTGACGGCGGCGTCAGAGGCTCCATTCGCCCACATTTTGCCTGTTGATTCCGTCCCCAGGCACGGAGAAGATGGCCTCATGAACAGAAAAGACATCATTGAACAAAAGCTCCAGGCGGCCCTTCTGCCCATACACCTGGAAATCGTAGACGAAACCCACATGCACAGCGTGCCCGAAGACGCCCAGTCCCATTTCAAGGTTATCGCCGTATCCACGGCTTTCGAAGGCAAACCCCTGGTGCAACGGCACCGCCTCATCAACAAGGCTCTGGCGGAAGAACTGGCCGACGGCATCCACGCTCTGGCCTTGCACACCATGACGCCGGAGGAATGGTTCGACAAGGGAGGCCAGGCGCCTCAGTCTCCCCCCTGCCTGGGCGGAGGCAAGGAACAATGAGCATCATCCGCTGGCTGCTGGGAAAGCTCATCCTGTTCTTCGACTGGCTGACCCGGCCCAAGACCCCCGACCACAGCCCGGAACACCAGGCCGAACTCGATGAACAGACCAGGAACATGGCCCTGTACCAGTATGCCGCCTGTCCTTTCTGCGTAAAGACCCGGCGTGCCATTCGCCGCCTGGGACTGAACATCGAGTTGCGGGATGCGAAGAACGACCCCGGATTCCGCCGGGAGCTGGAACGGGAGGGAGGCAAACAGCAGGTGCCCTGCCTGCGTATCGAAAATCCCGATGGCAGTATCACCTGGATGTACGAATCCGACGACATCATCCGTTATCTGCAACAGCGCTTTTCCTGACATGCCCATCCCAAAGGGGTCGGAGTCAAATTCCACCCAAACTGTTACATGAAACGGGATCAAACTGTTCCATGCCATCGGATCTTCCCAACATCCTCCCCATTTGACTCCGACCCCGCCCATCGTTACTGGGAACGGGATCAAGCCATTCCATGCCATTGAATGTTCCCAACATCCTCCCCCATTTGACTCCGACCCCGACCGCCACTGACAAGCCCTGCCGACGTAGCGGCATCATGGTAAAATGCCGCCATCAAATTCATCACTGGACGGCCGCATGACCACGCCTCACCGACTTCTCGCCCGGGCCGAAGCCCAGGTACATCAAAACCTGTTCACCATGACTACCCGGGCTCGCCAGGCCCTGGAACAGGCCCTGGAAGCCCTCAAGACCCAGAATGCCGAACTGGCCCAGCGGGTGGTGAACGAGGATCTGCAACAGAACCACCTGCTGCGCATCATCGAAAAGGAGTGTCTGCAAATTCTCGCCACCCTGGAACCCAGGGCCGGCGACCTGCGCGAAGTGGTGGCCAGCCTGCAGATTGCCGCGGAACTGGAACGCATCGCCGACCATGCCAAGGACATTGCCAACATCGTCCTTGGCATGGACCCCAGCGACTTCTCCGGCCCCATGGACCGCATCGCTGCCATGGGCGACCTTTGCCAGAACATGCTGACGCAGGTCATGGAGGCCTACGAGAACCTGGACGCCGCCCTGGCGGAACACGTGGCCGCCCATGACAAGCAGGTGGACGAATTGGACGAGGAAGCCAGCTCCAGCCTGATGATGACCCTGATGACCACGGCAGACACCAGCATGCACTGCACCCATTTGCTGTGGATTGCCTACCACCTGGAGCGAATCGGCGATCGTGCCACCAATATCGCCGAGCGGGTGGTGTTCATGGTCACCGCCGAAACCCCCGACCTGGGATGATCGCCCCAACGAGCTTGGGTGCCCTGAGCACCATCCACGAGCTGCTCACCCAGCTCATCGAGGACCTGCCGCCCCTGGACGTGAACCGGCGCTGGCACCCGGATCTGCCCTCCATGGGCTGGCTGCTGGGACGCAGCGTCTACCTGGAACTGTACTGGCTGCGCGAGCGCCTCCAGGGCGACGACAATCTGAGCCGACGGGTACGGCACATCTTCGCCGCTACCTTGCCTCCCACCCCGGAGCAGGACCAGGCATTGCCACCAAAGGATCACCTGCTCAACTGGGCTCTGGAAGTCCAGGACCACCACCTGACCCTGCTGGCCAACCCCGGCCAGCTGCCGGATCATCCCTGGCTCAGGGACGGCTGGCTGGTGGATTACATCCTGCAGGTCCACGGCAGAATCTATGAACAGATGCTCTCGGTGCGTCATGCACGCGCCGTGAGCCAGGGCGGCAGCTGCCAGGTTCACAGCCCCCTGCGCCCCCGCCCTCCCTCTGCCGAGGCCACGGAGATCTCCCAAGGGCATTACCGCATCGGCGCCCGGGACGGCGTGGTGTTCGACAACGAACAGCCCATGCAAATGGTGGAGATGCGCAACTTCCGCATCTGCAATCACCCCGTGGACAACGCCGCCTGGCTGGCCTTCATGGAAGACGGCGGCTATGAAAACAGTGATTTCTGGAGCGAGCAGGGCAGCAACTGGAAAGCAAGAACCGGCGCCTCACACCCTTGGCACTGGCGCCGCAACAATCAGGGTCACTGGTACGCCCTGGGCCTGAACGGCCCGGCAGAACTGATTCATGACATGCCTGTGAGCGGGGTCTGCTGGTACGAGGCGGAAGCTTTCGCCAACTGGGCTTCAGCCCGGCTGGAAGGCTTCAGGGGAGCCGTGCTGCCTCACGAATATCACTGGGAAGCCGCCGCACGCATCGGCGGCCTGCAGAATGCCGGACGGGTATGGGAATGGTGCGGCAACCCCCTCCATCCTTACAAGGACTATGAACCGCCCGTGGACGTGGAAATGCGCACCCGGGAATTCGATGATCGCCATCCCGCCCTGCGTGGCGGATGCATTCACACCCAGCCTTCACTGCGGCGCATCAGCATCCGTCACGCAGGCCTGCCGGACGCGGGCTACCTGTTCAGCGGCCTGCGCCTGGTGCTGCCGCCTGCCCTGGAAGAGGAAGCCCTGTATATCGAACAGTGGCAGAAATTTCTCAACTGACGGAAACAGAAAATAGCGCGACCGTGCTATTCCCATTATCCCCTCTCCCCAGCCCTCCCCCGCAAGCGGGGGAAGGGGGCATCAAATGGCGTCGGCGTCTTCCTCGCCGGTACGAATGCGAATAACCCGCTCCACGGCGGAAACAAAGATCTTGCCGTCGCCGATCTTGCCCGTTCGCGCGGCACCGATGATGGTCTCCACGCACTGATCCAGCTGCTCCTCCTTGACCACCAGCTCCAGTTTCACCTTGGGCAGGAAGTCCACCACGTATTCCGCCCCCCGATAGAGTTCCGTATGGCCTTTCTGGCGGCCAAAACCCTTGACCTCGGTAACAGTCATGCCGGTGATACCGATTTCGGAAAGGGCTTCGCGCACATCGTCCAGCTTGAAGGGCTTGAGTATGACTTCGATTTTTTTCATGATTTCCCCCTGAAGGTGATGTAACCGTTGACAATAGGATAACGCCTGTCGCGTCCGTACGCACGCCGGGTTACCTTGACCCCCGGCGGTGCCTGACGGCGCTTGTATTCGTTGATGTCCACCAAGCGGATGATGCGCCGCACGGTGTCCTCGTCGAAGCCTGCTTCGATGATCTCCCCGGCGCCCTTGTCTTCTTCCACGTAGCGCTGCAGGATCTCATCCAGGATGTCATAGGGCGGCAGGCTGTCCGTGTCCTGCTGATCCGGCCGCAACTCCGCCGATGGCGGCCGGGTGATGACCCGCTCCGGAATCACCTCACCATCCCGGTTGCGCCAGCAGGCAAGGCGGTAGACCATGGTCTTGAACACATCCTTGAGGGGCGCAAATCCTCCCGCCATGTCACCGTAAAGAGTGGCATAACCCACGGACATTTCACTCTTGTTGCCCGTGGTGAGCAGCATGCGCCCACTCTTGTTGCTGATGGCCATGAGAATGATGCCCCGGCAGCGTGCCTGGATGTTCTCCTCGGTGACATCCATGGGCTGGCCGGCGAATTCCTCCTTCAACATGCCCAGGAAAGCCTGGAAAGCCGGTTCAATGGGAATGATGCTATGTTTCACCCCCATGCGTCTGGCCTGCTCCAGAGCATCCTCATTACTCATGTCCGCCGTATAGCGTGACGGCATGAGCACCACTTCCACCTGCTCCGCCCCCAGGGCGTCCACGGCAATGGCCAGGGTCAGGGCCGAATCGATACCGCCGGACAGGCCCAGCACCACGCCCTGGAATCCCGCCTTGCCCACATAGTCGCGCACCCCCAGCACCAGGGCCCGGTAGATCATTTCTTCCTCACCCGGGCATTCGGTCACTTCGGCCTGCGCTGGCTTCATGTCGTCATTGAGGGACACCAGATCCAGGGCCTCGGCGAAAAAGGCACTACGCTGGCGCATGCCGCCGCCGGCGTCCACGCAGAAGGACCCCCCATCGAACACCAGCTCGTCCTGACCTCCGACCAGGTTTACATAGATCACGGGCAAACCCGTCTCCCGCGCGCGTTGAGCCACTTCCCGCTCCCGTTCCAGGCCCTTTCCCGCCTGATAGGGAGAGGCGTTCAGGTTCAGAATAAGGCGGGCGCCGGCAGCCGCCGCCCGGGCTGCCGGCTCGGAATACCAGATATCCTCGCAGATGGTCAGGCCCACGGGAATACCGGCGACCTCCACCACGCAGGGCTGATCACCGGGGGTAAAATAGCGTTTCTCGTCGAATACGCTGTAGTTGGGCAGTTCCGCCTTGAAATACTCGGCGACGATACGCCCGTCACGTATCACGCCAGCGGCATTGTAGAGACGCCCTTCCACTCTCTTGGGATAGCCCAGCACCACGTCGATGCCCCGGACGCGGGCGCAAAGCCCGTCCAGGGCCTGTTCTACGTCATCCAGGAACTCGGGACGCAACAACAGGTCTTCCGGAGGATAGCCGCAGATACTCAGCTCGGGAAAGACAATGGCCCCCGCACCCTGATCCTTCCTGGCCCGGGCCGCAAGTTCTTCCATCATGCGGGTGTTGCCCCCAATGTCTCCGACCGTGAAATTGGCTTGCCCAAGGGCAATGACAGCAGGCATGATTCAGAATCTCTCCCGTTCTCTCAAAGGATGGTAAAGTATCACAACGAACGCCGATATCCAGCAATTATACTTGGCCTGAGATTCATCTCCCCATGAAGTTCATTTTCCTGATCGTTGCCATTCTGCTCATCTGGTGGATACTCAAGACTCTGAACCGCAGCCGGGTTGCAGAAGGGAAACCACGCATCAGGAACATGCTGCCCTGCGCCCACTGTGGCCTGCACATCCCCGAAGACGAAGCCATCAGGCGCCACGGAAAGCCTTATTGCTGCAGGGAGCACGCTGAAAAGGACAACCACTGATGCGCGCAGACCGACTGGCCGACCGTCTCATCGTCATGCCGGAAGTCTACAGCCGCCACAAGCGGCTCATGCACCTGTACTTCACCTACAGGGTGATGCTGGCGGTTGGCCTGGTTGTGTTTGCCGCCACGGGAATAGGCCCTTCCTTCCTCGGCACCGTCGCCCCCAAACTGCACATCATCACGGTGCTGGTTTACCTCATTCTCACCATTGCCTCCCTGGGCCTGAGTTTCTTCGATCTCGAAGCCATAGAGTTGGAGTACTCCTTCGCCATGATCGTGGACAGCGTTGTCATCGCCATCCTGCTGTTCACTTCTGGCGGCCCCCAGTCCGGCCTGGGAATCCTGCTGGGTATTTCCATTGCCTTCGGCGCCCAGGGCATGCCTTCACGAACGGCCATGTTCTCGGCGGCCATCGCCACCGCTGCCATATTCATCGAATCCTGGGTGGCCTCGGCAATCAACAATACCCCCGTCAGTCATTTTTCCCTGCTGGCCATGCTGGGCGTTTCCTACTTCATCCTGGCATACCTGTCCAGGGAACTGTCCACCCGCACCCTGCTCAGTGAAAGGCTGGTCAAACAGCAGGGCAAGGATATCGCTGATCTTACAGAACTGAACGAACAGGTCATTCACCACATGCAGACCGGGGTGGTGATACTGGATGCCAGGGACAGGATCAAGATGCTGAACGACGCCGCATGGCAGTTCCTGGACCGGCCCATCAGCACTATTGGCTATGCTGTGAAACTGATAAACCCTGAACTGGACAAGGCACTGCAGGCCTGGAAGAAACTGCCTTCCTCCCGACAACGGTATCTGCATACGCAGACCGAGGGCAATGACCTGATGGTAAAGTTTCAGCGCCTGGGTGAAAACCAGGACTCGGGAACCCTGGTTTTCCTGGACGACGCTTCCCGCGCCGCGGAAGCCGCCCAGCAGCTCAAACTGGCATCCCTGGGCACCCTGGTAGCCAGTATCGCCCATGAAATCCGCAATCCCCTGGGGGCCATCGGCCATGCCAGCCAGCTGTTGCAGGAATCAGAGGACCTGAAGGGAACCGACCGGCGCATGGCCGAGATCATCGACAAGAACACGGCACGGCTCAACGAAGTCATAGAAAACATACTTTCCCTTTCCCGCCAGCGGTCCGTGAAGCCGGA
>JALVEW010000044.1 GCA_027030425.1 Sedimenticola sp.
AGCGGGTGAACAGCATACTGGCGCGCACCGTGCCCATCTCCCTGGCCCTGATCATTCCCGGCTTCGTCCTGGGCAATCTGCTGGGCATCGCCCTGGCCCTGGTCGCCGCCTACCACCGCGGCGGCTGGTGGGACAAGGTCATCATGGGCGGCTCGGTGGTGGGCATGAGCGTGAGTTTCCTCATCGTCATCATCGCTTTCCAGATTGTTTTCTCCTCCAACGATGGCCTGGGCTGGTTCCCCGTGCGGGGCTGGAACGTGTACAGCTTCTGGGACTATCTGCGCTATGTGACCGTGCCCACCCTGGCCACGGTGTTCGTGGCCCTGGGCTACAACACCCGTTTCTACCGGGCGGTGATCGTGGAGGAAATGGGCCGGGACCACGTGCGCACGGCCAAGGCCTTCGGCACGCCGCCGGGAGAACTGCTGTTCAAGCACATCCTGAAGAACGCCATGATCCCCATCATCACGCGCATCATGTTCTCCATTCCCCTGGTGGTGATTTCCGGCTCCCTGCTGCTGGAGAGCTATTTCGGCATTCCCGGCGTGGGGCTGGTGACCTACGACGCCATCACCACCGGCGACCAGCCCATACTCAAAGCCGTGGTGGGCATCACCGCCGTGCTTTTCGTGGTGGTGCTGATTCTCAACGACATCTTCTACAAACTGGTTGATCCGCGGGTATCCCTGAAATGAACACCATGACCGAAGAAGCCGGCCTGCCGAAGGAGAGCGAATCCCTCTGGGGCAAGGCCTGGTACAAGTTCCGCCGCGACCGTATCGGCATGATCTCCCTGGGCGTGGTGATCTTCTTCATGATCATCGCCCTGGGGGTCTGGGCCGGTTTGTGGGGCCAGGACTGGAGCAGCATCGAGGGCCCCATGTGGGCGCCGCCTTCCGCCGACTACTGGCTGGGCACCAACATCATCGGCCAGGACATCTTCGAGCGGGCCATCTACAGCACCAAGACCGCCTTCGAAGTGGGCATGGTGGTGGCCATACTGTCCACCATCCTCGGCGGCCTGCTGGGCGCCCTGTCCGGCTATTTCACCAACACCTGGGTGGATGAAGCGATTCTCTGGCTCATGGGGGTGCTGGACTCCATTCCCTTCTACCTGTTCGTGGCCGCCATCGCCTATTCCCTGCAGGGATACGCCTATTCCATGCACGTGGCCATGATCGCCACCTTCTGGACCACCACGGCGCGCCTGGTGCGCGGCGAGGTCATCAAGCTGAAGAACTTCGAATTCGTGGAAGCCGCCCGGGCCATCGGCCTGCCCCAGCGGCTGATCATCTTCCGCCACATCATGCCCAACACCTTCCACATCCTGCTGGTGCAGGCCACCATCGTGTTCGTGGGGGCCATCAAGTCTGAGGTTATTCTCAGCTTCCTGGGCCTGGGCGTGGTGGATGGCGTGTCCTGGGGACTGATGATCGCCGAGTCCACCCAGGAAGTGCAGGCAGGGCACTATTCCAACTTCATCACCGCCTCGGTGTTCCTGTTCGTGCTGGTGATGGCCTTCAACATGTTCTCCGATTCCCTGCAGGATGCCCTGGATCCGAAGAAGGTGAGCGCATGAGGACTATTGATTATCCCCCCCTCTCCCCAACCCTCTCCCCCCGGTGGGGGGAGAGGGAGCATTCTTGCCACCTTGGCCGATGGAGGGAAAGAGAGTTGATGTACCGTGTCCGTCCAGTGTTGGGTTCCCTCTCCCGCTTGCGGGAGAGGGACAGGGAGAGGGTATCAAACATCAGGAGCCGGCCATGACCCAGCCCTTGCTCAGCGTCAAAGACCTGGTTATCGAGTTCTCCACCCAACGGGGCATCGTGCGCGCCATCGACGGGGTGAGCTTCGACATCATGCCCGGCGAAACCCTGGGGCTGGTGGGTGAGTCCGGCTGCGGCAAGTCTGTCACCTCCCTGGCCATCCTGGGACTGATTCCCTCGCCTCCGGGGCGCATCGTCTCCGGCAGCATCAAGCTGGAAGGCCGGGAACTGGTGGGCCTGCCCGAATCCGAGTACCGGCATATCCGCGGCAAGGAGATCTCCATGATCTTCCAGGAGCCCATGACCGCCCTGAACCCGGTGTTCACCATCGCCACCCAGATGACCGACGTGCTCATGCGCCATCAGGGCATGACCCGCAGGCAGGCACGCAACCGCGCCGTGGAGATGCTGGCCCTGGTGGGGATTCCCTCGCCGGACAAGCGCATCGACGAGTATCCCCACCAAATGTCCGGCGGCATGCGTCAGCGGGTGATGATCGCCATGGCCTTGTCCTGCAACCCCAAGCTGCTGCTGGCCGATGAGCCCACCACGGCCCTGGACGTGACCACCCAGGCCCAGGTGCTGGAGCAGATGGTCAAGCTGCAGGACGAGCTGGGCACCTCCGTGGTGCTGGTCACCCACGACTTGGGCGTGGTGGCCCAGACCTGCAGCCGCGCCGTGGTCATGTACGCCGGGCGGGTGGCTGAGGAAGCACCCATACATCCGTTGTTCAACCACCCCCGGCATCCTTATTCCGAGGGGCTGCTCAAGTCCATTCCCCGCATCCGCGAGCAGAAGCTGGACGAGCTGCCCACCATCCCCGGCACCGTGCCCGACCTGCTGCACCTGCCCTCGGGCTGCCGTTTCGTGGATCGCTGTTACAAGGCCGACGAGGCCTGCCACCAGCAGGAGCCGCCCCTGCAATGGCAGGACGACCAGGCCGTGGCCTGTTTCCACCCCAACAACCCCGCGGGAGGTGAGGCGTGAACACCCTGCTGGAAGTAAGGAACCTGAAGAAATACTTCCCCATCAAGGGCGGTTTTTTCCGCCGTACCGTGGGCCATCTCAAGGCCGTGGATGACGTGAGCTTCAGCATCCCTGAAGGCCACACCTTTGGCCTGGTGGGTGAATCCGGCTGCGGCAAGTCCACCCTGGGACGCGCCATACTGCGCCTCCACGAGCCCACCAGCGGCGAAATCCGGCTGGCCGGCACGGACATCAGCCGCCTGGACGCAAAGCAGCTGGTGGCCCATCGCCGCCAGATGCAGATCATCTTCCAGGACCCCTACGCCTCCCTGTCGCCCCGGCGCACGGTGATGCAGACCCTCCTGGAACCCCTTGAGATCCACGGCATCGGCGACGCCGCCTCGCGCAAGGCCAAGGTGCTGGAACTGCTGGACATCGTGGGCATGCGCCCCAACGTCCTGCACCGCTATCCCCACGAGTTCTCCGGCGGTCAGCGCCAACGCATCGGCATCGCCCGGGCCCTGACCCTGGACCCCAAGTTCATCGTCGCCGACGAGGCGGTATCCGCCCTGGACGTATCCGTCCAGTCCCAGGTGCTCAACCTCATCGCCCGGCTGCAACGGGAACTGGGCATCTCTTTCCTGTTCATCTCCCACGACCTGGCCGTGGTGCAGCACATCAGCCACGAGATCGGCGTCATGTACCTGGGCAAGCTGGTAGAAGTGGCTTCTTCCACGGACCTGTACCGGGAACCCCGCCATCCCTACACCAAGGCCCTGCTGTCCGCCATTCCCATGCCCGACCCCGACGCCCGGGCTGAGCGCGTGATCCTTCAGGGTGACGTGCCATCCCCTCTTAATCCGCCTTCGGGATGCCCCTTCCGCACCCGTTGCCCGGAAGCCATGGACATATGCGCCCAGTCCATGCCAGCCCTCAAGAACATCAAGGATGAGGGCACACCGCACCAAGTGGCCTGCCACCTGTTCTGATCCCATGAGAGTCCTGGTCGGCGGCATCCTGCTATTTCTGCTCCTGACCAGCACCAATATCGGTTACCCTGGTGGCTCTTCAGACGCCGGAAACCTGGAAAAATTGCTCCGGGAAGTCGAAGGCGCTCTGAACGCCGGTGACATGAGCCTGGCCCAGCGGCTGAACGACCAGGCGCTGCAACTGTCCAGAAAGCTGGCCGATGATACCGCCCTGCTCAAGGCTCTGATGTTCTACAACGATATCCAGGGCAATAACGGCAATTATCCCGCCGTGCTGAACAATTCCCTGCAGGCCCTGCCCCTGGCAGAAAAATCAGGCAACAGCCGGGCCACGGCCCGCTTGCACACAGACATCGGCGCCGCCTATGGCATCCTTGGAGACAACCGGCAATCCATGGAGCACTATGCCGCCGCCCTGGAAATCTACCGCACGACAAACGACAACAAGGGAATAGGCGGTATCCTGAACAATATCGCTGTCATCTATGACAACATGGGAAACCCGGACAAGAGCCAGGAATACTTTCTCAAATCCCTGGATCTGGCCACTCGCATCGGCGACCGGGAAGGCATGGCTCTGGCCCTGGCCAATCTCGGCCAGCAGAAACGCACGGAAAAATACTTTGCGGAAGCCCGCGACATGCTGAGCAGGGCCATCAACATCCTGGAAAAAGATCCCAGCCTGTCCAGAGGAACCTACCTGTACGCCCTGACTGAGCTCGGACGCGTGCATTACGACAAGCAGGAATATGCCGAGGCTGCCCGGCTCGCCCAGCAAGTGCGGAAACTGGCAATGAAATACGGCCTGGCCCGTCCCCTGTTCCTGGCGCTGGAGCTGGAAGCCATGGCCGACATGGAACTGCGGGATTATGACAACGCCCGCAATGCCCTGAACCAGGCCGTGTCACTGGCGGAACGGGAAAACATGGAGCTGGAAAGAATCGACATCTACCGAACCCAGGCGGATCTCGAGAAACATCAGGGCAACTATCCTCAGGCACTGCAATACCTGAACACCTATGTCGAACTCATCGAGAAATTTGAGGAACAGGAAGACATTCAGCAGGCTCATGCCGCCCAGGCGCTGTTCGACAGCGGTGAAAAACAGCGGGAAATCATCAAGCTCAGGCAGGAACAGGAGCTGCAGAAATACAAGCTCAAGGAACAGCAGCGCAATCAACGCTGGCTATGGGGACTAATCAGCCTGGCAGTGTTGTTCATCGGGCTGCTGATACTGCTCCTGCAGCGCCTGAACCGTTCCCGGCAGCTGATCGCCGAGAAGAACGGGGCGCTGGCCCAGGCGGTGGAAAAAGCCGAGTCACTGGCCAGGCAGGATCACCTGACCCGGCTGCTAAACCGACGTGGTTTCCTCGAACTGCTGGAATACGAGAAACAGCGCCAGAAACGCCACCGCAGCCCAATCACCATCGTCCTTGCCGACATAGACCATTTCAAGAACATCAATGACCTTCATGGACACCAATGCGGGGACAAGATTCTCGTCTCCGTTGCCCGGCATCTCGCATCCGCCATACGGGAAGAGGACAGCCTGTGCCGCTGGGGAGGAGAAGAATTCCTCATGATGCTGCCCGACACAAGCGGCGAACAGGCCATGGCGCTGATCAAACGCATAGTCGAAAGCCTGAAATCACGCCATTTCAGCTGTGACGGAGAGACATTGACACTCACCCTGACGTTCGGCGCCACCACCTGCAAGCCGGAGGATTCCATCGACGCTTGCATTTCCTCCGCCGACAACGCCCTCTACGAAGGCAAGCGCCAGGGACGGGATACCGTGGTATTTGCCGGCAGAAAGGACACCTGAAATATAAGGATCCCCGTACCATCAGCCAATCAGGCTAAATAACCCATATCCATGCGTTCATCCGGGCATATGGATCAAACCCTTGTTCGTCCCGGCTTTGGTATCCTGCATCGCTCTGCCTCCTGCTCTGAGCTCACGGATTCGGGTTATAATCCCATGCCTGTTGCCAAGCCGTAAGCTGAAACCCCAATGCAAGAATATCCGACAGACAACCTGCGCATCCGCGCCACTCAGGAAGTGGTGCCCGCCGCCGTGTTGCATGAGCGCTACCCCATTTCCGACGAAGCCGCCAAAACCGTTTTCGAGACCCGCCAGCAGATTCACCGTATTCTTCATGGTGAGGACGACCGCCTGCTGGTGGTTATCGGCCCCTGCTCCGTGCACGACCCCGAGGCCGCCCTGGACTATGCCCGGCGCCTGATGGAAGTGAAGAAGCAGCTTGCCGACGACCTGCTCATCGTCATGCGCGTGTATTTCGAGAAACCGCGCACCACCGTGGGCTGGAAAGGGCTGATCAACGACCCTGACCTGGACAACTCCTTCAAAATCAACAAGGGCCTGGAACTGGCGCGCAGCCTGCTGCTGCAAATCAACAACATGGGCCTGCCCGCCGGCACCGAGTTCCTGGATCTCATTTCACCCCAGTACGTGGCGGACCTGGTGAGCTGGGGCGCCATCGGCGCGCGCACCACGGAAAGCCAGGGCCACCGGGAGCTGGCTTCCGGCTTGTCCTGTCCCGTGGGCTTCAAGAACGGCACCGATGGGACCATGCGGGTAGCGGTGGACGCCATGCGCGCCGCCGAGCGGCCCCACGTATTCATGTCCATGACCAAGGAGGGCCACTCCGCCATCTTCAGCACCACGGGCAACAACGATACCCACATCATCCTGCGCGGCGGCAAGCGCCCCAACTATGATGCCGAATCCGTCAACCTGGCGGCGGAGGAAATGGAAAAGGCTGGTCTCACGCCCCGCCTCATGGTGGACTTCAGCCACGCCAACAGCCACAAGCAATACGAAAAACAGCTGGACGTGGGACATGACGTGGCCGGACAAATCGCCCGTGGCGATATCCGTATCATCGGCGCCATGATCGAAAGCCACCTGGTCGGGGGAAACCAGCCCCTGGTGCCCGGCAAGCCCTTGGTCTACGGCCAAAGCATTACCGATGCCTGTCTCCCCTGGGAAGACAGCGTGCCCCTGCTGGAAACACTGGCAGAGGCGGTGAGGAAGCGGCGCGAGCACGACTGATTTTTTCTGCCCCCCTATGTGGCAGCTGTTGTCGGGCTGAAGCCCGACCTACGAAAAACCAAATATCAAGCATCAACAGAAACCGGCTGGCTCACATCTCCTCGAAACCGGCCTTGTGGAACCACTCCCGGGCCTTCTCCGGGTCCGCTTCCACGCCATTGCCCTCCTGGTACATCATGGCGATGGTGGTCATGGAACCCTGCAATCCCTGCTCGGCGCCCTTCATGAACCATTCCAGGGCTTTTTCCGCATTCTTGTCCACGCATTCCCCTTCCAGGTACATGAAACCCAGGCCATGCTGCGCCAGAGGCAGGCCGGCTTCCGCCGCCGCCTTCATGAACTTGTAGGCCTGCAGCTGGTTCTCCACCATGCCCAGGCCGTTCTGGGCCATGATGGCCACCCGGTACTGGGCCTCGGCATTGCCGGCTTCCGCCAGGGGCTCCAGCAGTTCCGCCGCGCGCACGAAATGCTTGGCTTCAAAGGCGGCGATGCCGCTGTTCAGGGTCATTTCCTCTTCCATATCCACGTTATTGTCTGCCATCTCACAACTCCAGAATACCGATTGCCTATAATGACAGGCATTGTAGCCCATTCCCTTTCCCGCTATTCACCGGTGGGCAAAGGGTAAACCCCAATTGCGGCCAGAATGCATAACACCTAATGTGAGCCCATGGATTCCCTTAGCAGACATTTACCGCGCCTGATCCTGCTGCTGGCCCTGATGGTCGCCGCGGCAGGAGCGCAGGCCAGTCTGGCGAACCAGGCGAAACGCAAGGCCTTTCAGGGCGCGGAAAAGCTCGCCCTGGCGGGAAAACCGGTTCCCCGTCAACTGGAGCGGCTGCTCAGAGGGTATGCACTCTTTCCCTACCTGGAATATGCACGACTGAAAAGCCGGCTTTCCCGGGCTTCCAGCACTGAAGTAGCACAATTTCTGCAGACCTACGCCGACACACCCCTGGCGCCCCTTTTGCGCAGCCGCTGGCTTTCCGTGCTGGCGAAACGCAAGGACTGGAAAAACTATCTGCGCTTCTACAAGGAGCAAAAGAGCGTGGAGCGCCAGTGCCATTATCTTCATGCCCTGATACAGACGGGGAAAAAGGAAATGGCCTTCTCCAGGGTCCAGCCTTTGTGGCTGTACGGAAAATCCCGCCCCAAGGCCTGCGACCCCGTTTTCAAGGCCTGGAGGAACGCCGGCAGGCTCACCCCGGATCTGCTTTGGCAACGCATCGCCCTGGCCATGGACAAGGGCAACCTTAGGCTCACCCGCTACCTGAAAAAGTCCCTGCCGGCAAAAGAGCGCCCCTGGGTAGACACCTGGATACGCATCCACAACAAGCCCAGGCTTGCCTTCAGTGAAAAGCGCCTGAAAAAACCGCATCCCCAGCGCTGGCACATGCTTCGGGACGCAGCCTACCGGCAGATACGCAAGGACCCACTGGCGGCCATCGACTACTGGAAGAAACTGCAGCAGCGCTACCGCTTCCCTCCCATGGAAAAACATCTGGTGGACCGCAAGCTGGCGCTCTGGCTGGTGCGCAAGGATGAACCCGAAGCCGTATCTTTCCTGGCCGACCTTCAACCCTGTGGTCACGACACCAAGCTTCAGGAAGCCCTGATACGTTCCGCCCTGCTGCACAACGACTGGCCACAGGTCGCCAGACGCATCCAGCACATGCCCCTGGAAGAACAGCAGACGGAACGCTGGCGATACTGGCTGGCCAGGGCCCTTGAACAGACAGGGAAACGCATGCAAGCCAAGGATATTTATGGGGAACTGGCCGGCGAGCGCAGTTACTACGGTTTCCTGGCCGCCGACCGGCTGAACCGGGATTACCACTTCGCGCCGCAAAAGACCCGGGTGGATCCGGCCGTCATCAGCAAGATCAGCAGCCACCCCGCCATTCCGCGCATCCGGGAACTTCTGGCCCTGGAACGCTGGGTGGATGCCCGCCGGGAATGGCAGCTGCTCACGGCAGAACTGGACACGGAGGAATACAAGGCCGCGGCCAGCCTGGCCGAGTCCTGGAACTGGCATGACCAGGCCATCTTCACCCTGGCCAAATCCGGTTACTGGGATGATCTCGAACTGCGCTTTCCCCTGGAGCACAGAAAACAGGTCAGCCGTTTTGCCGGTCGGAACGGACTCGACCTGTCCTGGGTATTCGGCGTGATTCGTCAGGAAAGCGCCTTCAACCCCAGCGTACGCTCCTACGCGGGCGCCGTGGGCCTGATGCAGCTGATGCCGGCAACGGCGCGCTACGTCTCCCGCAAGCTACTGAAGAGAAAGAAAAATCCCCGGCGCAAGGACCTCATCACCCCGGAAACCAACATCGAACTGGGCACCACCTACCTGGCGGACGTCCTGGCTTCTCTGGGAGACAATCCGGTGCTGGCCACCGCCGCCTACAATGCCGGGCCCCACAGGGTAAAACGCTGGTTACCGAAAAACCGCCTGCCGGCGGACGTCTGGGTGGAGCTGATTCCTTTCAGCGAAACCAGGAATTACGTGCAGCGAGTGTTTACCTATGCCGCCATCTACGACTACCGGCTGGGAAGGCAAATAACCCGTATTTCCGACAGGATGCTGCCGGTACAGGGAACCGAAACCGAGCGCACGGCCCAGTCGGATACGGGAGCAAACGCTACCTTATAGAGCTTTGCGAACAAAATCTTCCAGGATTTCCCGGTCGGTTTCGTCGAGCTGGTGGAATTCACAGCCAAAGCGATAACTGTCTTGGGACAAACGGTGGCAGAACAGCACCCGGCAACGGGTATGCAGCTCCCTGCTGGAATTCGGCAGGGTGAATATCATGTCCACGTACACCCCGAACACGGGACCGGGAACCTTGCGTCCCTCGGGCATGATACGGCACTGAGCGCCGCGGTCGCAGAGAAAATCCAGGCCAGCAGACGATATTTCCTCGATAAGAACAGGCTGGGGGCTCGCCCCGCGGACGCTCATGCGGGCACGCAACGCCGTCTTTACGCGATGCAGTCTAGGCTTACGGGCTAACAACATAGTCAGGGCAGTCCTCATACGCCAACTCTCCCCTGAATCGGCATATGCGTTGTCTTTGTCAACGACCGGACAATTTCTCCCGCGTCCGGTTCAAAATCTCTGGATCGGTCACCAGTTCATAGAAACTGTGGCCGTTCTCTTTCAGCGGCTGGAGCTTTTTGCCATCCCACCCCTTTATTATGCTCTGCCGTAACACCTGCCAGCGGGTCTTGCCCGCTGAATCCGGGAAGCGCCCCACATAGTAACGGTCGCCGTCCGATTTTCCAAGACTTTTGGCCTTGACTTTTCTGAGTACGATTTCCCCGTTCAGGTGCTCGAAAGCAGCAGCGTCCAGCTCGATTCCGTTCACATTATAGCGGCAATAGTCTACACCACCTGAGACTCCGTTGGCAGTCTCCAGATGCCGGATGACCTCCACGCCCTGAACCGTGGTGCGGCCAAAGACCTCCAGATTGCGATGAGAGCATGACGACAGACGATCCGCACGGTTGATGGCTGGGGAAATGGTGATTTTTCTTCCGGCATCAAAGAGATAACAGGGCGCCTCATCGACATAGGAGATGCCTATGCCCAGCTCCAGCTCCGGCAGTCCCAGATGCCGGCTTTCCGCGTTGCGGCTCAGCACCTGGTCGATGATGTCGTACGCCAGGCCACAGGCCCTGGCAACCACCTGGGAAGGTGGGCTGGCATATTCCAGCAGCATGAGGATGACGGCATCCCCTTCCACGAACACTTTCTCCGCGCCATATTTCTCCAGCAGACTGTTGATGGGATCAAACAGGTTCTGGCTGAAATAGGACGCCGGATTCAGGCCTTCCCGGATCATGGACGCCGTGAGCTCCGTGGAGCCCCGCAGGTCCGCCTTGAGGATGACGTGACCTATGACCTCGTTCTTCTGCGCTTGGGTGCCAAGGAAAAACTCCTGCAGCAACCGGTTGGCCCTGGACAGCTCCAGTTCATCCGGCCGGGATGGCAGGCGAATCAGGTCCATGGCCCGGTACATTTCCCAGGACAGTTTCAAATCCCTGCGCAAACTGGCATAACCTTCCATTACCTGAATCAGCCATTCCCTGCGCTGGCTGCTGCCCGCCTGCCGCAGACGCTTGTAGGCCGCCTCCATGCGATCCATGTAAAGCTCCAGGTCGCTGATATCCTTGAACTGCTGGAGAATGGGCAACAGCTCCTTGCGGCTGCGCCCGCCGGTAAGAAACTCGAAAAGCAGCCTGAGAGCGCCCTTGCGCCCCAGGTCACGGTACAGCTCCGGCATCAGGGCGCTGGCAAAGATCATATCCAGCAGCCCTGCCTTGCTGAAGGCCTTTTCCAGCTCCTGCAGCAGGTTGGCCTGAAATTCCCGCCAACGCTTCTTGTCCCAAAAGCCCGGCGTTCCCCGGTCCCTGTCGCTACCCAGTAGCCAGGACAGGTTGCCCGGGTTGTCCAGCCAGTTGGTTTCTCCCCGCTGATACTCGGTGCCGGACATGACCGCCCGCAGGTAACTCTCCACCTGGGCATAGCCCGGAAATTCACCTTCGTCCCGCCGGAGTTGCAATTCGTTGAAATCACTGTCCGCATTGCTGTTCAGGCGCCGCACCGGACAGTCGGGCAGCCAGCGGCAAAGCACATCCAGAAGCACGGTTTCGAAACGCCGGAAGATTTCCGGCTTGAGCAGCAGGAAAGGATAGACCTCCATGAAGGTGACTTCCTCGTCCAGCCTGCCCAGCTGCAAAAGAGGATTGAACAGCATGTCCTCGGCCACCGGCCAGGAAAGGGCCAGGATGCTTTTGCGCTGCTTGCGTCCCACCAGTTCCAGGCTGTGCACCAGCTCCACGGCCTCCCGGCTGATTTCATAGCGCAGCATGGCCTGGTGTCTGCCGAAGCGCCACAGTTTCTCATGACGGGATACGCTTTCCGTCGTGGACAGGGCGCCCAGCAGAGGCGCCGCATCAAAGCCATCCCTGTATTCCCGGATGCTCCGATCAACGGTGAGATAGATCTGCTTCATCACCGCCAGCACGAACAGCTGATAGACCTCACGGCGGGACGACTGCCTGGCCTGCTGGGCCACGGACAGGCTCAGGGGAACAAACACTTCCCGAAACCTGTCCACGGCTTCGGGGTCTTCGGCAAGGGGATTGTTACTGTCCAGCAGCCCGAGCTTACGCAGGCGACGCACCATGGATGATTTCACCAGGCCGTCGATGGCGGTATTCAGGGCGGGGTCCAGGCGGACATCGATACGCGCGTTGTCCATGCCGCGGGGAAAGGTGTCCAGGCGCAGGGACTTGCGCTTGGGAACAAGCAGCTCATCCTGCAGCAATGCGGCAGAGGACCTTATTCCACTGTGTCCCTTCAATGCCATGGATATCTCAAAGCGCCAGTATGACCCGGTCTTCCGCCTCAAAACGTTCCGCCAGCGCCTCCCCCAGGGAGGACAGGTGGGAATCGAGGTCCATCAGGCTTTCTTCCGCCAGGGCGGAATCCACCAGGTCGTTGAAATCGAGCATGGTGTTGGCTGTCTCCACCAGTATGGGCTGTACTCTCTCCAGCATCTCTGAACCCGCAGAGGAACGCCGCGCTTCCCGGGCCAGTTCATCATGAACCTCGAACTGCCACAGGGCCGCATAATCCATGAGCAGCTGGCACAGACGCAGCAGCAGGGATTTTTCATCTTCTCCCGCTGGCCCCGGCGCAATGCCTGCCGCCCGGCAAAACATCACCAGCAGCTGTTGTCGTTCCGCAAGCAGTTGCCTGATGGCGGATTCCAGATGTTCATTGAGTTCCCCGGCATCCATTACTAGAATGTTCTCCACGCAACTAGGACAAGGAACCCTGAATGTACTCCATCGTTGCAACACAGTCTAACCGCCTCGGACAAGCCGGGGTTGGATAGCCATCACAAAACGCCCATCCCTTCTCCCATGACGGGAAACAACACGCTGTCCTGCTATACTAAGGCAACCATAATCGAAGCCACGTTGAGCAGACTTCCGGACGTGCAGCCACAAGGCACACCGGTGTAGCGTCTCCATGAAACAGACCATTGTCACGATTGTTTTTCTCCTGGGCATGGGGCCGGCATCCGCTGGCAGCAGCTACAACAGCAATCCTTTCATCGAGATGATGCGCGCCATGCTCAACATGTTCGAAGCCATGCAGACCATGCAGAATCTTTCTGTCCATTCGGGTTATGGTTACGGACCGGCAGGCGGATACATCCCCTATGGGAACTGGCCGGCCTACCCGGACGACGGGGTTTCCCCGGAACAGTTGAAAAACCTGGAAGGCACCTGGGCCAGCCCCAACCGCCTCCTGCTGGTCATCAGGCGGAACTTTGCGCGCATGTACTGGTCGGCGGATCAGTACCGAAATTTCTATGTGGAAGCATTCCCCGAGCGACTGAGGCTCACGGATGCGGAAACCCGCCAGAGCCGGGAGTTCGAATACCGCCTGCAGGGCGCCCAACTGGCCCTTCGCGACCCCCGGGGACGGGTGATCCAGTTTTTCCGCGTGAACGAGGCGCTTCAGCCCATACCCGAACAACCCTCCATGGAAGAGTACAACTTTTGGGACCCCAACACGCCCTGATTCACCCCACTGACTCCGACCCCGTCCCAACCCAATCCCACTCCAGGGGTCGCTCCAGGGGTCGGAGTCAGATCGTCCCCCCCTAGCCCGAATATTTCACCCGGTCGCTGGAAAAATATTCCAGCTTACTGTATTCATGGAGAATATTTGGAATATTAGCAAAGTACAATATGTTACCGGGCATCGCTGAACGCGCCCTCGCACCGGTTTCGCCGTCCATCTGCGGTATTTGCTCAATCATCAATAGCTTGAGCTATTGATTCAATCGCAAATCCGCACCTGAACGCCGATCCCGGCACGATCATCGCGTTCCCGGGTGAAACATTCGGGCTAGCCGTTGCGGGAAACGGAATCAAACACTCCAAAGCCTTCTGATCCGACCATTTCACCCCGCTGACTCCGACCCCATCCAAACCGACGCCGTCCGAACATGATTCAGGCAAGCAGCAGCCGCAGCCCCACCAGCACCAGCAATAGGGCGAAGAAACGCTTGAGCAAAGGTATGGGAAGACTGTGGGCCAGGCGCGCCCCCAGGGGCGCCATGAGCACTGCGGAGACGCCGGTGAGCAGCACCGCCGGCCAATAGACGAAGCCCGTGGCGGCGGCGGATGTCTTTCCGGCCCCAGTGACCATGAACCCCAGGGCGCCGGCCAGGGCAATGGGCAGGCCGCAGGCCGCCGAGGTAGCCACGGCCCGGGGCAGGGCCTTGCCCTGCCAGAGCAGGAAGGGCACGGTCATGGTGCCTCCACCTATGCCCACCAGGCCGGAAACCGTGCCGATGACAGACCCCACGGACAGGAACAGCGCCGTCCCATGTTCCTTGGTCCGGCTGCGGGGCATGATGCCAGTGAGCATCTGCCAGGCCACCAGGAACAGGAACAAGGCGAACAGAATCTGTAGTCCCCGGGTGCTGAAGCGGGCCGCCAGCCAGGCCCCCAGGAGCGCTCCGGCAAGCAGGCCCGGCGTCAGACGCACCACCGCGTGCCAGTCCACGGCGCCCCGGCGGTGATGGGCCCACAAGGAAGAAAAAGCCGTGGGCACGATGAGGGCCAGGGAGGTTCCTATGGCCAGGTGGGACAGCCACTGGCCGTCGAAGTCCTGGAGATGAAACAGGAGCAGCAGCCCCGGCACGAAAACCAGCCCGCCGCCAACGCCCATGAGCCCGGCCAGCACCCCGGCTACGGCCCCCAGGGCGGCATAGGCCAGGTACCAGGTCACAGGACGACCAGGTTGTCCCGGTGAATGAGTTCCTGGTCGTCCATGTAGCCGAGGATCTCCTCGAAACGGCTGCTGGGCTGGCCGGCGATACGCCGGGTTTCGTCGGCGGAATAATTCACCAGGCCCCGGGCCACCTCTTCGCCTTCCGGACCCAGGCAGACCACCATTTCCCCCCGGGAAAAAGCACCTTCGACGTTCGTCACCCCCACCGCCAGCAGGCTGGAGCCGGACTTGCGCAGTACCTGCACGGCACCGGCATCCAGATGCAGACGACCCCGGGCCTGGAGCTGTCCGGCCAGCCAGCGCTTGCGCGCCGCGTCCGGCTCCTGGGCGGGCACCAGCAGGGTGCCCAGTTCATGACCGGCGGCAATCTCCCGCAGGGCATCCGGTCGCTTGCCCGAGGCGATGATGGTGGCAGTGCCGGAACGTGCCGCCAGCCGCGCGGCGCGCAGCTTGGTGTGCATGCCACCGCTGCCCAGGGTCCCCTTGCTGGCCCCGGCGTAGCGGTCCAGAGCCACATCGTCCACCCGGGCATGCTCGATGAGACGGGCATCGGGATTGCTTCGGGGATCGGCGTCGAACAGGCCGTCCTGGTCCGTGAGCAGGACGAGCAGCTCCGCTTCCACCAAGTTGGCCACCAGGGCCGCCAGAGTGTCATTGTCACCAAAACGAAGTTCGTCGTTGGCCACCACGTCGTTCTCGTTCACCACGGGAATCACGCCCAGGGACAGAAGGGTCTGCAAGGTGCTGCGGGCGTTGAGGTAACGCTTGCGGTCGGAAAGGTCGTCATGGGTGACCAGCACCTGAGCCGTATGACGGCCCCGGCGCTGGAAACAGCTTTCCCAGGCCTGCACCAGCCCCATCTGGCCAATGGCCGCCGCCGCCTGGAGTTCATGCAGGGTGTCCGGCCGCCGCGTCCAGCCCATGCGGCACATGCCCTCGGCCACGGCGCCGGAGGACACCAGCACCAGCTCATGGCCGGGTTGCAGCCAGTCGGCCATCTGGTCCACCCAGCCGCCCAGGGCCTGGCGGTCCAGCCCCGCGCCTTCGGCGGTGAGCAGGGCGCTGCCGATCTTCACCACCCAGCGGCGGGTCTTGGGAATGTTCTCGCGGCTGATCATCAGGATTGGG
>JALVEW010000045.1 GCA_027030425.1 Sedimenticola sp.
GCCTTCCTCCAGGGTGACCCAGGTCCTGACCGTGTAGTCCAGGCCGGGCACGGCGCCGGCATTGTCGCGGAAGGCCACCAGGCCAAAGTTCACCTTGCCCAGCTGGCCGGCGTCCCCCAGCTGATCATAGATTTTCATCACCGCTTCACGGGTGCGCGTGATGTACTCGTCCATGGACAGACTGGCGTCGATGACGAACACCAGGCCGGCGGTGTAGTCGTCATCCGCAGCATCCCCGGGCTGCGGCCCACGCGCCTCCAGGGGCACGCTGGCAATCTTCAGCATGCGCGCCTGCTCGCTGCCCAGCCAGGTGTCCTCGAAATCCAGGATGGGCACCAGGTAGAAGTCCTTGCGGATGTCGATGTGCCCGGCAGGCTGAATGGCGACCACCGGAGAGTCCTCCGGTAATTCCCCTTTCACCGCCTGTTCATAGAGTCTGGCGTAGTTTTCATCGGCGCCGGTTTCCGCCAGGGCCTTGAGAGACGCCTTGTCGCGGAACATGAGCACCCGGTCGTGAGTCGCGGGATCCCTGAATTCCACCGTCAGCCCCTGGTTCCAGGCGATGCTGTCCCGGGCGGCCAGCCAGCCGCTCAAGCCCCCATGCCGGTCGGTGCCCAGCAGCAGCCATTCCTGCCCGCCCTGCTGCCGCCGCTCATAGACATAAAAAGCGCTGAAGGGCGTGACCGGCACGCCCTGTTCGTCTCCCGGCTGGTCTACCAGGCGGGCCTCGGGAATGGACAGCACCCGCTGGTACAGGGAGGTCTTTCCGGGAATCAGCAAGGGTTGGCGGTCTGCCGCCAGGGCAGGCGCAAGTACGAGCAACAAGCACAGGGCCAGGAGGGTCTTCTTCATTGCTTTCACTTCCATTTCGCCAGCAGCAGCTGCGCCTGCCGGTCACCGCCGGCAGCCGCCTGCTCCAGGCGTTTCATCAGTTTGTCCAGGCGCTCTCCGGCCTCCTCGCTGCCGTTGCGCCTTGCCTGCTCATACCATTTATGGGCCTGCACCAGATCAGGCTTGTCCAGCATGCTGCCTGCCGCATCGAAGAAGGCGGGATCAGCCTGCTCCGCAAGGACCATGGCCGCCTGCGCGTGCCCCTCCCGCGCCGCCTTGAAATAGAGCAGCCAGGCATCGGCCACCCGCCCATCCCGGCGGTAGGCTTCCGCCCGCTGAAATATGGCTTCGGCATCCAGCCCCGGAGAGGCAGCCAGGAATCGCCGCGCCGCCTCGCCTTCGGCAAGCTCTTCTTCCGCTGCCGGCATTTCCTCCGCCGGCGTATTGTCCTGCCGCGGCACGGGCGGCTCCGCTTCATTCCGGGCAGCAACTGGCGGCTCGGGCGGCTGGGGGATATCCTCGGCCTGCTCCCCGCCGTCCGGCACCATGAATACGGCAATCAGCGTAATGGCCATGATGGCGCTTATGATCAGCCACAAGCGGTTGGAAGCGGATGTCCCGGCCTTTTGTTCTCTTTCTTCCATAGAATTCAACGACGGGTTCTGGTGAGCGGAGGGAAACGGGGATATTATCGCAATTCCCCAGCGACTGAAATGTGCCGAATATCCATGAAAACGAGATTTTTCCTGTTCATCACCCTGGGAATCACCCTGTGGAGCACCAGCGCCTGCTCACGCCAGCCGGAAAGAAACTACCTGGACAGCCTCCGCGACTACTGGCAGGGCGTCTATCCCCGGGGAGGCGAGACCCTGTATTGCGGCAAGCGCTTCCGCCCCTTCGACCGCAGCGTGAACGTGGAGCACGTCTATCCCATGAGCTGGGTCACCAAGAAGCTGGGTTGCGGCAAGCGGGAGCAATGCCGCCACAACAGCCCGCGCTTCAATCTCATCGAGTCCGACATGCACAATATGTACCCGGCGCGCAAGGACGTGAACCAGACCCGCAGCTCCATGCCCTTCGGCATCATTCCGGGCGAGAACCATTATTACAGGGGATGTGATTTCGAGGTGGATTTCCGCAAGCACCGGGTGGAGCCCCGCCCCGAGGCCCGGGGACGCATTGCCCGGGCCATGCTCTACATGGCGGACGAGTATGGCCTGGAGCTGTACCGCAAGCAGCGCAAGCTGCTGGAAAAATGGAACCGCCAGTATCCACCGGACGAGGAGGAGAAGCGCCACAACAAGGCAGTGGCAAGAATCCAGGGCAAGGCCAACCCCTGGATCAGGTAACACAGACCCCTGACCGAAGGTCGGGGTCGGAGTCAAATGGGAAGGATATTGGGAAGATCCGATGGCATGGAACAACTTGATTCCGTTCCTTGTAACAAAATGGGTGGAATTTGACTCCGACCCCTTTGCACAACCCGACAACACCAGCCGCAACGATGAAGTCCGACCCACCGATGCGGTTTGTCCCTGACTCGGGCCGTGAACCGCGTCCGTCAGTCTCCGGAGAGCAGGCGCCGCATGTTGCTCTGCAGGCGGTGTATGGCATGGCAGTCGGCGCACACCCCGACGGCGAATTCACCCAGGTAACGGCCGGTCCGTTTCTGATCGCCCGCTTCCAGCCCCTGGCGCACATGCGCCAGTGAAGCCTTGGCCTCCCGGCCCAGGATGATTTCACGGGCGCTTTCCTGCTTGTGGCAGGCCGAGCAGCTCCCACCCAGATCGGCCAGGCGCTGTTCCAGCTGGCCCAGGGCATCCGTGGCCGCCTGTTGCCGGCCATCTTCGCCGGCAATCTTCACCCGGTTGAGAAGCAAACTGAGGCGGGACATGACGCGGCTGTAGTCTTCCTCCTCCAGGGTTTCTTCCGATTCCACTTTCACCGCGGAAAAGTCCGGCGCCCGGTACAGCAGGGCGGCAGTGAGCTTGTATTCGGCGTGGCAGGACTGGCAGGACTTGCCCAGTTTGCGCTGCCACCGCCCCATTGCCTCCGCGTCACCGGCTGCCGCGGCAGTCCGCATCTTTTTCAGCAGGCCGTCTTCCAGCTCATCCTTCCATTCCGGCACCATCTCGCCGATGGACAGGTAATCCTTTTCCAGCCTGGCCAGCCATTTCTTCAGCCGGGCGCTGTCTTCCAGGGCCGCATACTCCGAGACCGCCTGCATCTCCCGGCGCAGGCGAAACATGGTGTGCAGCCAGACATCGCGCTTGTTGGCCGGGCGGTACCATTTTTCCAGGGAAGCGGGGGGCAGCTGCAGGCTGAGGGTCTTTTCCTCATCCGCGGCCAGCAATGATTGGCCGGCGACCAGGGCCAGGGCAAGCAGGAATCGCATCATGTTCAGATATGCCCCCGGGAGGAAAGGTCATAGAGGTGGCGCTCGGCATCCACCAGGTGCTTGCCCCAGTGAATGCGGTAACCCGCCCGCCAGTTGCGCAGAATGCCGTCGGGATCGGATTTTTCCTCTTCCAGCAGCATCAGCCCCTGCTTGAGTTCGCAGTAAATGTCTGTGAGATCATCCGCCAGGCTGCCGCTGCGGCATTCCTCGTGACCCAGGTCGTACTCCATCCAGTAGGCGTCTTTTTCCCCCAGCAGCTGGTGCAGCTTGGTGAAGAGGGAAAAGCGCTGTTCGAGGTTGGCTTCCACCGGCCTGCCGCCGGCGCTTTCCTGTTCCAGCACCACGGCAATGGCCGCGTGCAGCTGGGGCAGTATCCTGAACACCTGCTGCAGCCATTCCCCGCGATCATTCCCCACGGACTCGATAATGCGGCAATATTCACTGGCGATACGGCGCAGGTTCTCAAATTCGGCAGTCATGGGCACACCTGTTCGCTGTTGCAAACAAACTCAAACTGAAGTCGAAACAATCGAAAAACCAATCCTTGGAGGGAGTTCACTCTCGGGAAAATTCCGAAACGAACCTGAAACCAGGCTACCGGCCACCCCGGCCTCATCGGAACTCCTCAAATGTGGTCTAATTGTAGACCATTTTCACGGTTCTGCTCCGTAACTCCCCATTCTTTACCTGATAAGGACATTTTCGGATGCCAGTCCGGCCAAATCGACGCTCACAGCATGACAAACCAGGACAAAAAACCCGTTGTATTGTGCCTTTCCGGACATGATCCCGGGGGCGGCGCCGGCATCCAGGCCGATATCGAAACCCTGACGGCCCTGGGCTGCCATGCCGCATCCCTGGTGACCTGTCTGACGGAGCAGGACAGCATTCGGGTGTATGGCGTCCATCCAGTGCCCGAAGCCCTGCTAAGGCAGCAGGCCCGGCGCATCCTGGAGGACTACCGGATTTCCGCCATCAAAGTGGGGCTGCTGGGCGGCTCCGGTGCTGCCAGGGTGGTGCGGCACCTGGCGGAAACCCTGCCGGAAGTCCCTCTGGTGCTGGACCCGGTGCTGGCCTCCGGTGGCGGCCAGGCCATGAGTCCCGCGGATATCCTTGGCCCCCTGCTGCCCCTGGCCAGCCTCATCACCCCCAACCGGCGGGAAGCCCGGGAACTGAGCGGCGCGGTCACGCCGGAGGACTGCGCCCGCGCCCTGGGTGACAGGGGCTGCCCGGCGGTTCTCATCACGGGCGCGGACGAGTCCGAGCACAGCAAGGTAACCAACAGCCTGTACCGGGAAAAACACATCCGCCACTGGCAATGGCCAAAGCTCCCCGGCAGCTACCATGGTTCCGGCTGTACCCTGGCCTCGGCCGTGGCCGCGGGCCTGGCCCGGGGAAAAGCCCTTGAAGCCGCCGTGGACGCGGCCCAGCACTACACCTGGAACGCCCTGCAGCGCGCTTTTCAGCCAGGGAGGGGGCAGATGGTGCCCGGACGCTGCCCGTGAAGAAGCTGCGCGGACTCTACGCCATCACCCCCGACGGGCTGCACGGCCGGGAACTCCTGAACCTGGCCGAAGCCGCCCTGCGGGGGGGCGCCCGCA
>JALVEW010000046.1 GCA_027030425.1 Sedimenticola sp.
GCCATGCCCGGCCTGAAGCTCTGGCCTTCCGAAGCCAACTTCCTGCTGGTGCGCGTCCCCGGAAGAGCCACGGCCCTGTTCGATCATCTGCTCAACAACGGCGTACTGGTGAAGAAGCTCCATGGCAGTCATCCCCTGCTGGAAGACTGTCTGCGCTTCACCATCGGCAAGCCGGAGGAAAACGACCGGCTGCTGGAATTGGTCGAAGGGTTTGTTCATGGCTGAGCGCGGCCGTTTCCCGGTTCTCTACTGGGCGAGCATCTTTCTGCTGCTGCTCATGCTGGCCTTCACTGGCTGGTGGTGGTACCGGAGCACCATTGGCGCCTGCGACAATCTGCTGGACGATGCCGTGACCCGCGCCTATGTGCAACAGCAGTGGCAGGAAGGGCGCATCACCGTATTGCTGCGTCATACCGACCGCTGCCGGGACGGGGACGGGCAGACCTGCGTGGAAGGGCTCACGGACAAGGGGCAGGCGGACGCGAAAAACCTGGGGGAGGGCATGACCAGGCTCCTGCCCGGCGATTTCAGGCTATACAGCAGCAAGGTGGACCGGGCCAGGGCCACGGCCCGCTTGGCTTTCGGCCGGGAACCGGAAGTGGTTTCCTGGCTGCGGGAAGACTGCAAGGAGGATCTGCAGCGGCAGTTGCAGCAGCCGCGCCGGGGCAACGAGGTGATGGTCACCCATAGTACCTGCCTTGGGGTGTTGAAGGACGCCAGGGGGGAGCAGCTTATTCCCTTCAAGCCGGCGGGCCGGGAAGACTATGGCCTGTCGGTATTCCTGCTCCGTCCGGAGGAGGGAGGGGTGCCCAAGGTGCTGGCCTGCGCCTGGCCGGAGGACTGGGCGGAAGCACGGTATGAGTGATCTTTCTCGTAGGACCCTCAGCGCCTGGTGGTTGCTGAACTACGGTTTCTCCCTGTTGCTCGGCTACGGTTTCCTGCAAAACGGCCATCCTGTCGGATGGCAGGCCTGGCTTTATGCCCTGGCGGTATGGATGACCTATTCCGTGGTGTACATACTGCCGGCCATGTTGTTGAGCTATCTGGCATGGCGCCTGGTGCACCCACGCTGGCCGAGGCTGTTCTGGGTGCTGGCCGTGCTGCCGTTCGGCATCACCTATCTGCTGATATTCGCGGACAGTCGCCTGTACAACCTGTTTGGGTTCCATATCAACAGTTTCGTCCTCAATCTGGTGACAACGCCAGGCGGCATGGATTCCCTCGGTACCAGCGGGGAGGCGGAACTGGTGTTCGCCCTCATTGCCCTGGCGCTGCTGTTACTGCCTGCGGTGCTGCTGTTGCCCGCCCGTTGGCTGGCGGGCCGTCGCCATGATGGCCGGGTGGGCTTGGGCAGAAGGCTGGTGCTGCTGCTGGTGCTGCTGGGGGTGGCGGAGCGGCTGGCCTACGGGGTCAGCGCCCTGGAGTACTACAGCCCGGTGCTGAAGGTGGCGGATGCCTTTCCCCTGTACAACCGGGTGCGCTTCAAGTCATTGGCGGCGAAGCTGGGTTACGAGAACAAGCGGCCCCGTCAGTTGTCCGCGGGGGTGGCCAAGGGGCATCTCAACTATCCCCTGAAGCCTTTGCAGGTGGCGCCGCCGGAGAAACCCCTGAACCTGGTCTGGCTGGTGGCCGAGTCCCTGCGCTGGGATATGCTGACGCCGGAGATCATGCCCAATACCTGGAAGTTTGCCGGCCGCTCCTTGAAGCTGGATCAGCACATGAGCGGCGGCAATGGCACCCGCCAGGGCCTGTTTTCCCTAATGTATGGTTTGTATGGTGCCTACTGGGATGCTTTTCTGCGCGAGGAGCGCGGTCCGGTGCTGCTGGATGTGCTGAAGGAACAGAACTACCAGTTCTATATGACCACCAGCGCCTCTTTTACCTATCCCGAGTTCGACCGCACTCTGTTCGCCGCCATTGATGACGATGACTTGCATCATGCCGAAAAGTCCAGGCCGCCCTGGCGAAGGGACATGGACAATGCCGAAGCAGTGAGCCGTTTTATCCGCGAGCGGGATTCGACGCGGCCCTTCATGAGCTTTTTCTTTTTCGAGTCCACCCATGCGCGTTATGACTTTCCGGACAGCTCGGCCATCGCCTCGCCCTATCTGCAGGACGTGAACTATGCTCTCATGTCCAAAGAGAGCCTGCGCCAGGAGATTGGTCAGCTCAAGAACCGCTACATCAATGCCTCCCACCATGTGGACCTGCAGATTGCAAAGATTCTTCAGACCCTGGAGGAGCAGAACCTGCTGGACAGTACCATCGTCATAATCACCGGCGATCATGGCGAGGAGTTCATGGAAAAGGGACATTGGGGTCATAATGCGGGTTTTCACGAAGAGCAAATACGGGTGCCTATGGTGCTGTACATTCCCGGCCGCGCGCCCCAGGTAATTTCCCGGCTTACCAGCCACATGGACATCATCCCTACCCTCATGCCTCTGCTGGGAGTGAGGAATCCGGTGGCAGACTACGCCCAGGGACAGGATATCTTTGCCGAAGACCGGCTTGGCTACGTCATTGCGAGTGACTGGAGTGGCGTGGCGTATATCGACGGCAACTACAAGTTCTACGTGCCTTATCGCAGCATGTCCGGGCGGCAGAACGTGCTTACCACCCGGGATGATGAAGACGTGCCGGAAACTGGTGATTTCTACAGGACGCACATGGCGACCATCCGCGAGATGCTGCAGGGCGCCAAGCTCTTCACCCGGCCCCGTTCCGGGTGAATGCCGCCAGCTGGCGGTCCTGCCAGGGAGCCAGCAGGGTGATTGCGATGATGCCGCCGATGAGGGCCATGAACATGTCTGACTGGGTATCCCAGACGTAGCCCTGGGTGCCCAGGAAGGCCACGGCATCATCACCGCTGGCCAGGGCCACCCACCATTCGATGAGCTCGTAAAAGGCACTGAAGGCCAGCACGAAGCACAGCACGAAGAAACTGGCCCAGGCCTTGCCGCGAATCACGTCCAGGCGAATCAGCAACTCCCTGGCGATGAGGGCAGGCACCAGGCCCTGGGCCAGATGCCCTATCTTGTCGTAGTTGTTGCGCTGTCCTCCCAGAGCGTCCCGCAGCCAGTCGAACAAGGGCACCTCGGCATAGGTGTAGTGGCCGCCTATCATGAGAATGATGCAGTGAGCCAGGATCAGCCAGTAGGTGAGCCGGGTCAGGGGAAAGGGTTTCCAGGTGAAGGCCAGCACGGCGACCCCCATGAGGGCTGGCAGCACTTCCAGGAACCAGGTGAAGCGGTCTTTCGGCTCGATGGCGGACCAGGCCAGCACCAGGCCGTAGATGGCCAGCCAGATCAGTGTTTCTCCCTTGCCGGGGTGGAGGTTCCTGTTCATTCCACGTCCCGGGGGCGTTCGGCGACAATAAGCTGCGCCTGGAAGGGTTGGTTGTCGCGCAGGAGGGAAAGATCCATGGTGGTGCCCGGGGAGGCCACGGCGATGGAATTCATGACTTCGAGGGCGTTGGTCACCGGCTTGCCATTGATGCGCTGAATGATGTCGCCCGGCTGGATGCCCGCCTGGTCAGCGGGACCACCTTCGAGGATGCCTGACAGCAGTACCCCCCTGGTGTTTTCCGGCAAGCCCATGGAAGCCACCATGGCGGGGGTCAGATCGCCGCCGCTGGCGCCTATCCAGCCGCGGATCACGCGGCCGTGCTTGATGATTTGTTCCATGACCTGGCGCGCCAGGTTGATGGGGATGGCGAAGCCGATGCCGTGGGAGCCGCCGCTGCTGGACAGGATGGCGGTGTTGATGCCGATGACATCGCCCCGGGCGTTGATCAGGGCGCCGCCGGAATTTCCCAGGTTGATGGCGGCGTCTGTCTGGATGAAGTCTTCGAAAGTGGCCAGGCCCAGCCCTTCGCGGCCCGTGGCGCTGATGATGCCCTGGGTAACGGTCTTGCCCACGCCGAAGGGATTGCCTATGGCCAGGGCGATGTCTCCCACCCGCAGGCTGGCGGAATTGCCCAGGCGGGCAGGGGGCAGATCCTTGCCGGCGGCCTGGATCACAGCCAGGTCCGTATCCGGGTCCGTGCCGACAATCCGCGCGGGCACCCGCGGCTGTCCTTCCGCGCCGATGAAGATGTCATCGGCATCCTTGATGACATGATTGCTGGTGAGAATATAACCGTTTGCGTCCACCACCACGCCAGAGCCCAGGTTGTTCCTGCGCTGCAGCTTGGGTTTTCCCCGGGGATCACCGAAATAGCGCTGTACCAGGGGATTCTTGAACAGAGGGTCGCCCTCCTGCCGGGTGATCTTGCTGGTGTAGATGTTGACTACGGAGGGTTCTGCCAGCGCCACGGCATCCGCCCAGCCATTGTTTTCCCATGCCGTCGAACCGCTTCCTCCGGGGCTTCTTTCCTGCTGCAGCATCCCCGGCCAGAAGGCGAGCACCACCACAGCGGTGATGATGCCCGCGGCCACCGAGGTGAACATGAAGGTGATGAGACGCTGGAAATTCATGACCGAGGCATTCTAACATGAGCCTTTTGTCCCCGGAGCCATCATGCCTTCCCTTGGTGAAATCATCGACTATTGCGATACCCGCCTGAACATTTCGGCTTTTGACGATTACTGCCCCAACGGCCTGCAGGTGGAGGCGGGCTGGGAGGTGCGGCGGATCGTAACCGGCGTCACCGCCAGCCTGGCCCTGGTGGAGGCCGCCAGGAATGCCCAAGCCGATTTGCTGCTGGTGCATCACGGCTATTTCTGGAAGGGGGAGCCCCAGGTGCTGACCGGGATGAAGGGGCGGCGGGTGCGGGAGCTGTTTGCCGCTGGCCTGAGCATGGCGGCCTATCACCTGCCCCTGGATGCCCACCCGGAACTGGGCAACAACGCCCGCCTGGGCGAGCTGCTGGGTTTTCCGGGAGGCGCTCCCGTGAATGCCGATGGTCTGCTCTGGGGCTGTGAGCTTCCGCAGGCCCTGGAGGCCGGCCACCTGCAGGCGCGCCTGGAAGAGCTTACCGGAAGGGAGCCGCTGCTGCTCTCCGGCGGGAGCCACAGTATTCGCCGCGTGGCCTGGTGTACCGGAGGGGCGCAGTCCTGGCTGGACAAGGCCGCGGATCTGGGCTTCGATGCCTACATCACGGGAGAAGTATCGGAGGCGAGCTACCATATCGCCCGGGAAAGAAACATCCATTTCCTGGCCGCCGGTCACCACGCCACCGAGCGTTACGGCATCCAGGCTCTCGGGGAGGAACTGAGCCGGCATTTCGGGGTGGAGCACAGCTTTGTCGATCAGCCCAATCCTGTCTGAAGGATGAACGGGTCGGCTCTGTGTTTATCCAATGCAGTCGAATCAATAAGGAATTCAAAAAATCATTGATAGTTCTCAATTTGCTTCAGGTTTTTCAACTCCCCCCATAGAAAAAATAAACGGCCTCCAACCTTGACCCAGGGGGGTGTTATGGGCGAAAATCCGATGTTATCTTCAGAATAGAAAATTAGTATATTCTGAAACACTGTGGAGCGGTTTCCACGGGACAAATTCCTGAACTTTTCACTAGCTACTGGGGGATTCCATCCATGAGCTCACAAGGCGTGGACCTCAAAAAACGCCGCATGCTGATTACGGCAACAGCCGGTATCGGTGCGGTAGGCGCGGGCTTTGCCCTCGTTCCTTTTCTCAGCTACTGGCAACCCAGCGCCCGTGCCAAGGCCATGGGCGCGCCGGAAGAGGCTGACATCAGCAAACTCGAGCCCGGCGCACTCATGCGCGTGAAGTGGCGCGGCAAGGTATGCTGGGTTGTACGTCGTACCGAAGAGACTCTGAAGAACCTGAAGGAAAATACGGATCATCTGGTCGATCCGGATTCCGAGGTTCCCCAGCAGCCCGAGTACTGCAAGAACTATCACCGTTCCATCAAGCCGGAGTACCTGATTGCGGTGGGTATCTGCACCCATCTGGGCTGTTCACCCACCTATCGTCCGGATATTGGTCCCGCTGATCTGGGCGCCGACTGGCAAGGTGGCTTCTTCTGTCCCTGTCACGGTTCCAAGTTCGATCTGGCGGCCCGGGTCTTCAAAGGCGTGCCGGCACCCACCAACCTGGTGATTCCCCCGCACAAGTATCTTAACGATACCACGGTGCTTATCGGTGCAGACGACGGAGGTGCGGCATGAGCCTGATGACCTGGATAGACGAACGTTTCCCTGCCACAAAGGTATGGAACGAGCATCTGGCGCAGTATTATGCGCCCAAGAACTTCAACTTCTGGTATTTCTTCGGTTCCCTGGCCATGCTGGTGTTGGTGAACCAAATCGTGACCGGTATTTGGCTGGCCATGAGCTACAAGCCTGACGCCACCCTGGCTTTCGCCTCCGTCGAATACATCATGCGCGATGTGAACTGGGGCTGGCTGATCCGCTATCTGCATTCCACCGGCGCTTCGGCATTCTTCATCGTCATCTACCTGCATATGTTCCGTGGGCTGATGTACGGCTCCTACCGCAAGCCGCGGGAACTGCTGTGGATCATTGGCATGATAATCTATGTGGTGATGATGGCTACGGCCTTCTTTGGCTACCTGTTGCCCTGGGGGCAGATGTCCTACTGGGGTGCTCAGGTTATCGTCAACCTGTTTTCCGCTATTCCGGTCATCGGGGACGATCTGTCCATCTGGATTCGCGGTGACTACGTTATCTCCGATGCCACCTTGAACCGTTTCTTCGCTCTGCACTTCCTGCTGCCCTTCATTCTCGCGGCGCTGGTTTTCGTGCATATCGTCGCCCTGCACAAGGTTGGCTCCAACAACCCGGACGGCATCGAGATCAAGAAAGGGCCCAAGGGCAACAGGTGGAGCGACACCGCCCCTGCTGACGGAATTCCCTTCCACCCTTACTACAGCGTTAAAGATATTGCTGGTGTGGCAGGCTTCCTGATCGTCTTCCTGGGCATCGTGTTTTTTGCGCCGGAGATGGGTGGTTACTTCCTGGAAGCGCCCAACTTCGAGCCGGCCAACCCTCTTAAGACGCCTGAGCACATCGCGCCTGTCTGGTATTTCACTCCCTTCTACGCCATCCTGCGCGCCGTGCCCAGTTTTGCCGGTACTCAGGTGTGGGGCGTAATCGCCATGGGCGCAGCCATCGTGGTGCTGTTCTTCCTGCCTTGGCTGGACAAGAGTCCGGTGAAGTCCATTCGTTACAAGGGGCCCATCTTCAAGGGCATGATCGCCATGTTCGTAGTGGTGTTCCTGATCCTGGGTTACCTGGGTATGCAGCCGGCAACGCCTGGCCGCACCCTGCTGGCGCAGGTCTGCACGACCCTGTACTTCGTCTTCTTCCTGGGAATGCCCATCTACAGCAAGATGGACAAGACCAAGCCCGTACCAGAGAGGGTGACAAAATGAAAAAACTGATTGCAATCCTTTCCCTGGCCCTGTTGCCTCTGACTGGCTTTGCCAGCGGTGCGGTGCATCTGGAGTCGGCGGATATCGATCTGACTGACGAAGCCGCCATGCAGCGTGGCGCCAAGTATTTCGTGAATTACTGCCAGGGCTGTCATTCCCTGAAGTATTTCCGCTACGAGAACATGCAGAAGTTCGGACTGACCAAGGATCAGATTCGCGGCAACCTCATGTTTGGCGATGGCAAGGTGGGTGATCTGATGACCACCAGTATGCCTGCCGTGGATGCTGCCGAGTGGTTTGGCACCGCGCCTCCCGACCTGACTCTCACTGCCCGCCTGAAGCACGGTGGCGCGGACTGGATCTATACCTACCTGAAGAGCTTCTACGTGGATGAGAGCCGTCCCTTCGGCGTCAATAACGTGGTATTCCCCAACGTGGGTATGCCCCATGTGCTGATGGAACTGCAGGGCGTCCAGGAAGCCGTGAAGGAGAAGGACGAGCATGGCAATGTGCATGTCAAGGAGCTGAAGTTGGTCAAGCCCGGTCGCCTGTCTGCCGAGGAGTACGACGAGCTGGCCCGTGACCTGGCAACCTTCCTGACCCACGTGGCCGAGCCCGTGAAGCTGGAGCGTCAGAGCATTGGCATTTGGGTAATGCTGTTCCTGCTGGTGTTCTTCGTGGTATCCGTGATGCTCAAGAAGGAGTACTGGAAGGACGTGCACTGATTCCCGTCAGCTCCTTCTGACACGCGTGCCTGCGTGACAGTGACCCGGAAAGGCGTGCAGTCTGCTATACTGTGCGCCTTTTCCGCATCTGGTGTTCTGGGGAATTTCATCACGGGTTCCTTGGCAAGACTGGCGCCGGAAGCGGCAATGCACACAGGTAGCTTTCATTGGCAACTAGAAGATCAATCATGACTCTGTTTTCTGATCCGGCGGATCTGCACAGTCACCGCGTACGGCTGGTGCTGGCAGAAAAGCATGTAACCACAGACATCGTGGATGTCGACCCTCTCAACCTGCCCGAAGATGTCATGGATCTGAATCCCTATGGCACCGCGCCCACCCTGGTGGACCGTGATCTGGTATTGTTTGATTCCCGCATCATTCTGGAGTACCTGGATGAGCGCTACCCCCATCCGCCGCTGCTACCGGTGGATCCGGTTTCCCGGGCGACTTTCCGCATGTACATCTACCGGGTGGAAAAGGACTGGTACAGCCGCGTTGATACCATCCTTGCCGGTGGCAAGCCGGCTACCAAGGCCCGCAAGGAGCTGAAGGAAAGCCTGATTGCCAGTGCGCCCATCCTGGAGGCCAAGCCCTATTTCATGAGTGACGAGTTTTCCGTGGTGGATGCGAGCATTGCGCCCCTGCTGTGGCGCCTGCCCTACCTCGGGGTAGAGCTTGAAGGCAAGGCATCCAATGTCTTCAATGCCTACGCGGCGCGGCTTTTCAAGCGGGAAGCTTTCGCCAAGAGCCTTACCGAGGCCGAGCGGGAGATGCGCCTGTAGCAGATCCGAGCCATGACTTCCAACCGCCCCTACCTGATACGTGCCATCTGGCAGTGGATCAGTGACAACAACCTGACGCCACATCTGCTGGTCGATGCTGATGCCCGGGGAGTGGAGATTCCCCGGCAGTTCGTCGAAGACGGGCGCATCGTCCTCAATGTCAGCGCCAGCGCGGCTCGTGACCTGGAACTGGGCAACGACTATATCTCCTTCGGCGCGCGTTTTTCCGGCACGCCCATGGACGTTCTGATCCCCGTGAATGCCGTGCTGGGTATCTACGCAAGGGAAAACGGCCGTGGAATGCTGTTTCCGGAAGACGAGGATGGAGACGCCTCCCCGGAGCCTCCGGAGGATCCCACCCCTCCCGCTGGTGGGCGGCCCAGCCTGAAAGTGGTGAAATAACAGGCTGTTGAAAAACACCGTTTTTCGACAGCCTGTGTGCGGCACAAGGATGTGCCACCCATCGATGGCTGTAAGCCATTGAAAATGAAGGCAGCGGGAAATCGCGCTTTCCGCTTCCGTAGTTGAAAAAGTCCATGGAAGGACTTTTTCAACATCCTGATAAGGGAACAGCCAGACCTTCCCGGGAACCTCAGGAACCTTTGTCCGACCGCCGCCGCTGACGTTCTGGAAACGGAATGATGTTGTCGTATTTCATGGGAGAGGCGCTTTCCTCCCTTGCCGGTTGTTCTTCTCCCGTCTGTTCAATGGTGTGCCGTCCCTGGATGTGTACGGCTTCCAGCTGGGAGCCGATGAGCAGCACATAGCCGTTCTCTCGCAATCTGCCGTCCACGCTGTAATCAAAGCGGTACATGCGGCGAAAGCGCAGTCCCGACGGTGTCCATCGCAGGCCCACCCGCTGCAGGTAGACGCTGTCGTCAAGCAGCTGGTATCTTTCCCGCTCACAGGCGGCGCGGCTGATGCCGACGGCCAGTTCATGGGCTCGGGCAGCGTTCATCCAGAAGATGACGATGAGTCCCAGCAACAAAATGGCGAACAGGGTGGAGATCACGGTATGAGTATCCCGGGGTCCAACAGGCGAAAAGCCTGTGAAAGCTTGGAAGTCTGTACTGGCGATATTACCAGACTGGCCGTGGATGCCATCGTGAATGCCGCAAATACTTCTCTCCTTGGCGGTGGCGGCGTGGATGGCGCCATTCACCGGGCGGCGGGCCCGCGGTTGCTGGAATATACCCGCACCCTGGGCGGCTGTCCCGTCGGTGAAGCGCGGCTGTCCCCGGGTTTCAATCTTCCCGCGCCCTGGATCATTCATACCGTGGGACCTGTGTGGCGGGGAGGCAGTGCGGGCGAGCCTGACTTGTTGCGCCAGGCCTACGTCAACAGTCTTGCACTTGCCAGGGACAAGGGCTTGCGCCGGATAGCCTTTCCTGCCATCAGTACGGGGACCTATGGCTACCCCCTGGCGGACGCTGCCCGTATCGCCGTTGAAGCCGGCCTGGAGTTCGGGCAGGATTTCGATGCCATTATCTACTGCTGCCATACGGAGGCAGATGCCCGTGTGTACCGGCCAGTCATCGAGGAATATTGCCAATGAAATGGATAGATGAAATCCCCATGGGGTTCCTGGTTCTTGCCGCCCTGTTTTTTGGGTTGATGCCCTTTACGCCCGAACCCCACGTATGGGAGAAGCTGAAGATGCTGGCTTCGGGGGATCTGGTTCGTCCCCTGGACATCTTCGATCTCCTCCTGCACGGTACTCCCTGGGTGCTGTTGGGAGTCAAGCTGTGGCGGAACGGGCAGTTGCGCAAGCAGGCCGGGGATCAGTGAGTTGATTCCCACCAGGCATAGTCCACCAGCGCGTGGACTGCTGCGCGCCGCGGCCCGTACCAGCAGGGATAGTAGCAGTGCCTGCGGGGCGTCTTGCGCACCACGACCACGGTTGTTCTGGGGGCGGCGGGCTTGACCACCACCACTTTATGCCCGTGATGATGGTGGCCATGGGCAAAGCTCATTGCCGGAACGAGAACAAGAAGGCTGCCCAGGGCGGCAGCGGTGAGAACTTTCAGTCTGGATTTTTTCATGGCGTGTCTCCTGTGGGTTGCTGTACCAGGATTAACGCCTATGTCCATGATGGGTTGACTTCCTCTGTCGTGTTTCTCGGAAACTGCTGATCGAGCCAGAACCCATATGTTGCACAGAGCTTATCCCTGGCGGCCCGTCAGCCTGTCCAGGCGCAGGCGCTGGCGTTCGTCAAACAGGCGTCGGCTGCCCGCCCAGATGGCCGTAAGGCTGCCCAGGCCAGAACCCGCGGCAATGAGGAACAGGATGAGCAGCTGATACTTGGCGGCTTCCAGGGGCGGGCTGCCTCCGAGAATCTGGCCTGTCATCATCCCCGGCAGGCTGACGATGCCCGCCGTGGTCATGGCGTTGATGATGGGAATCAGTCCCGAGCGCAGGGCGTCGCGGCGGATGCCGGTAATGGCCTGCTGCCATTCGTGGCCCAGCATCAGGCGGGCTTCTATGGCGTGGCGCTGCTCCCAGGTGTTGCGTGTGAGATTGTCCAGGGCAATGGCGATACCGGACATGGTGTTGCCCAGCAGCATGCCCAGCAGGGGAATCAGGTACTGGGGCTGATACCAGGGGTCCACCTGGATGACCGCCGTCAGGGCCAGGAAGGTGATGGTGAAGGAGGACAGGAACATGGACAGGGTGCCCAGCCCGTAGCCCCAGCTGCCGCGGAAGCGCCGCTGCTGGCGGGCCATGACTTCGTAGCCGGCCACTGCCAGCATCACCGCCGTCATGACGGCGATGAGCCAGAGGCTGGTCTGGGCGAACAGGGTCTTGAGAATCATGCCCAGAATCATAAGCTGCACCGTGCTGCGGGCGGCGGCGACAAGCAGTTGCCGGCCGATTCCCAGGCGCAGCATCCAGGACAGGGCGGCCAGCAGGCAGACCAGGGCGGCGGCGATGCCCAGGTCCCAGGGGGAAAGCAGAACAAGGTCCATGTCAGCCTTCCTCCATTTCGAGCCGCCCCTTCCTCATGCCCGCCCTGCGCCGGGCCACGCGCGCCAGCTGTTCCGGGTCATGGCTCACCCACAGGGCGGCAGCCTGTTGGGACTCCAGGTACTCAAGAATGATCTTCTCGACAATTTCCGTATTCCCCCGGTCCAGGTTGGCGGTGGGTTCGTCCAGGAGCAGCACCCGGGGCTGGTTGGCCAGCATGCGTGCCAGGGCCAGGCGCTGTTTTTCCCCGCTGGACAGTCGCGCGGTCTGCCACTGCAGCACTTCTTCCGGAAAGCCCAGGGTCGCGAGCACGGGCATGGGCCAGGATGAAGCATGCACGCCCACGCTGTCCGCCCACCAGTGGCTTTCCGCCGGCAGCAGGGCCACCCGCTGCCGCCACGCCGGGCCAGTGAAGTTTTCCCGGGGTACGCCTTCCAGGAACACCTCTCCCTGGTTGACATCCAGATCGGCCAGGGCACGCAGGAGCAGGGTCTTGCCAGAGCCTGAATCGCCGTGCAGCCCCAGGCACTGCCGCCGGGGGACGGCAAAGCTGACTTCCCGCAGGAAATCCGTATGCAGATTCCTTGCTTCCAGCAAGGGGGTATCAGCAGAGAACATGGGGGCAGTGGATATTCCGGCAGGATTGCCAGAGCCTGCTAAGCTTTGAATGTGACCGGCGCACTACACCTATAACTGCCGGCGCATTCGAGAACATGAAACATCTGGAGGAACGAGCATAATGGCTACCGCAAGCACCCTTTCCCCTGAACGCATGGAGACCCCGGCCGATTTCGATGATTGGACCGAGGCCCAGGCCATGGAAATGGCCCTTGAAGAAGGTATCGAACTCACTGATGGTCACTGGGAAGTGATCTATTTTCTGCGCAATCATTGCAAGGAGCATGGCACCTCCTGCACGGCCCGTCACGTGATCAAGGCGCTTGCCGAGCGTTTCGAGGACCGGGGTGGCAAGCGCTACCTCTATTCCCTGTTTCCTCATGGTCCGGTGTACCAGGCCAGCAAGCTGGCGGGGCTGCCCCTGCCGCCCAGTACACTGGACCTTTCTTTTGGCAGCGTGCATTGATCAGGTCTTGCGCCTGAACAGCAGATCCCAGACCCCGTGGCCCAGGCGCTGGCCCCGTTGCTCGAACTTGGTGACGGGGCGGGTGTCAGGGCGCGGGCTGTATTTGCCGGCGCCGGCGACGTTCTCGAACAGGTCTTTCCTTTCCGAGAACAGGCGCATGATCTGTTCGGCGTAGTCTTCCCAGTCCGTGGCGGCGTGGAACAGGCCGCCGGGAGCGATGAGCCGGCCCATGAGCGCCACGAAGGCCGGGCGCACGATGCGCCGCTTGTGGTGCTTCTTCTTGTGCCAGGGATCGGGAAAGAATAGCTGTACTCCCTCCAGGGAGGCGTCCGCCAGGGACTGCTCCAGCACTTCCATGGCGTCGTGGTGCATGACCCGCACATTGGAGACTTTTTCCTCCCCCAGCTTGAGCAGCAAATGGCCCACGCCGGGGGTGTGCACCTCGATACCCAGAAAATTGCGTTCGGGATAATCCCGCGCCATCTGTAGCAGGGATTCGCCATTGCCGAAGCCGATCTCCAGCCATACGGGCCGGTCGTTGCCGAACAGGGCGGGAAGATCCAGCACCTCCTCCGGTTTGAAATCCACGCCGAATTCCGGCCACCAGCGTTCAAAGGCCTTCTGTTGACCCGGGGTGAAGCGCCCCGTGCGCAGCACGTAGCTGCGGATGGGGCGGCGCCTGTTCCCGTCCACCGTCAGAAAAACAGGCCTTCCAGGGGCGAAGAGGCCGAGGCAAAGCGTTTGGCCTGCATGCGGCCCGCCAGGTAGGCTTCGCGACCGGCCTGAATCGCCTTTTTCATGGCCGAGGCCATGAGCACGGGCTTCTGGGCGGCGGCGATGGCGGTGTTCATTAGCACCCCGTCACAGCCCAGCTCCATGGCCACGGCGGCGTCGGAGGCGGTGCCCACGCCGGCATCCACCAGGATGGGTACCTTGGCGTTTTCCACGATGGTGCGGATGTTCAGGGGATTGCGTATGCCCAGGCCGGAGCCGATGGGGGCCGCCAGGGGCATGACGGCGGCGCAGCCCATGTCTTCCAGTTCCCGGGCGATGATGGGGTCATCATTGGTATAGACCATGACGTCGAAACCGTCCTTGATAAGCTCCTCGGCGGCCTTCAGGGTGGCCATGACATCGGGAAACAGGGTCTTCTCATCCCCCAGCACCTCCAGCTTCACCAGGTTGTGGCCGTCCAGCAGCTCCCTGGCCAGCTTGCAGGTGCGCACGGCGGTTTTCTGGTCGTAACAGCCGGCGGTATTGGGCAGGATGGTGTATTTGTCCGGGGGCAGCACGTCCAGGATATTTGGCTCGTCGCTGTTCTGGCCCATGTTGGTGCGGCGCACGGCGATGGTGACGATTTGGGCGCCGGAGGCCTCGATGGCCGCCCGGGTCTCCTCCATGTCCTTGTACTTGCCGGTGCCCACCAGCAGGCGCGAGGAAAACTCGCGTCCGGCGACGCTGAAGGTATCTGTGTTCTCTGACATTGGATCTACTGCTCGATTGGGTAGGAAAGATGATGAAATCTTAACATCAGCCACCGCCGATGGCCTGCACGATTTCCACGTTGTCGCCTTCCTTCAGGCGATAACCCTCGTGTTCGCTGCGTGGCACCAGCTCTTCGTTTACCTCCACGGCGTAGCGGCTGCCTTCCAGATTCATGCGGCGCACGATGTCACCCAGGGTGGTGCTGTCGTCAACCGGGGTGGTTTCGCCATTCAGTTGGATATTCATGGGCTTGGGGTTTTTACGGGTTAAAACAAAATCAATTTTACACTAAACTCGGTGGTTCATTCGGCAAGGGGGTCATTGATGAAGCAATTCCACGAGAACATCATTTCCACCGAAGAGGCTGTGACCCTGGACGGCCTGTTCGCCCGTCGTCTGCACCGCTCGCCCGAAGGTCTGGCCTACCAGTACCACGACAGGGCTAGTAAAGAATGGAAGCGTTACAGCTGGACAGAGATGGCGGCCCAGATCGCCCGCTGGCAGCAGGCCCTGGCCAGCGAAGGCCTGCGCGCCGAGGACCGGGTGGCGGTGCTGCTGCGCAACTGTCCCCAGTGGGTGATGTGGGATCAGGCAGCCCTGAGCCTGGGATTGGTCACCGTTCCCCTGTACACGGATGACCGGCCCGACAATATCGCCTATATCCTGGAAGAAGCCGGGGTGAAAGCGCTGCTGGTGCAGGATGCCGGGCGCTGGAAGCGGCTGGCACCGGTGTTGCCCGAGGATGGTGACGGCCCCCTGAAACGCGTGGTGCTGCTGGATGGCAGCAAGGAAGCGGAAAAATTCGCCCGCAACGACGAGCGCATCCGCCTGGCCCGGGACTGGCTGCCGGAAAACGGCGGGGAACTGCGGGTACGCAAGGGGGCCGATCCCCATGCTCTGGCTTCCATCGTCTATACCTCGGGTACCACCGGGCGCTCCAAGGGTGTCATGCTCAGCCACCATAACATGCTCTCGGTGGCCCATGGCGGCCTGACCCTGCTGGATTGCTACGAAGAGGATGTATTCCTTTCCTTCCTGCCCCTGTCCCATACTCTGGAGAGGACGGCAGGCTATTATCTGCCCATCATGGCCGGCGCCAGCGTGGCCTACGCCCGTTCCGTGGCCCAGCTGGGAGACGACCTGCTGAAGATCCGCCCCACGGTGCTCATTGCCGTGCCGCGCATCTTCGAGCGGGTGTATGGCAAAATCAAGGATCAGCTGAAAAAGAAGCCCGCGGTTGCACGCAAGCTATTTGACATGGCCGTGGACGTGGGCTGGGCGCG
>JALVEW010000047.1 GCA_027030425.1 Sedimenticola sp.
ACATCAGGCTGAACTCGGTCAGCTCGGCGAAGATGCCCACCCAGATGGCGCGGTTGCCGGGTATTTGGCTTTGGGTTGCCACAGTCTACAAAGTGTTTGGATGGCGCATATGGTTGAAGGATACCGGTCCAGTTAACCAGCTACAACTTTCAGGGCGTGCAAGGAGGTGTCTTTGCAATCATGCTCAGACTTTGAAAAGAGTTTTCGTTGATATGCCGCGCATTTCCAAATGGATACCATAAGGGGCATGCCAGAATGAGTTAATATTGCCTTCAGCATGTGGGTTTTCAATTGATAATCTATTCGTAAGTTTCCCCGACTGTTCAATTAATTAGATCCGCTTGAGGCAGGGGTTATGGCCAATGAATGCAAAATTACTTAAGATTAACATGGAATATCTTGTCAGGGATAGTAGAGCCGTGACACATTATGCATAGATAGGACAATAACTAAGGGTTGATATGCACGCCGCTATGTCTTGGAGATATGATCCATGCATGTGTCGTTGATGTGTAACCCTCTGTGATTATGTGCTTCAGTTGTATCTTTCATGCTTCATATAGAGTTCAGGATGCGAAATAATAAATTAGATGGATACTTAACGGCTATGTTGATGCTTATTGATTTCCATGGTATTTGTCTCTCGAAGTATGTTAGCTAACCTATTATTTAACTTCAGAGTAGGTAATAGTTGTAGGTGGTTGATAATACAAAAATGGAATGCTGGATGGTGGCTGTATGGTTATGCTGAATAAATTAAATATATTGGTTATTATTTTATTGATGGTATTGGTTGGTTGTGCTTCTAATGTATATGAATATGACCCAAATGAAAAAGTAGAGCTGGGAATTATTGTCAGTAAGGAGTCCCCGAGAGATGAGGAATTGCAGCGCTTGAGGGAAAGTATAGACAATACCTCTAGATCAAATGCAATTGTCATGTATGGGTTAATGGGTTTCATGGCGTATGAAGCCGGCCTTAGTTTGCCTACTGATGTAGATGATTTTCAAACACCATATACCATCTATACCGTAGTCACATCTTCAAAAACTAAATATATGGTCAAGGATAGGTATTCGGGTTTTGATGTCAATGATTGTGTCAAGATATTCATCAGTGAAGACAGAGAGAAGTATCCTATACGGATTGCTCCAGGGGTCGGTTGCAGTAATTATCAATAAGCGTATTCGATATGGAATTAAGTGGCATAAGCAATAATAAATCGAAGCAGGAAGTAGGTTTTCTTCAATCTCGTATCATGGTTGTTTGCATGGCTTCATATGGTTATTCGATATCCAAAGTTCTTTCTTTGTAATACTTGATGCTATGGTCAGGTATTTTCTTGGATGAGATGCGTCTCTGTTATAGGCTGCGGATTGAGTGTTTTATAAGGCGTCTCCCCCTGAACTGGGGGCCTACATGCCAAACCCGAACTGATCGTTGCTGGTGATGCCGCTTTCCCGCACAGGCTTCAGCGCATCGGCGTAGGCTCGCAACACCTGCAGTGACCAGAGGATGCGCTCGCGGAAGTAGCTGTCGGCGTCTTTGTTGTTATCTGTCGGGTCGGCATTGAGCACGGATTCCACGTTGCGGATGATGACCTGTTCCGGGATATAGCAGATGCGGTTGTTCTTGTAACTGCTCATGCGCAGTTCGGCTACGGGATAGGCCCCGCCGTCCGCCGAAGATACGGTGATGATGAGGGCGGGTTTGTGGCCCACCTCGTTCTTACCCACGATGAGGAAGAAGTTCTTCAGGCCGGCGGGCACCTGGCCATGCCATTCGGGGGAGATGATGACGAAGGCGTCGCTTTCTCGCAGGGTCTGGCGCAGGGGCGCGAGCAAGGTTTCCCATTTCTCCTCGCCCTCCCAGATGCCCTGGTCCCACAGGGGCAGGGGATTGTTTTCCAGGCTGAAGATCTCTGCCTGTTCGCAGATGCCTTCGTCCAGCAGGGTCTTGCGGACGTGATCCGCGACCTTGTGGCTCTGGGAGCCTGGCCTGTGGCTGCCGCTGATGATGGTGATCTTCATGACCGAATTCCTGTTGATGGGGAGTCCCCAATTATAGGCGCCGCATCCGCTGCATATTCCCCGTCCCGGAAGAGGGCTATTCAGTAATTCCCAGGCAGGTGCCTACATGCAGAGCGCTCGTTACCCAGGGATGATCCGGCGGGACCAGCTTCTTGTTGCCTGCTACCTCTTCCAAAGGCACGGGAACAGCTGTGTCTCCCTGGGATGAAACCATGACCCCATATTGCTCATTGGCGATCAGGTCCGCGCAGGCCGTGCCCAGGCGTGTGGCCAGCAGGCGGTCAGCGGCGGATGGCGTGCCGCCGCGCTGCAGGTGTCCGAGAATGGTGACCCGGGATTCCAGCCCGGTGAGTTTTTCCAGTTCGCTGGAGAGCAGGACCGTATTGTTGGCGTAATCCTGGGCCAGGCGGGCAAGTTCTTCCTTGGCTTCCTTCTTTTCCTTCTTGCTGCTGGCGTTGGCCTTGCGTTGTTCCGCTTCCTGCACCAGGCTGGCCTTGTCCTTGGGCAGGGCGCCTTCGGCCACGGCAACGATGCTGAAGTTCTTGCCCCCCCGCTGGCGCTGGCGAATGGCGTCAGCGACCACCTCCAGGTCGTAGGGGATTTCCGGCAGCAGAATGACGTCGGCACCGCCGGCGATACCGGCCCCCAGGGCCAGCCAGCCGGCCCGGTGTCCCATGATTTCCACCACGATGATGCGATGATGGCTGTGGGCCGTGCTGTGCAGGCGATCAATGGCCTCGGTGGCGATGCCCAGGGCGGTATCGAAGCCAAAGGTGACGTCGGTGCGGGCCACGTCGTTGTCTATGGTCTTGGGCAGGGTGATGATGTTGAGGCCCTTTTCCATGAGCTTGAGGGCGTTCTTCTGGGTGCCGCCGCCGCCGATGCACACCAGGCAGTCCAGGTGGTTGGCGCGGTAGTTTTCCACGATGACATCTGTCATGTCCTGAGTCTTTCCGCCGAACAGCATGCGGTGAGGCTTGTCCCGGCTGGTGCCCAGAATGGTGCCGCCACGGGTGAGTATGCCTGACAGGACATTGCCATCCATGCGCTGAAAACGGTTGTCCACCAGGCCGCGAAATCCATCGAGGAAACCAATCATCTGCATGTCATAATGGCTTTGCGCGGCCTTGCCCACGCCGCGAATGGCCGCGTTGAGTCCCGGGCTGTCGCCTCCCGCAGTGAGTATGCCGATGTGCTTGGTCATGGTGTTGCCTCCAGCCGGTAGTTCATGGTGTCAGGCTCCAACTATGCCAGCAAAATCGAGATATGAAAAACGACCTGGGTCAAGGAAAGGGCTGTCTTTCTGCTTGTGACACTATGCTAATCTCTTCACAACGGGTTTCCTGGAAGATGACATGTACCTGAATTTTCTTCGTCTTGTTTTTTGTCTTGCGCTGCTGACGGTGGCGGGACTGTCCTGGGCTGAAAATGTTCCCGACAGCCAGCTCAAGGTGACGGCGGAGCACCTGAAAACCGCCGTGGAAGATATCGAATCCCGTGATGATCTTTCCGAAGAAGAACAAAAGAACATTCTCGCCATCTACAAGGAGGCGCGAGACTGGCTGGCCCGCTCCACTGAATATGCCCGCAAGGGAAAGGAGTACCTTGGCTCACGCACCGAGGCCCCGAGGCAGTCGGAGGCCATCCTGGGCAAGCTGCAGGCGCGGAAGGAGGAATCCGTGGATACGGCTAGCCTTCAGGAGAAGTCCCTGGAGGAGCTGGAGCAGCTTCTGGAAACCCGGAAAGCCGCTTATACCGCCAAGGAAGCGCGGGTGGAGAAGCTGGCCCAGGCAATCGCCGACGAATCGAACCGACCGGATGCGGCGCGCAAGGAACTGGCGGACACAACGCGCCAGTTGGACGAACTGAAGCGAACCCTGTCTCCGCCAGGGGATAAGGCCGATGTTCTGGCTGAAGCCAGATGGTGGCGGGACAAGGCCAGAATGCAGGCCCTGAAAGCCAGGGTGGACATGCTGGAGCAGGAGATATTGTCACAGCCCGCTCGTCTGAAGCTGCTTCGCGCTCAGCTGGAGGAAGCCCGCGCGGAAACGACCCGGCTGGCGCGGGAGATCGACGCCCTGGAAGACCTGATCAACGAGCGGCGCAAGACGGAAGCCGAACAGGTGAGTCGCAGCGAGGATGCGGCGGAGCTGCATGTGGCCCAGCAGTATCCCGCCCTCAAGTCACTGGCCCGGGATAATGCGAAGTTGGGTGAAGAGCTCAAGGAGATGACCCGGATCCTGGAAGAGGCCAGCAAGAAGGACAACGGCCTGCGGCAAAAGATCAAGCAGATGGAGGAGGAATACCTGAGCACCCAGCGCAAGGTCGAGATCGCGGGCCTGCGCGAAGCCCTGGGGCAGGTGTTGCTGGAGCGGCGCAAGAGCTTGCCGGATCCCCGCAGCTACAGGAAGGAGGAAACCAGGGTCAAGAAAAAGATCACGGAAACCGGGCTGCGCCTGATTCGCCACAAGGAAACCTTGCGCAAGCTGGAAAACGAGCCGCCCACGCCGGCACAGCTGATTCCCGGCCTAAGCAAGGAAGAAGAGGATGTGCTGGACAAACCTCTGGAGGACCTGGTGGAGCGCAAGAAGGCGCTGCTGACGCGGCTCATCGCCACGGATGAAGCCTATCTCAGGGTGCTCAGTGAACACGGCGTGCTGGTGCGTCGGGCGCTGGACAAGCTCATTGCCTACGACCAGTTTCTCGCGGGTCATCTGCTGTGGGTGCGCAACACGCCT
>JALVEW010000048.1 GCA_027030425.1 Sedimenticola sp.
ATGCCGTACTGGCCAGGGAGTTCCTGGAATACTACGACGGCTTCTCCATCGGCTCCAACGACCTGACCCAGCTCACCCTGGGCCTGGACCGGGATTCCGCCCTGGTGGCGGACAAGTTCGATGAGCGCAACCCGGCGGTCAAGGCCATGCTGAAGATGGCCATAGAAGCGGCCCGGGAACAGGGCAAATACATTGGCATCTGCGGCCAGGGACCGTCGGACTACCCGGATCTGGCCGAATGGCTGTTCCAGCAGGGCATCAGCAGCATCTCCCTCAACCCGGATACCGTCATACAAACCTGGATGGATCTGGCCAAACTCTGATGAACCACACGCTGGAACATGGAAGATTCCCTCTCCCCCCGCGGGGGAGAGGGTCAGGGAGAGGGGCAGAAGTTTCACACCCCCTCCCCAACCCTCCCCCGCATGCGGAGGAGGAAGTTATTGGATGTATTTCCGCATTAACGTTGATGAGAGTTGGACATTCCACGCCCTGGATCATGGAAAATCCCCTCTCCCCCCGTGGGGGAGAGGGTTAGGGTGAGGGGGATTATTGGGTGTATTTCCACATCAACCGCATCCCGACAAAAATGGCCACCAGCAGCGTAGGCAGAGGCCGATGACTACCCGGGTCTTCATCCTTTCCGACCACACGGGCATCACCGCCGGCTCCATCGCCCGCGCCCTCCTGGCCCAGTTCCCCCACCAGTCCTTTGAACTGGAGGAGCATCCCTTTCTCGACAGCAAGGACAAGGTCGCCGCCATCGTGGCCGAAATCGAACGCCTGAACGCCGAGCACCACCCTCCCCTGGTGTTCAGCTCCTTCGTGAACAGCGAGGTGCGCGCCCTGCTAGCCCAAGCCTGCGGCAGCCGCCTGTTCGACATCTTCGAGGCCTTCACCCCACCCCTGGAAAAACTGCTGGGCGAAGCCGCCTCGCCGGTCACGGGTCAGCTGCATGGCATCGGCAACTCGGGTTCCTACACGGCACGCATCAAGGCCCTGGACTACGCCATGGTTCACGACGACGGCTCCATTACCAAGAACTACGCCAAAGCCGACGTGATTCTGATTGGTGTATCCCGCAGCGGCAAGACCCCCACCTGCCTTTACCTGGCCCTGCACAACGGCCTGCAGGCCGCCAACTATCCCCTGGTGGACGAGGACCTGGAGACCACCCAGTTGCCGGCGGTACTGCGGGACTTCCGGCACAAGCTCATTGCCCTGACCATTGACCCGAAACAGCTGCACCGCATCCGCCAGCAGCGCCGCCCCGGCAGCCGCTATGCCTCACCCGAGCAATGCGAATGGGAAGTGCACCAGGCGGAAAACCTGTTCCGCAAGCACCATATCCCCGTCATCGACACCACGGCCATATCCATAGAGGAAATTGCCGTGCATATCACGGCTGAAATCATGCACAACCAGCCTTGATGTCAAAAGCCGGGGGCGGAGTCAAATAGCGAAGATTCTGGACAAATTCAGCAGCATGGAAGCATCTGATACTGTTTCCTGTAGCAACTTGGGTTGAATTTGACTCCGACCCCTGGAAATTATTACGATTGACTCCGACCCTTGGATGTTATAAACACCATCATACGGCAAGAGGCTAATAACCATGGATTTTAATTCGGTTGAAGAAGTTGAAGCATATTCAGCACTTAGGATAGAAAACAAAATCGACAAGATAGAGAAAAAGCTAAATAAACTAAGATATATTCCAACAATTCCGGTTGTCACCATGGCACTATATATTGCAGGCATGGATTTTATTGGCTATACCTTGGAACATTGGATAACGATCATTCTTATTGGGGTATTGATAATACTCGCAGATCAGGCAAGCGCCAAAAGAACGGATTTGCTAAATGAATTATTTGATTTGAAGAACAGAACAAATAAGTGATCTGCAATAGCGACCGGCCTCATAAAAGCCGGGGTCGGAGTCAAATCAAGGTCATGTCGTGCAAATTCGACGAGTTGGGACGATTTGACTTCGCCCCCTGTAGGTTTAGGAAACAGATCCGGGCGTATATCAAGTTTACAACCAGGAGCGGCCGCACTCAGCGCTGGATTATCAATCCCCGGCAGCATTTGAGCTGGGTCTAGCGGCGTGTGTGGGTGTCAACTTTATCGGGGGAAGATTCCATTGCACTTAGCATATGAATTTATCTTTAACGGAAAGAAATGGATATTGCAAATTATATAGCTAGCCATTTTCTTTATTATGTCTCTGTAATACTAGGCGTTCTACTATTATCCAAATTAACTAACAGTGATCCAGAAAAAGTATTTGGTTTGATTCGCTACATTATTAATGGAGCTATTGGCGGTTTACTATTGTTCTTTATTGTGATTACATTTTATGACTATTTCAAATAGGTAAATAATAACAGCACACCTTAACATCAACTTGTTTGACTATCACGGTGCTCCACACGATTGCTACAGCAAGCCACTCAAATTGCTTGGATTTATCGCCTGTTGGCCCGAACAGTTTATACTTTATAGAAAACAGGCAATGGAAAAACAAAGAAGCACAGTCCGACCTAGGGTTTCGCCAAAACATCCTTCAGCCAATCAACCATCTGCGGCAGCAAATCCGCCACCGCCGCATTCAGGGCGGCGACACCGCCTTCGGCATTACGGCTGGCCGCCGGCACCAGAACCTCAAACTGGCGGGAGGCAATGAGGCGGGCTTTGCGCGCGTCCAGCAGGTGGCAGTCCAGGCGGACCACGGCCTCGGAGCCTCCATCGGGCAGCAGATGCTGGGAGAAATCATACAGCGTCGTCTCCAGCCGCAGATCGGCTGTCAGCAGGGAGGTGGATGGCAGCACCGCCTTGAACAGGCCGCTCCTTTCCAGCCCTTCCTGCAGCACCAGCTGGAGCATGTGAACCGGGGTATCCACCCAGCGGCTGTAGGCATAAGGGTTTCGCCGGTAGCTGCCATCCACGTAGAAAATGCCTGTGCTCATGTACATCTGGGACGCCGACAGGGGCGCAAGGCGCAGGGTGAGGGGAAACACCGGCTCCCGCGCCCCATGCAGCTCGATGCGAGGTGACAGGGCATACTCGGTGACGGGCGGCTGGGGAGTTCCCGCGCAGCCTCCCAGGAGGCTCAGGGCAAGCAGCGGCAGTATTCGGGACAGGCGAGGCATCATGGTTTTTCTCCGGGTCCGGGGCGTGGCCTGCTGCGGCGGAAAAGGATATCCGCCGGGGCGCTGTTGAACTCACGTACGCTGCGCTGCATCTCCCGGGCCAGCACGGAAAGTTCTTCCAGCAACTGCTGGAGGTTTTCGAAACCGGCCTGCAGCTTCTGCTGCAGATCCTGACCCAACTCCCCGTAAGTGTCACGCAGGGTATCCGCCATGCTTTCCACGGTATCCGCGGATGACTGTACCGTCGTGAATGCCTGAATCACTTCTTCCTCCATGACCACGCCCCTGTCGATGAGCTCATGCAGGCGGGTGGTCTGCTCACGCAGATGAATGACCAGGCGCCGGGCATCCTGCATCAGGGAAGAAAAGGCCTGCAGATTCTCATCGCTCAAAAGCAGGTTGATGCGCGTCAGCATCCGCTTGGCCTGATCCGCCAGGCCCGTCAGACCTTCATCCAGACGGGCCATGGTGGATGCCGTGGAGGGAATGACAGGGACCTTTCCCGGTTCCGGCTTCAGCCGTGGCGCCTCGCGCTGGTCGCCCTGCAGTTCCACGTATCCCAGTCCGGTTACGCCATAGAAACGGATGGTGGCCCGGGTGGCCGTGGTCACCGGGGTGTCGTTGCGAATGCGCAGCACCAGCAGCACCTGCTCGGGATTGTCCGGATCGAGCATCATGCGTTTCACCGTGCCCACATCCACGCCCCGGTATTTGACGGCGGCATCCGCGCTCAGCCCCGCCACGGACTCCTGCATGTAGACATGGTATTCCACATAGTTTTCCTGGCCGCCGTCGCTGGCCAGCCAGTAGGCAAACCACAGCAGCCCCGCCGTGAGCGCCACCACGAACAGGCCCACGATGGCATAGTTGATTCTACTTTCCATGGTGGCTGCGCAGACGCCCCCTCTCGCCAAAGAAAAATTTGCGGATGACGGGATGCGGCTGCTGCATGACCTGCTCCAGCGTGCCTTCCGCGATGACGCGCTTCTCCCCCAGTACCGCCAGCCGATCCACGATGGTCCAGATGGAATCCAGGTCGTGGGTGACCATGACCACCGTGAGCCCGAGCATCTCTCTCAGTTCCAGGATCAGTTTATCAAATGCCTCCGCGCCTATGGGATCCAGTCCTGACGTGGGTTCGTCCAGGAACAGCAGGCGGGGGTCCATGGCCAGGGCCCGGGCCAGGGATGCACGCTTGACCATGCCGCCGCTGAGCTGGGCCGGGTAGAGCCGCGCCGCGTGTTCCGGCAGGCCCACCATGGCAATCTTCATGTGCACGATCTCGTCGATGATGGAAGGCGGCAGACGGGTGTATTCCTTAAGGGTAATGCCGATGTTCTCGGCAACCGTCAGGGAAGAGTACAGGGCGCCGGCCTGAAACAATACGCCCCACTGGCGGCGCAGCCAGGCCGCCTGGCCGCGTGACAGCCTGCCAAGCTCATGCCCCAGCACTTCCAGGCTACCGGACTCGGGCCGCTGCAGCATGATCATCTCCCGCAGCAGGGTGGATTTTCCTGAGCCACTGCCGCCGAGCAGGCCATAAATCTCCCCCTCCCCCACGGTCAGGCTGACATGGTCGTGCACCAGG
>JALVEW010000049.1 GCA_027030425.1 Sedimenticola sp.
AGCTCCAGGCGGCGGCTAGGGTCATCGTGTCCCGTGAGGGTGAGTACCGGCAGCTGGGCGTTCTCGTTGTCCAGCTGGCGCAGACGGCGCAGCAGCCACAGGCCGCTGGCTTCACCCTGCAGCACCACGTCGGTGATCACCAGGTCGTATTTTCTGTCGGCCAGCCAATGAATGGCCGTCTCGGCGGAGCCGCAGTGCTCGACATCCAGCTGCATGTCCTCTTCGAGAATGGTGGAGATGATCGCCGCCTGGGTCGGGCTGTCTTCTACGTACAGCACCCGGCGGTTTGTCGTGAGAACATGATCTTTTGGCGCGCCTCCGAGCAATACCCTGAGCCGGCGAATGATGTGTGACATGCTGCTCTTGTAGATCACTTCCGTGGCGCCGGCCTTCACGGCCTGCATGCGTATGCCTGCCGCGCGGTCGGAGGTCAGCAGGATCACCGTGGCGCCGGGGTTGTGGTGATGGACCTCTGGAATGAAATCGATGGCATCCTTTCCATCCAGCAGCAGGTTCATGCAGACGAAGCGAAAACTGTACTTCTTCAGCGCGGTCAGAGCTTCCCTGTGGGAAGTGACGCTGACGGGCTGATAACCCAGGCGCCGGAAAAGGTCGCTGAGAAAGAGCTGGTACAGTTGGCTGTTTTCGATCAGCAGAACCTTCATTGCGAACTCGGGCTTGGTGGACGTTATATATATTTGTTATTCAATTTGGATCCTGAGAGAAGCCGACCCCGGCTTTATCAGGATAGGCAGTGCCGTAGACTCGGTTTGTGGCTTGCAGCAATTGATTTTGCCGATATATCCCTACGTTGGAGGAACTACTGAATACTTCCGGTTTTCTTCTAATCTCATGATAACCAATTGGTAGAGGGGAAGAACCCCGGTTTTGTGAGCTGCGTCACTCCGCAGCCTGAAAAACATCCGTTATAGCAGGAACAGTGTCGCCAGCCCGAGGAAGGCCAGGAACCCCACCACGTCGGTGACGGTGGTGAGCAACACACCTCCTGCCAGAGCCGGGTCTATGCCCAACCTGTTCAGAGCCAGGGGCAGCAAGGCACCCACAATAGCAGCGGCGATAAGATTGATGATCATGGCGGCGGCGATGACCAGGGCAATGTCCGTGCTGTGGAACCAGATGCCGGCAATGATGCCCACTACTACGGCCCAGAGAATGCCGTTGACCACCGCCACGGCCAGTTCCTTGGCCAGCAGATAACCGGCGTTCTTGCTCGACAGTTGCCCCAGGGCGATACCGCGTATGGCCAGGGTGAGCGTCTGGGTGCCTCCCACGCCGCCCATGCTGGCGACAATAGGCATGAGCACCGCCAGGGCCACGATGCGGTCCAGGGTGTCCTCGAAATGGCCGATGACCCAGGAGGCCAGAAAGGCCGTGAGCAGGTTGATGCCCAGCCATAGGGCGCGCCGCTTGCTGCTTTCCAGTACCGGCGCGAACATGTCCTCGTCTTCCGACAGACCGGCGGAGCCCATGAACTGATGCTCGCCTTCCTCGCGGATGAGATCCACCACGTCGTCCACGGTGATCCGGCCCACCAGGTGTCCCTGGTCATCGACCACCGGGGCGGACAGCAGGTCGTATTGTTCGAAGCGCCGGGCCACGTCCGAATCCGGCGTCATCACGTTAAAGGGCTGTACCCCCAGGCTCATGACTTCCGCCACGGTTTCGTTGGGGTCGTGGGTGACCAGGTCGGCCAGTCGCAAGGTGCCCAGGTACTCGTCGTCCCTGTTGGTGACGAACAACTGGTCCGTATCCCGGGGCACCCGTTCGCCCAACTGGCGCAGGTAGCGCAATACCACGTCCAGGCTGACTTCCGGGCGCACGGTTACGGTGTCCGTGTTCATCAGGCCGCCGGCGGTATCCTCCGGGTAGGAGAGCACGGTTTCCAGGCGCCGCCGGTCTTGCTCGTCCAGGGAGCGCATGACCTGGTCGGTCACATCTTCGGGCAGTTCCTGGATGAAGTCTGCCAGGTCGTCCACGTCCATGTGCTCGGTGGCGGCGACGATGTCGTCCTGGTGCATGTTCTGCAGGAGCTCGTTGCGCACGTTTTCCGTGAGCTCCATGAGGGTTTCGCCGTCCTGGTCCGAATCCAGCAGATCCCAGAGGATCTGGCGCTGGTTCAGAGGAAGGGCTTCGAGAACGTGAGCAATTTCCGCCGGCTGCAGTTTTCTCAGCAGCGCAGCGGCTTCCCGCCAGGAATCCTGGTCCAGGTATTCCTGAATCTGTTCCAGACGTGAGATTTCGCCTTCTGTGCTTGCCGGGGTGGTCATGAAGCGCCTGCCTGTGCTGAATTGCCCGATGGAACAATTTGCCGGCAGTTTAGCAGGTTGTGGAAAACAATTCAGATGGACTCTAGCAGGCTGTCGAAAAACAACGTTTTTCGACAGCCTGTGTGTGGCACAGGGATGTGCCACCATTGTTAATGGCTGTAAGCCATTGAAAATGAAGGAATTGGGAAGCTGTGTCGTCCGCTTCCGTGGTTGAAAAAGTCCATGGAGGGTCTTTTTCCACATCCTGCTAGGTTTGGCTTTGGGAGGTTATACTGTTGCGATGAATGGATTGGGCTCTCCGGGGCAGAAAGTGCTTTCGTGGCTGTTGTACACGGCCTTGCTGTCTGCGCCTGCCGTGAGGGCTGCCACGACGCCCGATTTCAGCCTCCTGCCGCTGGATGAGCTGAGCCGTCTGGCCTGGAATGGAGAGCCCCGCGCCCAGCTGTCGCTGGGCGTGGCCCTGGAACATGGTGAGGGGCTGCCACGCTCCCCGGTTCAGGCCCGCCGCTGGTACTGCCGGGCCGCCGCCCAGGGCCTGAGGGAAGCCTGGTACAACCTGGGGTGGATGTTCGCCAATGGAAGGGGAGTGCCCCGTAACGACAGTATTGCCCGTTACTGGCTGCAAAAGGCGGCGCGGGAGGGAGATGAGCAGGCGGCCAATATCCTGCCCATGCTCGATACCGGGGAAAGCACGTTCACGGGCTGTGAGGATGCCGTGACCCTGCCCTGGGTGTACAAGCGATGCGAATCGGCCAGCTGCCGGGATATCCTGCGTCTCGTGGAGGCACTGGTGCCGGAGTACGGCCTGGATGCCAACCTGGTGGCTGCCGTTATCGAGGCCGAGTCCGGCTTCCAGCCCCGGGCCCTGTCCCCCCGTGGTGCCAGGGGCCTCATGCAGCTTTTGCCTTCCACGGCCCGGCGCTTTGGCGTAAAGGATATCTGGGATGTGGAGGACAACCTGCGTGGAGGCATGGCCTACCTGCGCTGGCTGCTGGCCTGGTTTCGCGGGGATCTGGAAAAAGTTCTGGCCGCCTACAATGCCGGTGAGCAAAGCGTAATCCGACACCGGGGCGTTCCTCCCTATGCGGAAACCCGGGGTTATGTGCGGCGTGTTCTGCGTCTCTACGCAAAACGCAGGCATCCCTACGACCCGGCCTGGCTGGCCCAGTCCACCCTTCCCTGAAAGCTCAGTCTCCCAGCGCGGCGATACCTTCCGCCAGGTCATAGGCAGAGGGATTGCGCAGCAGCTTGTCCACCTGGTCTGTCAGCTGTCCCAGGTCCAGTTTGCGGATGAGCTGCTTAACCTCGGGCAGGGAGGCGGGATGCATGCTCAGGGTTCTCAGCCCCAGTCCCAGCAGCAGTGGCGTGTAGCGGGGATTGCCTGCCATCTCGCCACACATGGCCACGGGCTTGCCACATTGCCTGCCGGCTTCCACGATGTTGCGAATCAGCATCAGAACGGCGGGATGCAGGGGATCGTAGAGGTGATTGACGCTGTCGTCAGCACGGTCCACGGCCAGGGTGTACTGGATGAGATCATTGGTGCCAATGGAAAGGAAATCGAACATGCCTGCAAAGGCATCCGCCGTGAGGGCGGCGGCCGGTGTTTCTATCATGGCGCCTATGGGCAGGGAGGCGTCCATGGCGATGTCCTCTTCCGCAAGGCAGCGCATCTCCTCATCGATGATTTCCCGCGCCTGGCGGGCTTCCCAGAGATTGGTGAGCATGGGAATCATCAGGCGTACGGGGCCATGCACCGATGCGCGCAGGATGGCACGAATCTGCACGCGAAAAATGTCCGTCTCCTTCAGGCAGAGGCGTATGGCGCGCAAGCCCAGGGCCGGGTTGATGCAGGCAGTGGGCTCTGGCTGGTGTTCACACTGCTTGTCAGCCCCCAGATCGAGAGTGCGAATGGTCACCGGACGTCCGTCCATGCCCTCGATGACCTGTCGGTAGGCCTGGTAATGTTCGTCTTCCGTGGGCAGCTGCTCCCGGTTCATGTAGAGGAATTCCGTGCGGTACAGGCCGATGCCGTCGCCTCCCTCGTTGCGGGCCGCTTCCACGTCCTCCGGCAGTTCGATATTGGCCTGCAGCTCGATGCGCTCACCGTCCCGGGTGACCGCCGGCGTGTCCCGCAGGGTCTGCAGGGCGTTGCGCCGCTCTCTTTCCCGGTGCAGGCGTTGTTCGAAGAAGCGGATGTTTTCCCTGGAGCAGTCCGCCAGTACCGTGCCATTGGCAGCGTCCACGATGACCAGCTCGCCGCTGCCCAGGTGACTGCTGGCGCCATGGGCGCCCACGACGGCGGGAATGCCCAGGCTGGCGGCAAGAATGGCCGTGTGGGACATGGGGCTGCCGAAATCGGTGATGAAACCGCTGGCGCCCCGGTGATGCAGCATGATGGTGTCTGCCGGTGTCAGGTCTTCCGACACGATGATGTGACCGGCGATCTCCACCGGGTCCTTGCGGCCTTCTCCCTGCAGTATGGCCATGATGCGGTTGACCACGTGATCGAGATCGTCCTTGCGCGTGCGCAGGTAGGCGTCCTCCATGTCCTCGAACACGCGCAGCAGCTGGTCGCGGCGCAGCTGCAGGGCCCATTCCGCGGAGCAGCCCTCGTTGCGTATGGTCTGGGCGGGGGCTTCGGATATGGCCTTGTCCTGCAACATGAGCAGGTGGGTGTCGATAAACTCCAGAATGTCCGGCGGCGTGTCCGCCGGTATTTCCTTGCGGATTTCCGTTAGCTGTTTCGCGGCGGTCTGCACGGCGTTGAAGAAACGCTGCACCTCGGCATCGACCTCGCTGGCGGGCACCATGCCGGGTTCCGCCTGAATGCTGCCACGGGAGAGCATCAGCACTTTGCCGATGGCGGTACTGATGCCGCTGCACACGCCTATGCCCTGGATGGCAATGGTCATTGTTCCTCCCCGAAGCCGTCGTTGATCAGGTCCAGCAGGGCGGCCAGGGCCTGATCCTCGTCATCACCTTCGGCAATGACTGTGACTTCGCTGCCCTGGCTGGCGGCCAGCATCATCACGCCCATGATGCTTTTGCCGTTGATGCGGTTGCCGTTGCGTTCCAGGTACACCTGGGAAGAGAATCCGCTGGCGGTGCTCACCAGCTTGGCGGCAGCCCGGGCATGCAGCCCAAGCTTGTTGGGTATCACCACGCCGGAGGACTTCATGCTTCTTCCCCGGAAGCCGTGGATACCTGGATGCCCCGCATGCCTCCTTCTTCCGCCTTGCGTGTGAGGGCGGCCAGGTCGTCACTGCTGTAGTTGAATACCCGAATCAGCATGGGCAGGTTGAGACCGGATACCACGTTGGCTTGCATCTCCCGGGTAAGTTCACAGGCGATGTTGCTGGGGGTGGCGCCGAAGGCATCTGTGAGAATGAGTATGCCGCTGCCGTCATCCAGGGACCGGGCGGCCTCCAGGGCGTCCCTCATGAGCTTTTCACGATCACTTTCCAAGGGAATGGCCAGGCTGCGGATGCGCAGGGGGCAATTGCCCAGCAGCCTGCTGGCGTTCTCCAGCAGTGCATCGCCTATGCCCGGGTGGGTTACAAGGAGAATGCCGATGCTCATGGTTTATCGTTCTCTATGGCCTGGCTCTGGCGTTCGATGAAGATTTCCGCTGCGTCATAGCCTTTGAGCTTGAGCATGTGGTTGCGCACCGCGGTTTCCACCAGGATGGCGAGGTTGCGTCCCGGCGCCACGGGTACGGTGATCTCCGGAATCTCCACGCCCAGCACGGTGCGGTAGCGGTTGGCGCCGCGCAGGCGCTCCATGTCGGCGATTTCCTGCAGCTTCATGCGTTTCAGGTGCACGATGAGATGCAGGTACTTGCTGTGCCGTATGGCACTGTCGCCGAACATGGCGGGAATGTTGAGTATGCCCAGGCCGCGCACCTCGAGAAACTCCCGCAGCAGGGGCGGGCAGCTGCCGCTGAGAATGTCCGGGGCCACTCGGCGGAACTCGGTGACATCGTCGGCGATGAGGCGGTGGCCTCGAATGATGAGCTCCAGGGCCAGTTCGCTCTTGCCCACGGCCGAGTGACCGGTGAGCAGCACGCCCATGCCCAGCACTTCCAGGAAGACGCCGTGCAGGGTGGTTTTGCGTGCAAAGAAACGTGCTGCGTAGTACTGGATATTGTCCAGTACCTGGCTGTCCTTCAATGATGACGCCAGCAGGGGAACATTGTGCTTCTTCGCCAGTTTCTCCAGGGCGGGCATGGACTTGAGCCGGTTGCTCAGGAGTATTGCTGCGGGCTCCGCGGCGAATAGCCGGGCAAGTGCCGCCTGCTGTTCCTCGCCGGACAGGCTGGTCAGGTACTTCTTTTCCTTGGGGCCGATGATCTGGATGCGGCTGGGGTGGATGTAGTTCAGGGGGCCGGCGACGATGGGATCGGATTTTTCCTCGTCCGCATCGAAGATGATGTTGCCCAGTCCTTTCCCGCCAGCAAGGAGGCGCAGCCGCAGGCGCTCCTGCAGGGCGTCGAGCAAATCCTCAACTGTGATCTGATGCTGCATCGGCCAGTGGCGGCGGGTTGAGAATGCGAATCACCTGTTCCGGGCTGTCTGCCTGACGTACCTGGGCGCAGATTTGCGGTTTGCTGAACAGGCTGGCCAGGCTGGCCAGCAGTTCCAGGTGTACGTCCGTGGCCTGTTCCGGCACCAGCAGGCCGAACAGAATGTCCACCGGCCTGCCGTCCATGGCGTCAAAGTCGATGCCATGCTCAAGGTGCACGAATGCGCCCACGGGCTTGCTGATGCCCTTGATGCGGGCGTGGGGCAGGGCGATTCCCTCGCTCATCCCGGTGCTGCCCAGACGCTCGCGTTCCAGCAGCTTTTCGTAGATGGCTTCCGCGGCGGGGGTGTTGGTGCCGGCGGCGAGGAGCTCCGAAAGATGTTCCAGGGCGCGCTTCTTGCTGGTCGCGTCGTCTTCGAGACTGATCTGGTCGGGTTGCAACAGGTCTTCGGGTAGCATGGCTTGTGGCCTTGAATTCATGAGCCTTTTCCGCACCATGCGGAAAAGGCTCGGATGGCAATCAGCGAAAAGCGTCCTCCTTCCGCTTCGGTTGCGCGAACTACTCGGGCATTTCCGCCAGGGCGGCCCTGGCGCCGTTCCCCCGTGCCCGTTTCTGGATTTTTTCCTTGTGCTTGAGAATCTGCCGGTCGAGCTTGTCCACCAGTCCGTCGATCGCCGCGTACATGTCTTCCTGGGTGGCATCGGCGAAAACGTCAGCACCGCTCACATGGACCGTGGCTTCGGCCTTCTGCATGTGTTTCTCCACGCTGAGAATGACATGGACATTGGTAACGTGATCGAAGTGACGTTCGATGCGCTTGATCTTGTCTTCGACATAGCTGCGCAGGGCGTCGGTGAGTTCTACATGGTGACCGGTTACGCTCAGTTGCATAGGTGTTCTCCTTGATTAAACGAGACGTTTGCGTTCGTTGGATGGCGGGATTGCCATGGCTTCGCGGTACTTGGCGACGGTGCGCCTGGCTACCTTGATGCCGTCATTGGACAACATGGTGGCGATCTTGTTGTCTGACAATGGCTTCTTCGGGTCCTCCGCGAGTATCAGCTTGCGGATATGGGCGCGAATGGCCGTTGCAGATGCCTGGTCGCCGTTGTCGGTGGCGACGTGGCTGGAGAAGAAGTACTTGAACTCCAGCACGCCTCTTGGGGTATGCATGTATTTTCCGGTGGTGATGCGCGAGATGGTGGACTCGTGCATGTCCACGGCTTCGGCGATGTCCTTGAGAATCAGGGGCTTCATGGCTTCCTCGCCATGCTCGAAGAAACCCTGCTGTACCTCCACGATGCGTTTGGCGACCTTGAGCAGGGTCTGGTTGCGTCCCTGCAGGCTCTTGAGGAACCAGCGGGCCTCCTGGAGGTGATCCTTGAGGGTGACATTGTCGCTGCTGTTGTCTGCGCGTTTCACCAAGGAGGCGTACTCGGGGTTGACGCGCAGGCGGGGCATGGTGTCCGGGTTCAGTGAGACCAGCCAGCGACCGTTCTTTTTCTGCACGAACACATCCGGTTCCACATAACGGGTGTCCGAAGGTGAGATGGTGGAGCCGGGATGGGGATTGAGGGAACGGATCAGACCGAATATCAGCCGCACTTCCTCGCTGTTGACTTTCAACAGCTTGCGGATGCGGGCCTCGTTGTTGCCCGTGAGCAGCTCGAAATGGTCGCGTAACAGCTTTTCCGCCTGGGGTTTCAGCGGCAGGTCCGCCGGCAGCTGCTCCAGTTGCAGCAGCAGGCATTCCCGGGGATCGCGGGCGGCGACCCCTGGTGGATCGAAACGCTGAACCCGGTGCAATACCGTCAGGACTTCTTCCATGCCGATTTCCTCGTCATCCATTTGGGCAAGGATGTCCTCGAGCTCCACCCTGAGATAGCCATCGGGGGCAATGCCATCAATGATGGCCAGGGCGATGCTCCGGTCCTGGTCGGAAAAGGGTGTGAGGTTGAGCTGCCAGTGCAGGTAGTCCTGCAAGGTTTCCTCCTGGCTTTCCCGGGCCAGGAAATCGGTTGATTCCTCGCTATTCCCGGATGGTGTGCGGGTGGCCGGAATGTCGTACTGGTCTTCCCAGTTGGCATCCACGGGCAGCTCCTCGGGGATGCTGTCTGTAGTGCCCTCGGCTCCCAGGCTTTCCTGCGAGGTGGTTGCCTGATCCTCGGCTGGCAAGCCCTCAGCTTCCGCAGACAGGCCGTCCTGTCCATCCTCCTCGATCTCGAGCATGAAGTTGGATTCCAGTGCTTCCTGGATTTCCTGCTTGAGCTCCAGTGTGGAAAGTTGCAACAGGCGGATGGCCTGCTGTAACTGGGGGGTCATGGTCAGATTCTGACCCAGACGGAGCTGGATGGATGGTTTCATCAGTTGATGGAGTAACCTTTGTTTCGGCGTTTATTCATAGTTTAGCGCTGTTGAAACAGCTTTGCTTGACTCAGGTCATCTGTTTTTGAACTCGGTTTGTTTGCGGGGCGGAGCCTGTGGCATGGGATTACTCGGAATTATCTCGTTTTTTCAATTGGTTGGGTGTTTTTTTCGAGGAGCGGAGCTCGGCGCTTTTCGCCCGGCTCAAAGTGTGAAATGCTCCCCCAGGTAGGTATTGCGCACGTCTTCCTGAGCAAGGATCTCCTCCGGCTGTCCCTGGGCGAGCACGGCGCCCTCAGACAGGATATAGGCCCGCTCGCAGATACCCAGGGTTTCGCGCACGTTGTGGTCCGTGATGAGTATGGCGATGCCCGTGTCAGCCAGGTTGCGGATGATTTGCTGGATGTCCGCGATGGATATGGGATCCACCCCGGCAAAGGGTTCGTCCAGGAGGATGATGCGCGGATCCGTCGCCAGGCTGCGGGCAATCTCCAGGCGGCGGCGTTCACCGCCGGACAGGGAGATGGCCTTGTACCCGGCCAGGTGGCCGATGCCGAACTCAGCCAACAGTTCCTCGCAGCGCTCCGCGCGGGCCTTCCTGTTCAGCTTGCCACGAATCTCCAGCACCGCAAGAATGTTGTCGGCCACGCTAAGCTGGCGGAAAATGGACGGTTCCTGGGCCAGGTACCCCAGGCCGTGACGGGCGCGCACGTGCATGGGGCTGGAGGTCAGATCCCTGCCGCCGAGATTGATGGAGCCGGCATCCACGGGAATCAGTCCCATGATCATGTAGAAACAGGTGGTCTTGCCCGCGCCGTTGGGCCCCAGCAGGCCCACGACTTCCCCCTCGTCCACATGCAGGCTGACGCCGTTGGCCACGGCCTTGCCTCGGTATCTTTTCACCAGGCCTTCTGCGGTGAGAAAACTCATGGCGAAATCAGGGGTTGCCCTCGGGGTGGATGATGACCTTCACCCGTTCCGAGCCGTCCGCGGCGGCGCCGGCCTTGAGTTGCGCCTTCACCCGGTCGTAAACGATGCGGTCGCTGCGGAAGCTGTCGTCGTTCTGGGTGAGGACAGCATCACCCGTGAGCACCAGCTCCTCGCTGTTGATGCGGTAGACGATGGTCTTGCCCTGCCCGGTGACCCATCCCTTGTTCTTTTCTGGCTTCTGGCGAAACCTGGCCGGGCTGCCCGTGGCCGTCAGGATGCTTGGCTTGCGCCCTTTGAATTGAATGACCACCTTGTCGGCACGCAGCTCCATGGAGCCCTGGCTGATACGAACCTTGCCACGATAGGTGGTGGTGTTGGTCTTGCCGTCGATGTCGGCGCTGTCCGCCTCGATCTCCACCGGGGCGTCCTTGTCCGAGGGCAGGGCCGTCAGCGCCGGGGAGATGCCCAGCAGCAGGGCCAGGAGAAGGTAACGTTTATTGTGCAACATAATGGGCCCTCGCCTGTTCGGGGAAAAGGATCTTGCCGGGTGATTTGAACCAGGCCTGCATGCCCGTGGATTCTATCCAGTTTTGCCCGCTGGTGACAGCCACGGCTTCGTCCGTCTCGGCATATTCCTTCCGCGGATAGATGCGCAGGTCTGCCGTGACCAGGCGCATGGCGGGATGGATGTCGTCCGCCTCCCGTTCGATGATGGTCTCGCCGAACAGTTTCAGCAGGGACTGGTCGCTGGACAGTTCGCCGGTTTCGGCGCTGATGGTCCAGACCGGGTTGCCCTGTTCGTAGAGGATGTAACGCGGCGCGGCCAGCCGGGTGAGTCCGCTGTCGCGGTAGTGCTGCATATCCCGCGCCAGCAGGCGGTGGCTCAGCTGGCCGTCCGTGTCGAATTGGCGCAGGGCCAAGCCGTCCACGAAATAGTCCTGCACCTCATTGTTCGCGGACTCTTCGGTATAGTCTGGGGAAGGCTCGGGCCGGGAGGCCCACCAGGTGACGATCAGCAGGCCCAGCAGCAACAGAAACAGCCAGATGCGCATGGCCACCTACTGAAGGTAGGTTTGCAGGTGCTCTTGCAGCTTGCCCTGGGCTTCCATGATGAGTTCACAGACTTCCCGGGCCGCGCCACGGCCTCCGGCCGAGGGCGTGATCCAGTGAGCGTGCTGTTTGGTGAAGGCATGGGCGTTCTGCACGGCAATGGCCAGGCCCACCTGGCTCATGACCGGCAGATCCACCACATCGTCGCCCACGTAGGCGATATCCGCGTCCGTCAGCCCCAGTTTTTCCTTGAGTTCGGCGTAGGCGGGCCTTTTGTCCCGCTGTCCCTGGTAGAGATGGCTGATGCCCAGGCTGGCCATGCGCGTGGCCACCACCTGGGAGCTGCGGCCGGTGATGATGGCGATCTGCACGCCGGTGCTCTGCAGCATCACCATGCCGTGGCCGTCCTGGGAATGGAAAGCCTTGTACTCCTGGCCGTCATCGCCCAGGAAAAGGCTGCCGTCAGTGAGCACGCCGTCCACGTCGAAGATCACCAGTTTCACCCGGGCCGCTTTTTCCAGTATATCCTGCATCTATACCACTCCCGCGCGCAGCAGATCGTGCATGTTCAGGGCGCCGATGACATGGCTGTCCTCGTCCACTACCAGCAGGCCGCTGATCTTGTTGTCTTCCATGAGCTTCAGGGCCTCGGCGGCCAGGCTCTGGGACTGGGTGGTGATGCCGCCCCGGGTCATGACCTCCGTGACGGCGGTGCTGTGCAGATCTACTCCCCGATCCAGAGTGCGGCGCAGGTCGCCGTCGGTGAACACGCCGCTGATATGCCCTTCGCCGTCCACCACGGCGGTCATGCCCAGGCCCTTGGCGGTCATTTCCATGAGGGCCTGGCTGATGGTGGCCTGCTCCCCTACCTGAGGGATTTTTTCGCCCTGGTGCATGATGTCGCCGACATGAAGCAGCAATTTGCGCCCCAGGCTGCCGCCGGGATGGGAGCGGGCAAAATCCAGCTCGGTAAAACCCCTGGCCTCGAGCAGCGCCACGGCCAGGGCGTCCCCCATGGCCAGGGCGGCGGTGGTGCTGGCGGTGGGCGCCAGCCCCAAGGGGCAGGCTTCCCGCGCCACGCTCACGTCGATATTGACCTCCGCTTCCCGGGACAGGGTGGATTCGGGGTTGCCCGTCATGCTGATGAGGGGTACGCCCAGGCGCTTGATGATGGGGAGGATGGTGATGATTTCCCCGGTCTCCCCGGAGTTGGACAGGGCCAGCACCACGTCGCCGGCAGTAATCATCCCCAGGTCGCCGTGGCTGGCTTCCCCCGGATGCACGAAGAAAGCGGGGCTGCCGGTGCTGGCCAGGGTGGCGGCGATCTTGTTGCCCACGTGACCGGATTTGCCCATGCCGGTAACCACGATGCGGCCGGTGCAATGCAGCATGTATTCGCAGGCACGCACGAAGCTGGCGTCTATGCGCTGGGCAAGGTCGGCCACCGCCTGGGCTTCGGTGCGGATCACCGCCAGACCGAGTTCCTGGAGCTTTTCGGCGTCGGACTTGCTGGATGCGGGTACAGGATTCAAGGCTGCGTCTTCTGCATGGTTTTGGCGGATGATAGCATGGGGTCGCAGGGAGGATAAGCGCAATGCTGGTGCTGGGGTGCCCCAGTCGTTTGGGCGGGGTCGGAG
>JALVEW010000050.1 GCA_027030425.1 Sedimenticola sp.
GTGATGCTGGGTATGCCCCATGGTTTTGAAATCTCCTGATTCCGTTTCTTGTCCATGGCTTGGAAATGATTTGACTCCGACCCCTGGAGTCAGGCAGGAGTGCCGGCTACAGCAGCCTGGTCTTCACCTTTCCACAGCGCTTGCAGCGCAACCGGGTTACCAGGCGTCCCTGTTTGGTGTCGAATACCCGCTCTTTGTCGATTTCCCACTTGTGGTGCCCGCTGCGGCAGAGGGTGTTGCCGCGGTGCTTTTCACTGGCCCGGGGCTTGCGGAAGGGAAGGATGTCGGCCATGTTGAGTGTCACCGAAGGGAACAGCGAATAATAAAGGTAAAGCCTAACACCCCATGGGGTCCGGGGGAATGACGGGGTTGGCGTCAGTGGAGTGATGTTCGATGGCTTGCCGCCTGATTCCGTTTCTTGCGGTGGCTTGGGTATGAGTTGATTCCGACGCCTGGGGTACGGTTCTTGACCCGGCAAGCCCAGGTGCGGACAATGAGCCTTCTTGCAAACTGTATCGGAGGGCGGGTCGTGCCCCTTACCGTTGGAACGCAAGGGGGAGGAAAATCCGGCGCGGATGCGTCCGGAAGCATGCCCCTGTCCGGCGATCCGGCGCAACCCCTCCTGGTGCGTATCCGCGACCTGCACTTCAGCCGCGGGGCGCGCAAGATCTTCTCCGGCCTGGACATCGACATCCCCCGGGGAAAAATCACCGCCATCATGGGGCCTTCCGGCACCGGCAAGACCACTCTGCTCAAGCTCATCGGGGGGCAGTTGCGCCCGGATCGGGGGAGCGTGGAGGTGGATGGCCTGAATGTCCATGAGCTGAACCGGCAGGAACTCTACCGCCTGCGCATGCGCATGGGCATGCTGTTCCAGAGCGGCGCCCTGCTCACGGATCTGAGCGTGTTCGAGAACGTGGCCTTTCCCCTGCGCGAGCACACGGCCCTGCCCGAGCCGCTGTTGCGCAAGCTGGTGCTGCTCAAGCTGGAGGCCGTGGGCCTGCGCGGCGCCCGGGATCTCATGCCCGCGGAGCTGTCCGGCGGCATGGCGCGCCGGGTGGCCCTGGCCCGGGCCATTGCCCTGGACCCCATGATGATCATGTACGATGAGCCCTTCACCGGCCAGGATCCCATTTCCCTGGGCGTGCTGGTGAAGCTCATTCGCCAGCTCAACGACGCGGCGCGGCTGACCAGCATCCTGGTGTCCCATGACGTGGAGGAAACCAACGCCATCGCCGACCTGGTGTACGTGATTTCCGGTGGCCGGGTGGTGGAATCCGGTGCGCCGGATCAGCTGCGTGATTCCGGCTCGGAATGGACCCGCCAGTTCATGCAGGGCCTGCCCGACGGCCCCGTGCCTTTCCATTATCCCGCCCGGCCCCTGGAGCAGGATCTGTTCGGAGGGGAATGGTGACGGAAGCGCTGGCCCGGCTGGGACGAACCGGTATCATTTTCGTGCGTCACCTCGGACGGGCGACGCTGCTGTTGCTGCATATTCTGGCCAGCATGGGAGAGGTGCTGCGCCGGCCGAGGCTGCTGCTGGAGCAGCTGTTCTCCGTGGGCGTGCTCACGGTGCTCATCATTGCCGTATCCGGGCTGTTCGTGGGCATGGTGCTGTCCCTGCAGGGCTATTACATTCTGTCCCAGTTCGCTGCCGAGGCCACCCTGGGCGTCATGGTGGCGGCTTCCCTGGTGCGGGAACTGGGGCCGGTGGTCACCGCCCTGCTGTTCGCCGGTCGGGCGGGCTCGGCCCTGACGGCGGAGATCGGCCTGATGAAGGCCACGGAGCAACTGTCCGGCCTGGAAATGATGGCCGTGGATCCGGTGCGGCGGGTGCTCACGCCGCGCTTCCTGGCGGGGTTCATCTCCATGCCCCTGCTGGCCGCCCTGTTCAGCGCCCTGGGGGTGGCCGGGGGCTGGTTCGTGGGCGTGGGCCTGCTGGGGGTGGACGACGGCGCCTTCTGGGGACAGATGCAGGCGCGCATCGACTGGAACGAAGACCTGCTCAATGGTGTCATAAAGAGTCTGGTGTTTGGTTTCGCCTGCGTATGGATCGCCGTGTTCCAGGGCTATAACAGCGTGCCGACCTCGGCGGGGGTGAGCCGGGCTACCACGCGCACGGTGGTGCATTCCTCCCTGGCCGTGCTGGCCCTGGATTTCGCCCTTACCGCGCTGATGTTCAACTGATGGGAAAACCGTAATGAAATCTTCACGACAGCTGGAAATACTGGTAGGTGTGTTCATGGCCATCGGCCTGGTGGCCCTGTTTTTTCTCGCCATGCAGGTGAGTAACCTGGGCACCCTGCATACCGGCGACAGTTACCGGGTGAAGGCCCGTTTCGACAACATCGGCAGTCTGAAGGTGAAGGCGCCGGTGACCATGGCTGGCGTGGAGGTGGGCCGGGTGGCGCGGATCGGCTTCGACAAGGAGCGTTTCCAGGCCGTGGTGGATCTGGATATCTACGCCGAATATGATGAGATTCCCGAGGATACCTACGCCAAAATCCTCACCGCGGGGCTGCTGGGGGAGCAGTATATCGGCCTGGACCCCGGTGGCAGCGAGGAGGTGCTCAGGGACGGCAGCGAGATTGAAATCACCC
>JALVEW010000051.1 GCA_027030425.1 Sedimenticola sp.
CCGCTGCCTGCGGGGTTGTATTCATCATGGATGACATCTATCGAAAGGGCCTGAACAGGAAAAGATCAACGAGCCCTGGGCTTGGCAATGGTTCTGTGCAGGTAAAATGTTCGGGTATCGGACTGCAGCAGCTTTTTGCCCTGCTTGTTGTAAACTGCCACAGCCAGTTTGTGTTCCCCCCGGTCCACGTTCTCCAGATTGATCACGGTTCCCTGGTATTTCTCCGGCAACGGACTTCCGTCCATAATCACCTTCAGGTAGTCGCCCTTGCGTAATACCGGCGCCAGTGCGACGAAAACAGGAACGTTCCCCGGACTGCTGCGTACCGTGCCCCCGTCCTCCGGGCTGACAATGCTGATGCTCCGATATCCCTGAACAGTGCCAGCTTTGGTCTTTGCGGGCTTGGTGAGCGCTTCGGGAGTACCCTCCAGGACCCCCTCTTCTTTTTCAGGGACCACGGGAGGAGCATAGGTGGAAAGCCCCGGCAGATTCTTCATGGGTTTGGCTGCCGCCGTGTCCGGCTGGTCACCATAATGCACATTCCCCTCGGCATCCACCCACTTGTAGATTTCCGCATGGGCGGCCGGGAAAGCCAATACCAGGGCAATGACAGGAAGCAGTCTCATGCTCCTGATACTAGCCCAGCAACGGGTGAATTTCCAGAATACCTGGCTTACCAGCAGACAAACGGCGCGCCAAGGGTGACGAGAGGCATGCCGCCGGAAATCATCCCGGGAACAAGCTCACGCAGGAACCGATGCGCAGCCCAAGTGCCGCGGCGGCGCTGCCGCCATTGACAGCAATCTCCAACAGTCCCAGGGAGTTTTCGTAGCACAGAGGCTCACCCGGCGCCACATCGGAGAAGGTTCGTACCCTGGTGAGTTTTCTGCCATTTACGACCAGCGTTCCTGAGGGTGGCAAATCTGCCGGGGAAATCCCCGTCATGGCGTTACCGAAATGATCGATGTAGAGCACCTCCGGCAGTGAATCAGGCCAGTCCTGGCCGACAATGGCGGTCCGCTGGCGGGGCTTCAGCCGAGGCTTGTTTCCGCAGGCCAGGCGGGCGGCGGCGGGCGCGAACACATCCCTGCCGTGGAAACTGGCGGACAACCGGGCATCCGGCTCGGCTTCCAGTACCCAGAGCCGCCTATGACGCGCGGACCGGCCCACCCGGGAGAGCAGGCCGTTGTCCGGCCCGAGAAACCATCGATCATCCGCCTCAAGAGCCAGCATGCCCCTGTCGCTTCCCACCCCGGGATCGACCACCGCCACCACGATGGCTTCGGTCGGCAGCCAGGCCTCCAGAGCCGCAAGAAGATAGGCAGCGCGCCGGGGATCGTGGCGCGGCGCGTCACACATGAGATTCACTACCCGGACGCCGGCACAGACATTGGCCACGGCGGCTTCCATGAGTCCCAGGTACGGGCCTTGTACACCAAAATCCGTAAAGAAAAATATGTCCGGACTGCTCATTGCTCTGAACGCAAAAAAGCCGGACCATGGCCCGGCTTCTTCGTCACGGCCCGTCAGCCGATCAATCCTCGAAGACTTCCTCGGTATCCTCGGAAATCGGCCGATCCACCAACTCCACATAGGCCATGGGCGCCTTGTCGCCGGGGCGGTAACCGCACTTGAGGATACGCAGGTATCCGCCAGGACGATCCTGATAACGGGGACCCAGTTCGGCAAACAGCTTGCCTACCGCAGCATCGTCACGCAGGCGGGAGAAAGCCAGGCGGCGCTTGGCCACACTGTCCTGCTTGGCGAGGGTGATGAGGGGTTCAGCAACACGACGCAATTCCTTGGCCTTGGGCAAGGTGGTCTTGATCATTTCATGCTCGATGAGAGACACGGCCATGTTACGGAACATGGCTTTGCGATGGGAGCTGTTTCGGTTCAGCTGCCGTCCGGCTTTGCGATGACGCATGGGTCGACTTTCCTGAGTAAAGGGTTGAGATCAATGGGCAGCGATTATTTCGCCACCAGTTCCTGTATGTTTTCCGGCGGCCAGTTCTCCAGGCGCACGCCCAGGGAAAGCCCGCGGGTGGCGAGAACGTCCTTGATTTCGTTCAGGGACTTCTTGCCAAGATTCGGGGTCTTCAGCAGTTCCACCTCGGTGCGCTGAATCAGGTCACCAATGAGGAAGATATTTTCCGCCTTGAGACAGTTCGCGGAACGCACCGTAAGTTCCAGGTCGTCCACGGGACGCAGCAGGATAGGATCGATGGCCGGCGCCTCGGGCTCGGACACGGACTCGTCTTCCGGCGTCGTCTCTTCCAGGTAGACAAAGGTTTCCAGCTGCTTCTGCAGGATGGTGGCCGCACGGCGTATGGCGTCCTCGGCATCGATGGTACCGTTGGTCTCGATATCGATGACCAGGCGATCCAGGTCGGTGCGCTGCTCCACGCGGGCGGATTCCACGCTGTAAGCCACCCGCAGCACGGGGCTGAAGGAAGCATCCAGCTTGAGATGACCGATGGGACGGTCCTCTCCGGCGGCGCTTTCACGGCTGGAGGCGGCTTCATAGCCACGACCGCGGCGCACCTTGAGCAGCATGCTCAGTTCACCCTTGTCGGTGAGGTGGGCAATCACGTGATCCGGATTGACGACCTCGACGCCGTGCGTGAGCTGGATATCGCCGGCGGTAACCACGGCGGGACCCTTGACCTTGAGAGTCAGCTCCGCCTCGTCGCGGTCTTCCATGACGATGGCCACGCCCTTGAGGTTGAGCAGGATCTCCAGCACATCTTCCTGCACACCTTCGATGCCGCTGTACTCATGCAGCACATTCTCGATTTCGGCATCGACAATGGCGCAGCCAGGCATGGAGGACAACAGGATGCGACGCAGCGCGTTGCCCAATGTATGGCCAAAACCTCTTTCCAGGGGCTCCAGGGAAACCTTGGAGCGCCTGTCGTTGACCTTGTCCACGCCAATGATGCGTGGCTTCAAAAACTCTGTGACGGAATCCGCCATGAACGTACCTTCCTGACTTACTTGGAGTAAAGTTCGACGATGAGCTGTTCGTTGATTTCAGCGGGCAGATCCGCGCGCTCGGGCAGACGCTTGAACGTACCACTCATGCCCTTCACGTCAACTTCGACCCACTCGGGGAAACCGTATTGCTCGGCCAGCGCCAGCGCATTGGCGATGCGCACCTGCTTGCGCGCCTTTTCCCTTACGGCAACCACGTCACCGGGACTCACGCGGTAGGAGGCGACATTGACCACCTTGCCATTGACCTCGATGGCCTTGTGGCTAACCAGTTGACGCGCTTCGTTTCGGGTGGCGCCGAAACCCATGCGATAAACGACGTTGTCCAGGCGGCGCTCCAGCAGCTGCAGAAGGTTCTCGCCCGTGGGCCCCTTCTGACGGTCGGCCGCTGCGTAGTAGTTGCGGAACTGCTTTTCCAGCACGCCATACAAACGGCGAACCTTCTGCTTTTCACGCAGCTGCACACCATAGTCGGAGAGACGGCGACGACGCTCCTGGGTCTGACCGGGCAACTTTTCCATGTTGCACTTGGAATCGACAGAACGCGCGCGGCTCTTCAGGTACAGGTCCGTACCCTCGCGGCGCATCAGTTTACATTTTGGTCCGAGATACCTTGCCATAATAATGCTCCAGACTAGACGCGGCGTTTCTTGGGTGGACGACAGCCATTGTGAGGAATGGGTGTCACATCGGTAATGCTGGTGATTTTGAAACCGGCATTGTTCAGGGCACGTACCGCGGAATCACGACCCGGGCCAGGCCCCTTGACGTTCACGTCCAGGTTCTTCACCCCATATTCCTTGGCCATCTGACCGGCGCGGTCAGCCGCTACCTGGGCCGCAAAAGGCGTGCTTTTGCGGGAGCCGCGGAAGCCTGATCCACCGGAAGTCGCCCAGCACAGGGCATTGCCCTGGCGGTCGGTAATGGTGATGATGGTGTTGTTGAAAGACGCATGAATATGGGCGATACCATCACTCACGGTCTTTTTGATCTTCTTTTTGGAACGGGTTGTGGACTTGGCCATGCCTGTACCTACACTCTCGAATTATCTGGCGGTTAGCGTTTGATGGGACGACGCGGACCCTTCCGGGTACGGGCGTTGGTCTTGGTGCGCTGGCCGCGCAGGGGCAGGCCGCGACGATGACGGATGCCGCGGTTGCAGCCAAGATCCATCAGACGCTTGATGTTCATGGAAATCTCGCGACGCAGGTCACCTTCCACGACATACTTGGCAACCTCGGCACGGATCTTGTCGATCTGCTCTTCGCTGAGATCCATGATCTTGCTGTCCTGCGCAACGCCGGCAGCTTCACAAATCTTTGCTGCACGTGAACGACCAATGCCGTAGATTGCAGTCAACGCGATAACCGCGTGCTTGCGGTCCGGAATATTTACGCCTGCTATGCGGGCCATCCTGTCATCTCCTGATACTTACAGTCGGAAATTCGTCCAGCGAAAACGCGGAACTATATCCCAACTATCACACTTTTTCAATATCGATCTTCCAAATCCAGTAAAGTTCTGGCGGAAGCTTCGCTCAAACCAAATCAGCCCTGACGCTGCTTGTGCCGGGGATCGGTGCAGATCACCCTAACCACGCCCTTGCGCTTGATGATCTTGCAGTTGCGGCACATCTTTTTAACTGAAGCACGAACTTTCATTTTCTCGTTCCTGTCTTTATGCCGGGGTCAGCGGGGAACACCCGCGCCGCCCTGGCCCTTGAGATTAGCTTTCTTCATCAACCCCTCGTACTGGTGAGACATGAGGTGCGACTGCACCTGGGCAATGAAGTCCATGATCACGACAACCACGATCAGCAACGAGGTGCCGCCGAAATAAAAGGGCACGTTCCAGCCCACGATAAGGAACTCGGGCAACAGGCACACCGCCGTGATGTAGATGGCGCCAGCCAAGGTCAGCCGGGTCATCACCCCATCGATGTACTTGGCGGTCTGCTCGCCGGGACGAATCCCGGGAATGAAGGCGCCGGAACGCTTGAGGTTGTCCGCTGTTTCCCGCGCATTGAACACCAGCGCGGTGTAGAAAAAGCAGAAGAATATGATCGCCGCTGCATACAGGGCCACGTAGATGGGCTGACCTGGTGACAGCTTGGCCACGATATCCTGCAACCAGCGCATGTTGGGAGTATTACCGGCCCATTGCGCCAAGGTAGTCGGAAACAGGATGATGCTGGAAGCGAAGATAGGGGGAATAACACCCGCCATGTTCAGCTTGAGGGGCAGGAAACTGCTCTGTGCCGCCAGCATTCTTCTGCCCTGCTGCCGCTTGGCATAGTTGATGGTAATCCTGCGCTGACCTCTTTCCACGAACACCACGAAAGCTGTCACCCCGATAGCCAGCAGGAACAGGAACAGGGCAAACAGGGCGTTCATTTCCCCATTGCGCACCAGTTCCGCCACGCTGCCGAAAGCGGCAGGCAGACCAGCCACGATGCCGGCAAAGATAATCATGGAAATACCGTTGCCCAGGCCCCGCTCGGTGATTTGCTCACCCAGCCACATGAGGAACATGGTTCCCGTGACCAAAGAAACCGTTGCCGTAAACACGAAACCCATGCCCGGCGCCATGACCATGGACATGCCGCCGGAGGACTGGCTCTGCAGGGCCACGGAGATACCCACGGCCTGGAAGGTCGCCAGCACCACGGTGCCGTAGCGAGTGTACTGAGTGATCTTGCGCCTTCCAGCCTCGCCTTCCTTCTTCAGTTGTTCCAGCTTGGGCACCACGGAAGTCATCAGCTGCACGATAATGGAAGCAGAGATGTAGGGCATGATACCCAAGGCAAGAATGGATGCACGCTTGAGGGCGCCACCGGAGAACATGTTGAACATCCCCAGGATGCTGCCCTGCTGCTGGTCAAACAGCGCCGCCAGCGCAGCCGGATTCACACCGGGCACCGGAATATAGGTACCGATGCGGTATACAATCAGTGCTCCCAGGAGGAACAGGAAACGCTGGCGCAACTCAGTGAGCTGCCCAAGCTGTATACCACTACCAGCTGCAGGATTCAGCGCCATGGGTCCCTCAGTCCTCTACCTTGCCACCGGCCGCTTCGATGGCGGCACGGGCACCCTTGGTCGCGCGCAGGCCTTTTACGGTCACAGCGCGGTTGATTTCACCGGACAGGATGACCTTTGCACGTTTCATGCTGCGAGGAAGAATATCGGCTTCCCACAGGGCGTTCATATCCACCACGTCACCGGCTACCTTGCCCAGCTCGTCCAGACGAACCTCCGCTGTGTACTTGGCCTTGCGGGAACGGAAGCCGACTTTGGGCAGACGGCGCTGCAAAGGCATCTGGCCGCCTTCAAATCCGACCTTGTGGAAACCGCCAGAACGGGATTTCTGGCCCTTGTGACCACGGCCGCAGGTCTTGCCCAGGCCACTGCCGATGCCACGGCCGACGCGCTTGCGGTCAGACTTGCTGCCGTCCGCGGGCTTGAGTGTATTCAGGCGCATCTTATGCGTCCTCCACGAGCTGTACCATATAGGATACCTTGTTCAACATGCCGCGAGTGGAAGGGGTGTCCTCCACCTCGACCACCTGATGCATGCGACGCAGACCCAGTCCGCGAACGCAGGCCTGATGGCTTTTCAGACGGCCATTCATGCTGCGTACCAGCTTTACTTTCATCTTCTTTGCGTCAGCCACTGTCTTACCCCAGGATTTCTTCCACGGTTTTGCCGCGTTTGGCCGCGACTTCTTCAGGACTGACCATGTCCACCAGCCCGTTCATGGTGGCGCGAACCACGTTGATCGGGTTGTTGGTGCCGATGCACTTGGCCAGTACGTTGTGCACGCCCGCCGCCTCACAGATGGCACGCATGGCACCACCGGCGATGATACCGGTACCCTCGGAGGCCGGCTGCATGTAGACCTTGGCGGCACCGTGCTTGCCAATTACCGGGTACTGCAGGGTGCCGTCGGCCAGCTTGACAGTCTTCATGTTGCGACGCGCGGTCTCCATGGCCTTCTGGATGGCGATGGGAACTTCCTTCGCCTTGCCCATGCCAAATCCGACCTTGCCGTCACCGTCACCGACGACTACCAGCGCGGAGAAACCGAACTGGCGGCCGCCTTTCACTACCTTGGCCACGCGATTGACAGCCACCAGCTTTTCAATCAGATCGTCGCCACCGGCGTTTTGTTCAAAATTTGCCATTTTCCAATCCTCAGAACTGGAGCCCGGCTTCGCGGGCTGCTTCCGCCAGCGCTTTTACGCGGCCGTGATATTGAAAACCGGAGCGATCGAAGGCAACTTTCTCGACGCCGGCTGCCTTGGCGCGCTCGGCCACTGCCTTGCCCACCACGGCAGCTGCATCCGTATTACCGGTAGAGCCTTCCACACCACCGCGCACTTCCTTGTCCAGGGTGGACGCGGAACAGACCACGGTGGCGCCATCCGGAGCAATAACCTGGGCATAGATGTGCCGGGGGGTGCGGTGCACCGTGAGGCGGTGTATGGCCAGCTCGCGAATCTTGGCTCTGGCCCGGCGGGCCCGACGCATGCGACTTGCTTTCTTGTCCATCGTCATAACCTCTTATTTCTTCTTCGCTTCTTTGCGGATTACATGCTCATCCGCATAGCGGACACCTTTGCCCTTGTAGGGCTCCGGCGGACGGTAGCGGCGAATCTCGGCGGCTACCTGGCCCACCTTCTGCTTGTCTGTGCCAGACACCACGATCTCGGTCTGGGAAGGCGTCTCTATGGTGATGCCTTCGGGAATGGGATACTCCACCGGATGGGAAAAGCCAAGACTCAAATCCAGCACCTTGCCTTTCACCTGTGCCCGGTAACCCACGCCGACGAGTTGCAGTTTCTTCTGGAAACCCTGGGAAGCGCCAATCACCATGTTGTTCACCAGGGAACGCATGGTACCCGCCATGGCCCAGCCGGACTTGCTTTCCGGATCCCGGGGAGCGAAACGGAGTTCGCCGTCTTCCAGCTTCACTTCCACCAGGGGATGCACTTCGAAATCGGTGCTGGTCTTGGAGCCCTTCACCGTGACCTTCTGACCATCGAGTTTGATTTCAACACCGGACACCACCGGTACGGGAGCTTTTGCTATACGTGACATTTGAAAGCCTCCTCGATGATCAGGCCACGAAGGCGATGACTTCACCGCCGTGACCCTGCTTGCGGGCCTCGCGGTCGGTCATCAGCCCACGGGAAGTGGATACGATGGCAATGCCCAGTCCACCGCGTACCTTGGGAAGCTCATCGCGCCCCTTGTAGATACGCAGGCCGGGACGGCTGACGCGCTTGACCATTTCGATGACCGGCTGCCCCTGGAAATACTTGAGGGTGATTTCCATGACGGGCTTGCCGTCCACATCGGACGTGCTCACATCGGCGATATAGCCTTCGTCCTTGAGAACATTGGCGATAGCCAGCTTTTTCTTGGATGCAGGCAGCGTGACGCTGACCTTGCCAGCAGCCTGGCCATTACGGATGCGCGTAAGCATATCCGCAATCGGATCTGACATACTCATAGTTTATAGGCTCCTCGGGTCAGGCAACTTCTGGAGCGAAGTCCGATACCCATTGACGAATACAGCCCCCTGGTTGAGGGAGCCGGCAACTTTAACCAATTTACTTGAAAAAATCCAGGACTTTTTCAGCCCTGGACCCTTTCCCCGACCATCCCGCGGTGGGCTGCCGGAAAATACTTTTTCCGCTGTTTACCAGCTAGCCTTCTTCAGACCGGGCACGTCACCGCGCATGGCTGCTTCGCGCAACTTGTTGCGGCACAGGCCGAACTTGCGGTACACCGCGTGAGGACGACCGGTGATGCGGCAGCGGCGCTGCTTGCGCACCGGGCTGGAATCGCGGGGCAGCTTCTGCAGCTTGAGCACGGCTTCATCGATCTGCTCCGGAGAACTCTCCGGGTTCTTGATGATTGCCTTCAGCTCGGCACGCTTGGCAGCATACTTTGCGGCCAGCCTGGCCCGCTTGTTCTCGCGGGCGATCATGCTTTTCTTTGCCATGGTTTCCTGGGCTCTCTCTACTGTTACTTGAAGGGGAAGTTGAAGCCCTCGAGCAGGGCCTTGCCTTCCTCATCACTGCCGGCAGTGGTGGTGATGGTGATGTCCATGCCGCGCAGGGCGTCGATCTTGTCATAATCCACTTCAGGGAAAATGATCTGTTCCTTCACGCCCATGCTGTAGTTGCCACGACCGTCGAAAGATTTGGGATTGAGACCCCGGAAGTCACGAATACGGGGAATAGCGATATTCACCAGACGATCGAGGAACTCGTACATGCGCTCCGCGCGCAGGGTGACCTTGCAGCCGATGGGCCAGCCTTCCCGAATCTTGAAGCCTGCCACGGACTTGCGCGCCAGTGTCACCACGGGCTTCTGTCCGGCAATCTTGGTCATGTCGCCTACGGCGTTCTGGAGAATCTTCTTGTCTCCCGTCGCTTCACCGACACCCATGTTCAGAGTGATTTTCTCGATACGAGGTACTTCCATCACGCTCTTGTAACCGAATTTCTCGATCAGCGCGGGAACAACGCTCTCTTTGTAATGATCCTGTAACCTAGCCATTGGATTGTGCCTCAGACGTCCACGACTTCGCCGTTGGATTTGAATATACGCACCTTGCGACCGTCTTCCAGGGTCTTGAAACCCACGCGATCGGCCTTGTTGCTCACGGGATTGAACAGGGCGACGTTTGAAATATGGAGGGGCATTTCCTTTTCCACGATGCCACCAGGCTCACCCTTCATGGGGTTGGGCTTGGCGTGCTTCTTGGCCAGGTTGATGTTCTCCACCAGCACCCGGTCCTCGCCTACCAGCTTGAGCACGGTACCGCGCTTGCCCTTGTCCTTTCCAGCCAGGACGATGACATCGTCCCCTTTACGAATCTTGTTTGCCATGACGATTCCTCAAAGCACCTCGGGAGCCAATGAAATGATCTTCATGAAACGCTCGCCGCGAAGTTCACGGGTCACCGGGCCGAAGATACGGGTGCCGATGGGTTGCAGTTGGCTGTTCAGCAGCACGGCCGCGTTGCCGTCAAAACGGATTATGGAGCCGTCGGGCCTGCGCACGCCTTTCTTGGTGCGAACCACCACCGCGTTATATACATCGCCTTTTTTCACTTTGCCGCGGGGAATGGAATCCTTCACGGATACCTTGATGATATCCCCCACTCCGGCGTAACGGCGATGCGAGCCGCCCAGCACTTTGATGCACTGAACACGTTTGGCGCCGCTGTTGTCGGCAACGTTCAGCATGGTTTGCATCTGGATCATGACACTACCCTTATGTTGTCAGTCTTTCTTTATCGAAAAATCAGTTTGCGCGCTCGACCAGCTTGACGAAACGCCATTTCTTGGTCTTGGACAGGGGGCGGCATTGCTCCACCACCACCACGTCTCCCATGCGGCACTCGTTGTTCTCGTCATGCGCGTGCACTTTGGTGGAACGGCGTATGAATTTGCCGTAGATGGGGTGCTTCACGCGACGCTCGACCTGTACGGTGATGGACTTGTCCATCTTGTCGCTGATCACCTTGCCCTGCAGGGTCCGGTTTGTCTGGCCTTGCTCGCTCATGGTTAACCTGCCTTCCGCATTTCGTTCATTACTGTCTTGATGCGCGCGATGTCACGGCGCACCTCTTTGATAACATGGTGACGTGCCAGCTGACCGGTGCCATTCTGCATGCGCAGATTGAATTGCTCCTTGAGCTTTTCCATCAGTTCTTTCTTCAGCTCGTCCAGGGACTTTTCCCGCAGTTCACTCGCTTTCATCACATTATCGTCCGCTTTACAAATGTTGTAGATACAGGCAGCTTGGCGGAAGCGAGCTTGAAGGCTTCACGTGCCAGCTCCTCGGATACACCCTCGATCTCATAGAGCATGCGACCGGGCTGGATCTGGGCTACCCAATACTCAACGTTACCCTTGCCTTTACCCATACGAACTTCCAGGGGCTTCTTGGTGATGGGCTTGTCCGGAAATACCCGGATGTACAGCTTGCCGCCCCGCTTTACGCGACGGGTGATGGTCCGACGGGCCGCCTCGATCTGACGGGCGGTGATGCGGCCACGGCCGGTCGCCTTGAGGCCAAACTCTCCGAAGCTCACATTGCTGCCGCGATGGGCCAGGCCACGGTTACGGCCGGTGTGCTGTTTACGAAACTTGGTACGCTTTGGCTGCAACATGATTAGCTTCTCCCGCCGGATTTCTTGCCTTTCTTGCCGGACTTGGATTCCGTCAGAGCTTCGTCACCGAAGACCTCGCCCTTGAAGATCCATACCTTGATACCGATGATGCCGTAGGTGGTCGCGGCTTCCGCGGTACCATAATCGATGTCCGCGCGCAGGGTGTGCAGGGGCACCCGGCCTTCACGATACCACTCGGCCCGGGCAATCTCCGCGCCATTGAGGCGGCCGGAAATATTCACCTTCACGCCTTCGGCGCCCAGACGCATGGAGTTCTGCACGGCGCGTTTCATGGCGCGGCGGAACATGATGCGGCGCTCCAGCTGCTGGGCGATACTCTCCGCCACAAGCTGGGCATCCAACTCAGGCTTGCGGATTTCCTCGATACTGATGTGCACGGGACCGCCCATCTTGCGGGAGACCTCACGGCGCAAGGCATCGATATCCTCGCCTTTCTTGCCGATCACCAGACCCGGACGCGCCGTGTGTACGGTGATATGCGCATTGTTGGCGGCGCGATCAATCTGAATGCGGGAAACGGACGCATGCGCCAGCTTCTTCTTCAGGAAGTCGCGAACTTCCAGGTCCTGGTTGAGCAGGTCAGCATAGCTGCTGCTGTCGGCGTACCACTTGGAGGTATGCTGCTTGACGATACCCAGGCGGATTCCAATCGGATTTACTTTTTGACCCATATCTTTGCCTTCTTACTCGTCGCCAACGGTGACGGTGATGTGGCTGGTGCGCTTCAGAATCTTGGTCGCACGGCCCTTTGCTCTTGCCCGGATGCGCTTCATGGTGGGGCCTTCATCGACCATGATGGTCGTGACCCGCAGCTCATCCACGTCGGCACCTTCGTTGTTTTCTGCATTTGCGATGGCAGAATCCAGAATCTTCTTGATAAGTGCAGCGCCCTTCTTCTTGCTGAACTGCAGGGTCTCCAGCGCACGTTCTACTGGCAGGCCCCGGATCTGGTCAGCAACCAGACGCCCTTTCTGCGCAGAGAGGCGTGCATAACGCAATTTTGCTGTTGCTTGCATTGTCTGCTCTCCTTAACGCTTGGATTTCTTGTCGGCCGCGTGACCGCGATAGGTGCGGGTCAGCGCGAATTCCCCCAGCTTGTGTCCCACCATGTTCTCGGAAATGAGAACGGGCACATGCTGACGGCCGTTGTGTACCGCGATGGTCAGGCCAACCATTTCAGGAAGAATCATGGAGCGGCGGGACCAGGTCTTGATGGGACGACGGTTGTTGCTCGCGACGGCTTCTTCCACTTTCTTCATCAGATGATGATCGACGAAAGGACCTTTTCGTATTGAACGTGGCATTTTTCTCTTACCTCACCTGATTACTTGCGGCGACGATCGCGTACGATGAACTTGTCGGTACGCTTGTTACTGCGGGTCTTGTGGCCCTTGGTGGGCACACCCCAGGGACTGACGGGATGACGGCCACCGGAGGTTCGACCTTCACCACCGCCATGGGGGTGATCCACGGGGTTCATGACCACACCGCGAACCGTGGGGCGAATACCTCGCCAGCGGGTGGCACCGGCCTTGCCCAGCTTGCGCAGGCTATGCTCTGAATTGCCCACCTCACCGATGGTGGCACGGCAATCGGCGTGAATCTTGCGCATCTCGCCAGAACGCAACCGCAGGGTGGCGTAATCGCCTTCACGGGCCACCAGCTGCGCGGAAGTGCCGGCGCTGCGGGCAATCTGGGCGCCCTTGCCAATCTTCATCTCAATGCAGTGGATGGTGCTACCCACGGGAATGTTGCGCAGAGGCAGGCAGTTGCCGGGCTCGATGGGCGCTTCCAGACCGGACTGGATGGGATCGCCAGCCTTCACCCCCTTGGGAGCAATGATGTAGCGGCGCTCGCCGTCGGCATACTTGACCAGGCAGATGTGCGCGCTGCGGTTGGGATCATACTCCAGCCGCTCGACAACACCTGGCACACCGTCCTTGTCGCGCTTGAAATCGATGATGCGATAGCGCTGCTTGTGGCCACCGCCGCGATGACGGGTGGTGATGCGGCCCTGGTTGTTACGACCACCGGTCTTGGATTTCTTTGCGACCAGTGGCTCGTAAGGCGCACCCTTGTGCAGTCCAGGAGTCTTTACCTGGACGACGAACCGGCGCCCCGGGGATGTCGGTTTGGCTTTAACGATTGGCATCTTTCTGCTTCCGCTTTGCTTGTCTTGTCAGTGCTGGTGCTCAGGCACCGGCTCCAAAATCAATGTCCTGACCTTCCGCCAGGCGCACGATGGCCTTTTTCCAGTCCTTGCGCTTGCCCTGGATCTGACCGAAACGCTTGCGCTTGCCCTTGACCTTGATGGTTTGAACCTTGTCCACGGTCACATCGAACAGCAGCTCGACGGCGGCGGCGATCTCGGGCTTGGTGGCGTCCGTGGTCACCTTGAAGGTGAACTGGCGGGCGTTGTCCGCGGCGTTGGCGCTTTTCTCGGACATCAGGGGCCCAAGAAGAACTTTCATCAGACGTTCGTTGCTCATGCCAGCTTCTCCTCGATCTTCTTCAGGGCTTCGGCAGTAACCAGCACCTTCTCGTAACCCACCAGGGAAACGGGGTCCAGCTGATCCGTGTCGCGCACGTCCACATGGTAGAGGTTGCGCGCCGCCAGCAGCAGGTTCTCATCCAGCTGCTCGACGATAATCAGCACATCATCCAGACCCAGGTCCTTGAGCTTGCCCACCAGTTGCTTGGTCTTGGGCGCGTCCACGCCGAAGCTGTCCACCACTACCAGACGCTCCTGGCGCAGCAGCTCGGAAAGGATAGAGCGCAGCGCACCGCGATACATCTTTTTGTTCACCTTCTGGGCGTAGCTGCGAGGCTGCGCGGCGAAGGCGCGGCCACCACCCACCATGATGGGGCTGCGAATGGTGCCCTGGCGGGCACGACCGGTACCTTTCTGACGAAAAGGCTTGATACCGCCACCACTCACGGCGGAGCGGTTTTTCTGCGCCTTGGTGCCGGAGCGGGCAGCAGCCATGTAGGCTGTAACCACTTGGTGCACCAGCGCTTCTTTGAAGTCGGCGCCGAACACGGCGTCTGATACTTGCAGGGAAGCCCCGCCTGTTACATTCAAGTCCATGACTTAACCCTTGTTCTTCAGTTTGATCGCCGGAGTGACGATGACATCGCCACCAGGCGCACCGGGTACGGCGCCCTTGATCAGCAGCAGACCACGATCAGCGTCCACACGGACGATCTCCAGAGTCTGCACGGTAACCTTCTCGCTACCCATGTGCCCCGCCATCTTCTTGCCCTTGAACACGCGGCCCGGGGTCTGACATTGACCGATGGAGCCGGGGGCACGGTGAGAGATGGAGTTGCCGTGGGTGGCATCCTGCATGCGGAAATTATGGCGCTTCACGCCGCCCTGGAAACCCTTGCCCTTGGAGATGCCGCTGACATCCACCTTCTGGCCGGTTTCAAACAGGTCTACCTTGATTTCGCTGCCCACCTCGGGAACGTCGCCATCGTGATCTTCCAGGCGAAACTCCCACAGACCACGACCTGCTTCCACGCCTGCCTTGGCGAAATGACCCGCCATGGGCTTGTTCACGCGGCTGGCCTTGCGCTTGCCCACGGTGACCTGCACGGCCTGATAACCATCGGTTTCGGGCGTGCGCACCTGGGTTACGCGGTTGGGCTCGACCTGAACCACAGTGACAGGCACGGAGACACCGTCTTCATTGAAGACCCGGGTCATGCCTGCTTTGCGTCCAACTAATCCTAATGCCATGATTAAAAACCTCAGTTCAGCTTGATCTGAACATCAACCCCAGCGGCCAGATCCAGCTTCATCAGGGCGTCGACCGTCTTGTCGGTGGGATCGACGATATCCATGAGCCGCTTGTGGGTGCGAATCTCGTACTGGTCACGCGCGTCCTTGTTGACGTGCGGAGAAATCAGTACCGTGTAGCGCTCTTTGCGCGTGGGAAGCGGAATGGGTCCCTTAATCCGGGCGCCCGTGCGCTTCGCGGTGTCCACGATCTCCTTGGTAGACTGATCTATCAGCCGGTGATCGAAGGACTTGAGTTTGATTCTGATACGCTGGTTAGCCATAACGATTACTCGATGATCTTGGAAACAACACCGGCGCCGACGGTACGGCCACCTTCACGAATGGCGAAGCGCAGGCCTTCTTCCATGGCGATGGGCGCAATCAGCTTCACGGTCATCTTCACGTTGTCGCC
>JALVEW010000052.1 GCA_027030425.1 Sedimenticola sp.
CATGCCCGGCCCCAGCCGGCCCGGGCCGTGCAGGCCCTGATGGCGCGCGCCCAGCGTCAGCAGGAGAACGGGGAACTGGTGGCGGCGGCCAGCAGCCTGGAGCGGGCCCTGCGTATCGAGCCGAAGAATGCCGGGCTGTGGAACCGCCTGGCGCATGTGCGTTATGAGCAGAAACAGTATTCCCTGGCGGCCAGCCTGGCGGCCAAGTCCAATGCCCTGGCGGGAGGGGACAGGGCCCTGCGCGCCGACAATGATGAGCTGATTCGCAGGGCCCGCAGTCTCTGATGATCGATGTCGATGCGGTGCTGGCTCCGGATGGCCTGCTGTCCCGGGCCCTGCCGGGCTTTTCCTGGCGGCGTCAGCAGCAGGAGATGGCCGAGGCCGTGGCCAGCTGCATCGAGCTGGGCGGGCGCCTCATTGCCGAGGCGGGCACGGGCACGGGCAAGACCTTCGCCTACCTGGTGCCGGCCTTGCTGTCCGGTGCCAAGGTGATTATTTCCACGGGCACCAAGAATCTCCAGGACCAGCTGTTCATCAAGGATCTGCCTCTGCTGCGCGAAGCCATGGCCAGCCCGGCCAGCGTGGCCCTGCTCAAGGGGCGGGCCAACTACCTGTGTTTGCACCGCATGGAGAACGCCCTGTTGGACGCCCGCGGGCATCGCCGGGAAGTGGCCCGGCATCTGCGCCAGGTGCAGGAGTGGTCCCTGACCACGCGCAGCGGCGACATCGCCGAGCTTTCCAGCTTGCCGGAGGATTCTGCCGTGTGGCCCCTGATTACTTCCACCGGAGACAACTGCCTGGGCAGCGAGTGCCCTTCCTTCAGCAAATGTCACCTGGTGGAGGCCCGCAAGCGCGCCCAGGAAGCGGATATCGTGGTCATCAATCATCACCTGCTGTGCGCGGACTTTTCCATCAAGGACGAAGGCTTCGGCGAGCTGCTGCCGGCGGCTGATGCCTACATCATCGACGAGGCCCACCAGCTGCCGGACGTGGCCAGCAATTTTTTCGGCCTGTCCATTGGCACCCGCCAGTTCCTGGAGCTGGCCCGGGACAGCCGTGCCGAGTATGTGCGCGAGGCGGGGGATCTGCCGAAAATCCTGGAGCAGATCGATCACCTTGAAAAAGCCGCCCGGGATTTTCGGCTGGCTTTTGGAAAGGATGGCCAGCGGGGCGCCTGGGAAGAAGTGGCGGCCAATGCCGATGTGGTCAACGCCTTGGACTATCTGCGCAAGGAACTGAAGGGCCTGCACGGCATGCTCAAAAGCATTGAAGGCCGGGGCAAGGGCTTGGACAGCTGCATGAGTCGCGCCCGGGCCCTTCTGGACGACCTGGCGCAGATCACCGAGCCGGAAAATCCGGAGGAGCAGGTGCGCTGGTTCGAGGTTCATACCCAGAGCGTGCGCCTGCACAGCACGCCCCTGGACGTGGCCGGTCTGTTCCAGGGGCAGATGACCTGCCATCCCGCTGCCTGGATATTCACCTCGGCTACCCTGGCCGTGGGTGAGAGCTTCAGCCACTTCCAGCAGCAGCTGGGATTGCATCAGGCGGAGACGGCCCGCTGGGACAGCCCCTTTGACTACCAGGAGCAGGCCCTGTGGTTCGTGCCCAAGGGCCTGCCCGAACCCAGCGCGCCAAACTATACGGAAAAGGTCATGGAGCTGGCGCTGCCCCTTGTGGAGGCCAGCCAGGGCAGGGCGTTTCTGCTGTTTACCAGCTACCGCGCCCTGCATCTGGCGGCGGACTGGCTGGACGGCCGCCTGGACTATCCCCTGCTGGTGCAGGGCAGCGCCCCGAAAACGGAGCTGCTGCGCCGTTTCACCGAGCAGGGCAATGCCGTGCTCCTGGGCACCTCCAGCTTCTGGGAAGGGGTGGATGTGCGTGGCGATGCCCTGTCCCTGGTCATCATCGACAAGCTGCCCTTTGCCTCACCCGGCGACCCCGTGCTGAAGGCGCGCCTGGACGCCATGCGCAAGGCCGGTGGCAATCCCTTCATGGAATACCAGGTGCCCCAGGCGGCCATTGCGCTGAAACAGGGGGCCGGCCGCCTCATACGCGACGTCACCGACAAGGGCGTGCTGGTGCTCTGCGATCCCCGCCTGTTGCGCAAGAATTATGGCCATACCTTTCTGGATGCCATGCCGGATTTTGCACGCACCCGCGAGTTGGATGTCGCCGTGGATTTTCTGCGGGGCATGTAATTTTTCAGGATGCGCAGCAGAAAGCCGACGGTGGTTTTCCGCTGTCCGCCAGGGCCTGAACAAACCGGGGCGATTGAGCCCCGGTGTCGTTACAGGTTGAACGCTCTCACCAGGAACACCGCCATCTGGTCCCGGCTTACGGCGCTATCCGGACAGTAGTTGCCGCCACCGCAGCCATTGGTAATGCCTTCGCTGGCCAGCTGCTCAATCCAGGCGGCCGCCCAGTAACCGACGGGGACGTCGCTGAATACCGTGCCCGTGGCGGAGGGTGGAACATAGGCGGAACCGTACATGGAGCGCAGCAGGAAGACTGCCATGGATGCCCGGGTTACGCTCTCTTCCGGACAGTAGTTACCCCCGCCGCAACCGCCGGTCACGCCGTCCGCGGCCAGCTGCTCGATCCAGGCGGCCGCCCAGTAACTGGGTGAAACATCGTTGAATACTGAGCCGGTGGCGGCAGGCGGTACATAATCACTGCCATGAATGCCGCGCTCCAGGAAGACCGCCATGGAAGACCTGCTGACCACGGCCGTCGGGCAGTAGTTTCCACCGCCGCAGCCCGAGGTGATGCCGTTGATGGCCAGGGTCTGTATCCAGTCGTATGCCCAGTGACCGGGAGCCACGTCTGCAAACAGCTGGTTGACTGTACAGGTGATCGATATGTCCGAGACATCCGCACCGGTCACGGTTCCGCTGCCGGATGAAACAACACATGACTGATCCGGACTGCTGGGCTGAACCGACACGGTAACCTCGTAGTCAGCGTTGTCGAACAGGGCCTTGTCAAAGGTGAAACCGCCGTTGGCGTTTACTGGCAGATCGTCACCGCCATTGTTCTGCAGTATTACCGTGTTGCCCGAGACCAGGCCGCTGACCGTGCCGCCAATGGTGTAACTGCTGTAGGGATAGTAGATGCCGGCCTGGTAAGTGTAGGGCCTGCCGCCCCAGACGATCATTTCCTCACCGGTCCATACCGCATGGTGGGAAACGCGACCGATGGGAGCGCCCAGGGTGCTTGTCGCAAGCCAGCTGTTGGTCGCAGGATCATAACGGCCCCCGGTGTTCGTGCCACCTGACCCATATATCAATCCGCCCCAGACGATCATTTCCTGCCCCGTCCAGATGGCGGGATAGCTGGAGCGCCCGCTGGGGGCATCGATCAAACTTGTCGGGAGCCAGTTGTCGGTAGAAGGATCATAACGTCCACCGGTATTGACGGTGGTGCCAGCAGCGTTACTGTAGCCGCCCCACACGATCATCTCGCTGCCGGTCCAGACTGCCGAGTGTTCGCCACGGGCGTCCGGGGCTCCGCTGGTGTCGGTGGGTGTCCAGTTGTCTGTTGAAGGATTGTAGCGGGAGCCGGTATTAACTTCGCTGGAACCTTCCCAGCCGCCCCAGATAATCATCTCGCTGCCTGTCCACACGGCGCTGGGGGAACTTCGTGTAGAGGGGGCGCCGGTCATTGTGATGGCGCTCCAACTGTCGGAAGCCGGGTTGTAACGACCACCATCGTTGACATAGTCATTGCCGTCATAACCACCCCAGATAATCATTTGGTCTCCCGTCCACAGGATTGTGTGGGAACTTCTGGCGTTGGGAGCATTCACCTGGCTGGTGGCCAGCCAGCTGTCGGTCGCCGGGTTGTATCGTCCGCCTGTATTGAGTTCTGAGCTGCTGCCCCATCCGCCCCAGATGATCATCTCCGTGCCTGTCCAGACCGCATTTGCATGCTCGCCCGTTTCGAATTCCCGGGCCTCGGGAGCGTCAATGGTGCTAGTGGCCGTCCAGCTGTCGGTGGCCGGGTCATAGCGTCCACCGGTATTGAAAAGGGTGTCTCCATAGCCACCCCAGACGATCAGCTCGTTACCCGTCCATACAGCGGCACTGCCTGTACGGTGGCTGGGTGCCTGGGGAATGCTGGTGGCTGACCAGCTGTCAGCAGCAGGATTGTAGCGACCGCCGGAATTGTATTCCTGGCTGGAGGAGTCATTGAGACCGCCCCATACAATCATTTCGCTGCCTGACCATATGGCCGTATGCCAAGTGCGGTTTTCAGGGGCTCCGGTCGTAGCAATGGTCGTCCAGCTGTCGGAAAGGGGGTCATAGCTGCCACCATCGTCATATGACGTGGGATAGTTTTGTCCGCCCCAGATCAACATTCGGTTGCCGCTCCACACGGCTGAATGAAGCTCTCTTGCACTGGGGGCATTGCTGGTGGTGATGGTGTCCCAGGTGTCACTGCTGGGGTTGTAACGTCCGCCGGTGTCCAGCAGGGTACTGCTGTATTTCCCTCCCCAGACCAGCATTTCGCTGCCTGTCCACACAGCAGTATGCATGTATCGCCCTGAAGGTGCTCCTGTGGCTGAGAGAGGTGACCAGCTGTCAGCGACAGGATCATAGCGCCCGCCATCGCTGAAATAAGTGGGATAGCTGGAGCCGCCCCAGATAATCATTTCACTTCCTGTCCATACCGCCGTGTGCAGGTATCGTGCAAAAGGCGATCCCGTGGTTGTGAGGGATGTCCAGCTGTCTGTTGAAGGATTGTAACGCCCACCGTCGGCAAACGTGCCGCTTCCGTAGCCACCCCAGACGATCATCTCGCTGCCTGTCCATACGGCCGTGTGATTGTATCGGGAGCCCGGAGCGCCGTCATTCGTGGTGGCTGTCCAGCTGTCGCTTGCCGGGTTGTAACGCCCCCCGCTGCCCATGACACCGGCACTGGTCCTGCCACCCCAGATGATCATTTCGGTTCCTGTCCAGACAGCGGCTGTCCTCTGGCGCCCGTCAGGTGCTCCAGTGATACTCGTGGGTTTCCAGCTGTCCGTGGCAGGGTCATAGCGGCCGCCGCTGTTCAAGTAGTCATGATTGTCTGTGCCCCCCCAGATGATCATTTCGCTGCCGGTCCACACGGCAACATGATCGTGCCGCTCCGAGGGAAAATAGGTAAGATCCTGCGCCCAGCTGTCGGCAGTGACCTTGCCAATGGCATCGGTCCGCCAGGTTCTTGTATTACCCTGAATGGAGGGCAGTTCCAGGTGTGAGATTGCCTTGGGTTGAAAAGTATTTTTCCAGCGACTGGATTGTTCCTGCCACCAGGCATCGAATCCTTTCTTTTTCCATACCAGCACGCGTACTTTCATCTTGTCAGAGGAATGTTCCAGTAGTTCGTTGTGAATGAAAGCATCGTGGGTTTCAGTCAAGTGTGCTGCCCGGGCTGCGTCACGCCGTTCCAGCCGGTCTCTCTTTCGCTCATATTGGTCGTTATCCAGGTAGATGCGTGTCATACCCTGCTTGTTTGTCGTCCTGGAGGGGGCGGCTTGGTCCGCCTTTGTGGACAGGCGTACATATTCCACCAGCTTCTCCTGGCCGCCGGATTGCTCCAGGGCACGGGGGCTGTCTGCTGCAATAGCGTATTCAGCCTGCTTTTTCAACTCGCCGTGCTGGCGTGAATCCGAAGCATACCTGGTACGAAACATCTTCTGCACCAGGCTGGGACGCACGATACATTCAGCGATGGCCACCGGGTCATTGTTCAGGGCGCTGAACATTTCCTCCAGCCTTTCGGGCGCGCGGGTCTGCTTTGCCATGCGATTGAGTTCTGCCTGCAACAGACTGTCATCGATGGTGACACCGTAGAGGGCCGCCAGGGCAGCTTCCATGGCAAGACTGTTTTTTGCCCTCTCCAGAATCTGTCCATTGCTGAGTATTTCTGAACGGAGCGGCTTCTGGGTGGAATTGTCTTTGGGCCAGATGCGGTGTGCCCATCGGATGTTTTCGATGGTGGCCTGGCAGGCAACGCGTTGTTCAAGACTGAAGTTGGCGCCGTGCTGTGTATCCGCCGACGCGGACGACAAGGTGGCCATTAGCAGCAAAGCCGATAGTAATACCCAGCTCATGGCATAACGGCTCAGTTTTCTCTCGACTGCCTGGATTGCACATGCAGGCGTGTCTATTGTATTCATTGCAGACCCTCCGGGTTGATGGTCGAAACACCCCGGGAGCCGATTCAGCCGGCTTTATCCTGGTTAGATGCCAAAAGCATCCCCTTTTCGGTGCTGCATTGAATGACGGGAGCGAGAAGCGGTCTGGTGTTTCCTGTTCTTGTTCCATAAGGGCGGCAATACGTCCCTGTATTACCTGACAGGTTATGCGACGGTGTTTCCGCAGCCTGCTATGACAATAAAACGGAAAAGGAATTTCAAATGGCTCAAGAAATTTTTGTATTTGCTTCAAATACCCATTTTGCGTGAACAAAGAGGTCGTTTTGTCAGCGCTGTATTCGATGGATTTTACGAGGAAACAAGGAATTAGATGGCTTTCATAGGTTTGTGTGGAGCCTGTTGGCGCAAGGCAACAGGATGCTGAGGGGGCGGAGTCAAATCTCCACTTGACCCTGAATGAATATGACATCACCCTGATTTGACTCCGACCCCTCAATACGCGACCCCTCAATATTCAGGGAACCTCGGTGCAGCGTAAAATGCCATGCCCGGCGCTGACGGCCAGTACGGCTTGATCTCCCTTGCGCAGGAAGAGCTGCTGACGGTCGTCACTGACATAGCGCTCGCCTTTCATGTCCGGGCGGCGGGGCAGTACCAGGGTGCGGTCGTGCAGATGGATTCTGGCTTGCTGGCCGTCCAGCTCCACGCGCAGGGGATAGTCGTTGTCGCAGCGGTAGTGGATCTGGCGTGCGGGTGGCATCGCAGAACAGCCACCCATCAGGGCGGCAAGCGCCAGAATGGGAAGGCCCTTGCGGATCATGCCGCGCTACTTGACTTTCATGCCCGGCTCGGCCCCCTCATCGGGGCTGAGCAGGAAGATATCCTTGCCGCCGGGGCCGGCGGCCAGCACCATGCCTTCAGAGACGCCGAAGCGCATCTTGCGCGGGGCCAGGTTGGCGACCATCACCGTGAGACGCCCTTCCAGCTCGCCAGGATCATAGGCCGCCTTGATGCCGGCAAAGACATTGCGGGTTTCCCCGCCCAGATCCAGGGTGAGTCGCAGCAGCTTGTCCGCGCCTTCCACCGCCTCGGCCTTGAGGATGCGGGCCACGCGCAGGTCCACCTTGGCGAAGTCGTCGAACTCGATGGTGTCAGCAGCGGTGTCCTGTTTTTTCTTCGTGGGGGTGCTTTTCTGGGGCTTGGCCTGCATGTCTTCCCTGGAGGCTTCCACCATGGCCTGGATTTTCTTCGGATCCACCCGGGTCATCAGGGCCTTGAACTTGTTGATCTCATGATCCAGCAGGGGTACGCCGGCATCCTGCCATTGCAGGGGGGAGACGTTGAGGAAAGCCTCGGCGCTTTCCGCTGTGCCCGGCAGTATGGGGCGCAGATAGACCATGAGCACCCGGAACAGATTGATGCCCATGGAACAGATGTCCTGCAGCTCCTGCTCGCGGCCTTCTTCCTTGGCCACCACCCAGGGTTGTTTTTCGTCGATGTACTGGTTGGCTTTGTCCGCCAGGGCCATGATTTCGCGCACGGCGCGGCTGAACTCGCGTTTTTCGTAGTGTTCAGCGATGGATTCGCTGGCGTCGGCGAATCGCTGGAACAGTTCGGGCTCGGACAGTTCGGCGGACAATCTGCCGCCGAAGCGCTTGCTGATGAAGCCAGCGCAGCGGCTGGCGATGTTCACCACCTTGCCCACCAGGTCGGAATTGACCCGCTGGACGAAGTCTTCCAGGTTCAGGTCGATGTCGTCCACGCCGGAACCCAGCTTGGCGGCGAAGTAATAGCGCAGGTATTCCGGGTTCAGGTGGTTCAGGTAGGTGCGGGCCTTGATGAAGCTGCCGCGGGACTTGGACATCTTCTGCCCGTCCACGGTGAGAAAGCCGTGGGCATGGATGGTGGTGGGCTTGCGGAAGCCCGCGCCGTCCAGCATGGCGGGCCAGAACAGGGCATGGAAGTAGATGATGTCCTTGCCGATGAAGTGGTAGAGTTCCGCGTCGGAGTTCCCGGCCCAGTATTCGTCGAAGTCCAGCCCCTGTTTTTCGCAGAAGTTCTTGAAGCTGGCCATGTAGCCGATGGGGGCGTCCAGCCAGACATAGAAGTATTTGCCGGGATGGCCGGGAATCTCGAAGCCGAAGTAGGGGGCGTCGCGGCTGATGTCCCATTCGCGCAGGCCGGCTTCGAACCATTCGTCCAGCTTGTTGGCCACCTCGGGCTGCAGGTGACCGCCCCGGGTCCATTCCTTGAGCATGTCTTCGAAGTCGGCCAGCTTGAAGAAATAGTGCTCCGATTCTTTTTCCACCGGCTTGGCGCCGGAAACCACGGAATAGGCGTTCTTCAGCTCTGTGGGGCTGTAGGTGGCGCCACAGACCTCGCAGTTGTCGCCATACTGGTCCGGCGCGCCGCACTTGGGGCATTCGCCCTTGATGAAGCGGTCCGGCAGGAACATCTTTTCCTCCGGGTCATAGGCCTGCACGATACGGCGGCTGGTGATGTGGCCCGCCGCCAGGTTGCGCTCGTAGATGAGGCTGGCCAGTTCCCGGTTCTCCTCAGAATGCGTGCTGTGGTAATTGTCGAAACCGATGCGGAAATCACGGAAGTCCGCCTGATGTTCTTCGGACATGGCCGCTATCAGTTCTTCCGGGGCGATGCCCTTCTGCCGCGCGTGCAGCATGATGGGCGTGCCGTGGGCGTCGTCGGCGCAGATGTACCAGCATTCATTGCCGCGCATCTTCTGGAAGCGGGCCCAGATGTCCGTCTGGGTGTATTCCACGATGTGGCCGATGTGCAGGGGCGCGTTGGCGTAGGGCAGGGCGCTGGTGACCAGTATTTTTCTCATGATTGTCCGTGCTTGTGCTGAAACTTGATATGGCGGATAACGAATAATTATCCCACAGTTGCGCGTTTCAGAGGACTTCGGTTTTTGCGTCCAGTTCGCCGAGGTCGGTCTGCTTGGCGCTGAAGAACACCCGGCGCCCGCCGGCCCTGAAATCTTCCAGGCCCGTGTAGTCGTCGAAGTCGGGAATCAGCATGACGGTGTCGTAACCGAACAGGCGGGTCATGTCGAATACCGCCTTGCAGGTGGGCCAGAAAACCAGCTCCTGATCCACGGCATTGCGCGGGTCGTCAGTGGGTTCGTGGACGATGCGCAGAAAGGACTGGGGGGCGCTGTCCACCGCGGTGTCGATGAGCAGCAAGTCCGTGTTCAGGCGGGCGATGCTTTCCAGCAGCTCTATGGGGCGGTTGATGTGGTACAGCAGGCCCAGGCAGAGGACGATATCGAACTGTCCCAGGGCTTCGGGGTCGAGATCGAACACGTTGCCCAGGGAGAAGTCGTAGCGCTCAGGCGCCACTTCCAGGGTCTCGAACACGAAGTTCGCCTGGTCGATGTGCATCTGGCGCACATCCACGCCCTGCACGAAATCCGCCCCGGCCTCGATGGCGTTCAGGGACCAGAAGCCGGCGTTGCAGCCCAGGTCCAGCACCCGCTTGCCGCGCAGGCTGCCGCCAAACAGCTTCACCATGGGATCGAAGAAATGCGCCTTGCGCCGGGCATGGCGCAGGACACTTTTTTCACCGCGCACGGCGGGGGTCAAATGTCCTTTGAGATCAAACTGATAGTGCCATTGCTCGAAGCTGTCTATGCGTGCCTGTATATCCTGCTCTGGTTGCTTCATGGTCTGCGTGGTCGGGGTTTCAGGAAAGGGTTCTCATGGTACAGAATTTCCCGTGGGAAGTAATGGCATAGTGCATCCATGGATAATGTCCGAGTATTTTGGTTGGTATTAGCCTGCCGGTGGTGTAGAATCGCGCCGAACTGAAAGAATTTTCATGCCCTCGCGGCAGGAGTCTCAATATGTCGGAAGTGACCAAAGAAGCAATCGAAGAAGCTCTCAAAGGCTATGTGCAGCCCGACCTGGGCAAGGATCTTGTCAGCACCAAGATGGTCAAGGACATCCAGATCGACGGCGGCAAGGTCAAGCTGACCGTAGTACTGGGTTTCCCTGCCAAGAGCGTGGCCGAGGACATCAAGGCCGGTCTGTGCGAGGCGGCAAAATCCGTCGATGGCGTGAGTGATTGCGAAGTGGACCTGAGCTGGAAGGTGGAAGCCCACTCCGTGCAGAAGTCCCTCAAGCCCATCGACAACATCAAGAACATCATCGCCGTGGCCTCCGGGAAGGGCGGCGTGGGCAAGTCCACCACTGCCGTGAACCTGGCTCTGGCCCTGTCCCAGGAAGGTGCCAAGGTAGGCATCTTGGACGCAGACATCTACGGTCCCTCCCAGCCGCGCATGCTGGGCATCTCCGGCCAGCCCGAGTCCAAGGATGGCAAGACCCTGGAGCCCATGAACAGCTACCACCTGCAGGCCATGTCCATTGGCTTCCTCATCGACGAGGAAACCCCCATGATCTGGCGTGGCCCCATGGTCACCCAGGCCCTGGAGCAGCTCCTCAATGACACCAACTGGGCGGACCTGGATTACCTCATCATCGACCTGCCCCCCGGCACCGGTGACACCCAGCTGACCCTGGCCCAGAAGGTGCCCGTGTCCGGCGCGGTCATCGTCACCACGCCCCAGGACATCGCCCTGCTGGACGCGCGCAAGGGCTTCAAGATGTTCGAGAAGGTGGAAGTGCCGGTTCTCGGCATCGTGGAGAACATGAGCATCCACATCTGCTCCAACTGCGGTCACGAGGAGCATATCTTCGGTGAAGGCGGCGGCAAGAGCATGTCCGAGCAGTACGGCGTGGATTTCCTGGGCGCTTTGCCCCTGGAGAAGCGTATCCGCGAGGAAACCGACTCCGGCAAGCCCACGGTGGTTGCCGAGCCGGATTGCCGCACCTCCGAGATCTACCGGGAAATTGCCCGCAAGGCGGCCGCCAAGCTGGCGGTACAGGCCAAGAGCTACGCGGCCAAGTTCCCCAATATCGTGATTCAGAACAATTGATGCGTCGCCGGCCAGGTCCGGTTCCGCTTGTTGACATGAGCCCCCGTCATTGTGGCGGGGGTTTTTTGTGTTTGCCCGGCAAGGTCATTGCCAGTGTGTGTGCTGGGAAAGGCACAGCGCGCATCGGTGCAGTAAACACACCGCTTGGTCTCATCCGGCATTCAGGCTGCCGGTAATATAAGGGACTTCTTAATTGGCGTGCTTTTGTAGACGGCCATCCTCAATGGTGGCAAACTCAAGACATGATAAGAAGAACATCGTGCTTTCTCGGCACCATCATTTTCCTGTCGTTTCTGTCGAAGGTCTGGGCGTTGACGCCACCTCCCTATCCGGAGGGAAAGCTCAACGGTCTGCAGATCGCTGAGCAGGTCTATGCCGTTTCCCACGGCTTGCTGGTGAAAAATGCCATGAGCCGTCAGCAGGGCAAGGATATTGCCATGCTGGTCAATCGCGCGCCTCTGGAGAGGCGCAAGACCGGTCGGCGTCCCATCGTCAACACCTTCGAAACCTATGGCAACAGCCATCCCCGGAACCCCGAGCTGGATTCCATGCAGATGGCCATCATCAAGTCCGGCAAGGCCAAAGGCACGGGCATACTTTTCGTCAGCTATGCTGACAAGTCCCGTCCCGGCGTCATGAGCGTGTGGCTGCCTGCCCTGCGCAAGATACGGCGCATCAATGAGCCTTCCTACGAAGACACCTGGGTAGGCACCAACCTCACCTATGGTGAACTGGTGCTGCGCAAGCCCGAGGACGAAATCCATAAGCTGTTGCGCGAGGATGTCTTCCAGGACTGCCTGCTGGCCATGGAACTGGGGCCAAAGGAGCTCAACCGCTATACCCGCATGCTTCCCGGCCCCCAATGCGGTCACAAGGGGAAGGCGGTGTACGTGGTAAAAAGCACCACAAAGTTCGAGAACTGGTGGTACGACTATCATATCAGCGAGATCGACAAGAAGACCTTCGCCATCTACCGCACCGTGTATTACAAGGATGGCAAGAAGATCAAGACCATTACCATCGACTGGCAGTCCCTGGGTCAGGAGGACCCGCGCATCCAGTATCCCCGCTACATCTACGCCATTACCCACAAGAGCGGCATCGATTCCATGGTGTATGTGCCCCGCAGCACGGTGCTGCTCAACCAGGACATGCCGGATGAATTCTGGTCCGAAGACACCCTGAAGAAATTCGGCAAACGCTGACGGGAAGCTTCCATGGCCAGAAAGCCCCTTGCCGAACGCTATGCCCGCTTTGTTCTCCGCCACCGCTGGGCGGTTATCATTGGCATACTGGCCTCTGCCCTGGTTGCCGCGTTCTACATCAAGGACGTGAACCTGCGCAATGATCCCGATTCCCTGCTGCCCCTGTCCAACCGCTATATCGCCACCAACCTGTACGCCGAGCGCCGTTACGGCATGGGCAACATCATGGTCTGGGGGTTCAGGCTGAAACAGGGAGATATCTTCCAGCCTTGGTTCCTGCGCATGCTGGATGAATTCTATGACGAAGCCGCAAAGCTGGACTACGCCAACGAGGAGAACTTCGTCGGCCTGCCTTCGCCGCGCATGCGCCACCTGGGCCTGTCCGAAGATGGTGGGCTGGATTTCAAGCGCCTGATTCCCGCGGCAGGCCTGTCCCGTGATCCCGAGGTCATGGCCCGGCAGATTGCCTTTGTGAAGAAAGGCATACAAACTCACCCGGTGCTGGAGCCCTTGCTGGTGTATTACGAGGATGCCCAAGGCAACAAATGCAATCTGGTGGATGAAAACGGCGTGTTGTCCAATACCTCCGTGGCCCATGCCCATGAAAGCTGCATACCCCGGGCCACCTTCATCGTGGGGGATTTCGGCAACGGGCTGAAGGACGACTACCTGAGCTGGATAGCCGCCGTCCATGCCCTGCAGGACAAGTATGAGCAGGCTTACGGCGACCGGGTGGAGTTCATCGTCTCCGGCGAGCCCTATTTCCTGGCGGCCATGGTGGAGGAAGTGTGGGACAAGGCCTGGCTGTTCGGCATCTCCCTGCTCATCGTGCTGCTGGTGCTCTGGTACGAGTTCCAGCACTGGAACTGCTCCGTGTTCCCCTTGCTGGGGGTGGGTATCACCATTGTGCTCACCCTGGGCCTCATGGGCTTCACCCAATTCCGTCTTACCACCATGATGGTGCTCACACCCATGCTGCTGTTGGCCATCGGCATCGGCCACGCCATGCAGGTGACGCGCCGCTTCACCCAGGAGCTGCACCAGAAAAACGACGTGGAAGAGGCTGCCTACAAGGCCATTCGCCATACCATCGTGCCGGCCACCCTTTCCATTGGCACGGATCTTCATGGTTTCTTTGCCATATCCTTCGTGGATATCTCTTTCTACAAGGCCTATGCTTATTTCGGCATTTTCGGCATGGCCACCCTGATCCTCACCACCACGACCCTTATTCCCCTGCTCATGATTATTCTGCCGCCCCGGCTGCAGGAGCGGGAACGTGCCGAGCGGCGCTGGGAGAATGGCCTGGCGGCCAGCATCACTGCCCTGCTCACGGGTCCCCTGAAGTGGATACCCCTGGCCCTGGTGATGGGCGTGCTCTGGGCGTCCGCCCACTATGCCGAGCTGGGACGGGGTGTGCAGGCCCTGCTGGCGGGAGAGGAAGGCCGGGTTGACCCGGAAGTGGCGCGCATCCAGGATGAGTTCGATATCATGCCTGGGGCCGAAAAGGGGATCAATTATCCCCGCGCGGCCTTCAAGGACCGTTACCTGCTGGGCGAGCTGTTCGGGGAAGGCGAGGTGAAAGAAATCGTGGACCTGGAAAAGTTATCCCGCATGATGCCCGGGGCCATCACCGCCAACATGATTGTCCGTTCCCGCAAGGGGGTGCTGCCGCCCTGTGGGGATGACTCCCGGGATGCGGAAGGCAATCGCATCATTGGTCCGGACCAGTGTTTCGATGACATGGAAGACCCGCCCCAGGGCATCTACAACGATGTCACCGTAATCAAGGCCCTGTCCGATTTCGAGGACTGGCTGCGGCGGCATCCCCATGTGGGCTATTCCACCTCTTATATCCAGTTCGTCAAGACCATCAACATGATGCTGAACACGCCGGCGGGGCAGGCCCCCATGGCGCACATGAATCTGTTTGCCGTGCCCACCCGGCAGCACATGATGGGCAACCGCTATGCCTATGCGGATCCGGACGATCCCGGTTATTTGCCGGATCCTGCGGAAACCCTGCCCTATTACAATGCTATGCTGCTGAGCAGCAGCGGCCCTGGTGAACTGGACTCCTTCGTGAATACGGATACCTGGGATGAAGGCGTCATTATCAGCTTCATCAATACCATGGATCCCGTGGAAACCCACCAGACGGTGGTGGATATACAGAACTACCTGCTGGAACATGCGGATGATCCCGGCATGGACAGGGTGCGTATCGGCATTCAGGCGGGGGAGAAAATTCAGATAAAGGCGGGTGACAGGACCCGTACCATTGTCACCGAGGCCACGGTGCCGGATGAAAAGGCGGCCATTGGCGGTTTCCTGGGCATCACCGAGGCCACCCGTGACGTGGCCTTTGCCGAATGGCTGCATGCGCCGGCCATGACTTCCCTCACGGTGTTTCTGATGACGGCCATCATGTTCCGCTCCTGGACCGTGGCTTTCATGCTGGTGGGCCTGTGCTTCATCACCCTCATGTCCCAGTACGGACTGGCGGGCTACATGACTTCCATCAAGGAGTGGTCCGCCAACCTTGCCTTCCATGTGCAGGTGGCCCTGAGCATTGCCATGGGCCTGGGCATCGACTATGGCGTGTACATGGTCTCGCGGTTGCGGGAGGAAATGCTGGCCACGGGGTCAGACTGGCCCAGGGCATTGAGAAATACCGTGCAGACCACGGGATCGGCCATCGTCATTTCCGTGGTGGTGCTCCTGGGCAGCGTCATTCCCCTGATGAACACCAAGCTGGCCAACACCTGGTCCGTGAGCCTCTACGTCGCCGAGGCCCTGATTCTGGATGTCCTGGTGGCCTTGCTGTTTCTGCCGTTGCTGGTGTACTGGCTGAAGCCCAGGTACGTGTTCGTGGGAGCGCGGCAGGATGTGTGACTCAGAAAAAAGCCCCTGCGTTTCAGCAGGGGCTTCCGTATGGTGGGCCCTGTAGGACTTGAACCTACGACCAATCGATTATGAGTCGACTGCTCTAACCAACTGAGCTAAGGGCCCATAAACCTGAAAAGCGGTATGAATGCCTTCCCTGGCATCATGAGAAAA
>JALVEW010000053.1 GCA_027030425.1 Sedimenticola sp.
CGCGGCGGGCGCCACCAAGGTCATCGATCCCTACCGTATCAGCGGTTACAAGATCTACGAGCTCATGCACCGCTCGGTGATTGCCGAGACCATGGAGCGCACGGTGTTCGGCAAGGTGGACCTGGATATTGCCGAAGTCCATGTGGAAGAGGGCAGTTTTCTGCATGGCAAATACCTGGACGAGCTGTCCCTGGATGAACACTACAACCTCATCGTGCTGGGCGTGGTGGACAGGCATTTCGGCGATCACCTCATTTTCGCCACGGATCCACGCCGGCACCGCATGGACAGCGGCGATGTGCTGGTGGTCATAGGGCCGGAAGAGGCTTTTGCCCGTTTTCACCGGGACCTGGGGGAGGAAGAAAGGGATGAGCCCTCGGCCTGAGAGGCTGCTGCTGATTCTGATGTTCCTCGGTGCTATTCCGGGGATGGCCCTGGCGGAAACCCTGTTTTTTGAGGCCACTTACCAAGGATTTTTCACTGCGGGGCAGCCCCTGAGGATTGCAGCGATTTCCCTGGAAACAGGGTCGCTGGAGCAGGCGGAGTCCGGCGGCCTCGTCCAGTCCGTAATGCGCGTGACCTCCCGGCCTTATGCCTTTGTCGAAAAACACTACCCCTTTCGGGTGCGTTATCGAAGCATCTGGTCAAGCCGCTCGTCTGGCGTTCAGGCCATGGAAATTTACGAGAAAACCCATCGCATCAAGCACGAAATCATCTGGGTGGACAGGGAAGCCGGGCGCATGCAGCGTTATCGCCCCAGGGGGAAACATGCCGGGCAGCACGCTTTCCCGGTTTCACTGCGACGCTGGCTTGCCGCAGATGAGGAATTCCAGTTTCACAAGTACGGCCGTCACCCGGTTCCCAAAAGGATGTACGATTGGCTTTCCATGTTGCAGGCCGTGCGCGGTGGGAGACTCGAAGCCGGGGCTGTGCGGCAGTATGCCGCCACTGATGGCAAGCATCTCTACCACTACCGGGTGCAAGTCGAGAGTCGGAAACTGCTGGAGGTGGACGGGCAAAAGCACTGGACCTGGAAGCTGCGCTTCGATGCGACGGAAGAGGGCAAACCAGGACCCGCGCATCGCCCCGTGTATGTCTGGTTGTCGGATGACGAAAAGCGGGAGCCGATCAAGTTCGAAAGCCGTCATCCCCTGGGACGTTTCACCATACGGCTATCCGCGGCAGCGGCTTCAGCCTTCCAGTGACAGCTTGTCGATGTCGGGAATGGGCACCGGCGCCTTTTGTTGGACGAATTCTTCGAGAGAGCCTGTGTTGGCCGGTTCCGCCTGCAGATGACTGATGTCGGGCAGCTCTTCCGGTTCGGTCGGACGCTCCGGCTCGATGGGCTTGTCGTCTTTAGCGATATCCAGGGTGCTGATATCGGGTATGGGGGCCGGGGGCTTTTCTTCCACAAATTCTTCCAGTGAACCTGTTCTCGCCGGGCTGACATCCAGGCTGCCGGTGTCGATATCGGCAGATGGAGGCTCTGGTTGAGCCGGCATGGGGCTGACTGGCGCCATGCTGAGATTATCGCCCGCATCAGCGGCTACGCGGATGTCCTTTTCGCTTTCTCGGGGCAGGGGGTTGAGATCTGCACCTGGAGGCATCAGCTTCCATGGTGATGAGGATTCTTCTTTGCGGGGCTTCTGCTGCCGGGGACGTTGCCCGGCGGGGACGATTTGAACCAGGGCGCCGGCTTTGCGGAAGACTTCCCGGAACTTGCCGGACTGCTCCACGTTGAGATCTTTCTTGATGCGGCGGGGTTTGCCGGCGAACAAGGCGTCCAGCTTGTCGCCGGACAGCTTGAAAATCCTGCCTACGGCTTCCCGTACCTCAGCGGGATTCCTGCCTTCTAGGATGTCGCCAGAAAAATAGATGTCGAACCTGTTTTGCACCTCTTCTCACCCTGTCATTTGCCGGGCCTTGTCCGGAAGTGGGATTACACTTCAGGAAATCCTAGCATATTGCAGGGAGTTTTCCGGGGGAATTGACGGTAGTGCAACCTGTGTCAGGTTTTTGAGGCCGGGAGGCCTGTGTAATGACCGTCCCTCCCTGGACGGTCTGGCAGGCCCGCTGCGCTTATTGTCGGCGGACGAGGTTGAATGGAGAGGGTACTCAGAAGGTTTTCTTGAGTACGAAAGCGCCGCGGATATCGCCTTCCTTGAAACCACGGGCGCGGTCTGAGGGGTAGAGGGACTTCAGACGCATCTCGGTTTCAGGCTTGACCTCGTCACCGCCATGGCAGTTCAGGCAGACCTTGGCCGTGGGAATGGCCTTCATGTAGCGGAATACCTTCTTGCCGTTTTCTTCCACGACGTCAGAGTAGTCCAGGGTCTTGGGGTCGGCGCCGGCAGCCTTTTTTGCTTCAAATTCTTCCATCACCTTGCGTTCCCAGGGCAGGGGGCTGTTGGCGGTGGCGCGGGGTTTCAGGCTGGTGCGGGCCACGGTCCAGCCGCTGCTGGCGCTGACTTCGTCAGTGATCTTGGGAGCCTTGTCATTGCAGACGCTGATAGCATTTACCGGGCCGCCTTCCTTCATGGCTTTCTTCAGCTCGCCTTTGAGCTGAGTGGCGAACTGCTTGATGACCTTGCGGGCTTCCATGACCATCTCCTGGTTGTCCGCAGCCATGGTGGGGGCTGTGATACATGCTGCGAGAAGAGTGCTGATGACAAGTCTGGTTTTCATTGTGTTGCCTCCTGTTTGTCTTGATTCAAATCGGTATTCCTGAACGCGGCGCGGCCAGGGTCAAAAACCCGTGATGTTGCCTGTGCTTGCGGGGCTGTTCATTAACAATTGTCAGTCTACGGGAGATTTTTCTCCTTGCAAGTTTGTGGTTATTCCCGGAAATCTTGATTTGCGGCACTGGCGAAGCAAGGGGGATGGGGAGTATGCTTTGCTGCCATGTGCGTCCATGGTTATTGTGAAGGTGTCGGGCCATGCAACTGCTGATTGTTTCCCGAACTTCCGGGGTGCTGGCATCCATGTTCAGTCTTTCCCTGGCCGTGCCCCTGCTGGTGGGCTTGTGGTACCACGAGCCGGTGCTGCAGGATTTCCTGCTGCCCCTGCTTGTCACCCTGGGGGCGGGGCTGTTGCTCTGGCTTCCTGGACGGGCCAGGCCGGCCCGTATCAGCCGCAAGGATGGTTTTCTCATCGTCGCCCTGTTTTGGCTGCTGCTCAGTTTCATGGGGGCCTGGCCCCTGTACCTGGGGCTGGATATGGATTTTCTGGATGCCCTGTTCGAGTCGGCCTCGGCATTCACCACCACGGGTGCGACGGTCATCACCGGACTGGACGATCTGCCGCGGTCCCTGCTGTTCTATCGCCAGCAGCTGCAGTGGATGGGCGGCATGGGATTGATCGTGCTGGGTATCGCCGTGCTGCCCATGCTGGGCATTGGCGGCATGCAGCTGTACCGGGCGGAAGCGCCCGGTCCCATGAAGGAAGAAAAGATGACGCCGCGTCTGGCCAGCACGGCGCGGGCCCTGTGGCTGATCTACCTGTCGCTCACCGCCGCCTGCGCTTTTGCCTACTGGGCCTTTGGTATGGAGCCTTTCGACGCTATTGCCCACAGTCTGTCCACGGTCTCCACGGGAGGCTTTTCCACCCATGATGCCAGCCTGTCCTGGTTTCACAGCAGCCAGATCGAGGCTGTGGCTATCGTGTTCATGCTGCTGGCTTCCATGAATTTCGGCGTGCATTACCTGGCCATCTACCACAGGGCGCCGCGGCACTACTGGGAGGACGTGGAAGCCCGCAGTTTCCTTCTGCTGGTGCTGGCCCTGGTGGTACTCGTGGGGCTTATGCTGCGCCTGGAGGGCAATTATCATGAGCTGCCTCCAAGCCTGCGGGATGCCACCTTTGAAGTGGTTTCGGTCATCACCAGCACCGGCTTTGCCACGGTGGACTTTACCCACTGGCCCGATTTTCTGCCTGTGTTGCTCATATTCATCAGCTTCATCGGCGGCTGCGGTGGATCCACGGCGGGCGGCATGAAAGTGATACGGGTATTGATGCTGTTCAAGCAGGGTCTGCGGGAGATTCGCAAGCTCATCCATCCCAATGCCATCCTGCCCGTGCGCCTGGGCCATCAGGTAGTGGATCAGCGCATCATGAATGCGGTATGGGGTTTCTTCGCTGCCTACACGGTGGTGTTCGTGGTGCTCATGCTGCTCATGATTCACGCGGGTCTGGATCAGGTGTCCGCCTTTTCCGCCGTGGCCACCTGCCTGAACAATTTGGGTCCGGGGCTGGGAACCGTAGCAAGCAACTTCCAGGCGGTGAGCGATTTGGGCAAGTGGATCTCCATCCTGGCCATGTTGCTTGGGCGGCTGGAGATCTTCACCATACTGATCCTGCTTACCCCGGCTTTTTGGAAGGATTAGCCCTTCAGGGGGCGGAGTCAGATCGTCGCCGCGCCATGGCAGGGAACCATATCGGACATTCCCAAACCATGGAATCCATCCAACAGTGCTCCACTGACCCCGACCCCGTTCTTTTCGTATCCCGTCAGAGTATATCGGCGAGCAGCTTGCCGTCTGCGGGCGTCAGTTCATGCCCCTGCACAGTGATGTACACTTTGGATTTGCCGCGCAAGGCAGGAACCTGGTTCATGTCCTGACTGAAGGGCGGCACCACCAGGTCACCGGCAATGACGTAGCCGCCGCTGCGGATGATGGAAATGTATTCGATGTCCGGATGGGGCTGGACGTTGAGCCAGAACAACAGAGTGCCCGGCGCCGGTGGCACCAGGTTGAACAGGATGCCCCGGGAAACCCGCAGCGTGTTGTACATGCGGTCACCGATCTCCTCGCGCACGACCCACTCCTTTATCATGCCGAACATGCCGCCGTCATCCACGGCATCCAGGGCGCGGATGGCCTTGTCCGTGCCCAGATGGGGAGCAGCGATGGTGATCAGCCGGTTCACCCTGCCGGCGCCGTACTGTACCAGGGCCAGGCGCGCCACCACGCCACCAGCGGAATGACCAACGATGGTTATCTCCTCCTCGGGGTGTTTTTCGGATACGCGCTCAAGAGTGGCCTTCAGCCAGCCGGCCTGGACGGGAGCCGGCGCAAGAGAGGGCAGGTTGACTGTGTAGAACAGCTTGTCTCCCTGTTTGTGGGGCAGGGGTTGATCGACGAAGCCCGTGGGTGATATGCCCAGGTGCCCTGCCTGCTGCCATCCTGCCTGACGCAGCATGGGGTTGACGCCGCTGTATTCCCAGGTGCCGGCATCGCTCAGGTACCCATGAACCAGAATTGCCACCTTGGCCTGGGCGGTAAGGGGGGCGGTAAGAAAGATAATGAATAACAACAGGATACGGCAGATTTTCATGGCGGCGGTCTCCTTCCATTTTTGATGTTTAACAGTATATTAGAATAAACTGAAACATCAAGCTATGCCGTATGCTTGTTGTTTCGGTAAAGCTCCCTGGCAAGTCAGCGTAGCGTAGGGCGGGGCCTCAAAACCGGGGTGCTGACCGGCGGGCGTGGCCTGTAGGCGGGATGATCAGGCTTGCCTGGTTCCGTTCCCGGGGGATTAGGGGTAATCAGAGGAGGATTGCGGTAATAGGCGGGATACCCGCCTTCTTCCTTGATGATGATTTCCGGCGTGGCGGCCTTTTTTTCCTTTGCTGCCTTGCGCGCTGCCTCTCGTTCGTCTTCCAGGGCCTGGCGCTCGGCGGCGGCTTTGTCGGCCTGTTCGCTGATTCTTTTGGCCTGCTCCCTGGCCGCCTTGACCTGTTCTTCATCGGGGCCAGGCTGAATGGGAACCACTGTCGCCGATACGGCGCCCTGCACCGGCTTGTCCGAGTAGGTGACCTGGCCCTTTTCATCCATGGACTTGATGGGTGACTGTGCCTGGGCGCTTGGGAAACATGCCAGGGTGGCTACCATTGCCAGGACTTCGAAGTTTTTCATTGTCGAACTCGCATGGGGGTCATGAGCTGGCTTCAAGTCAAGTATAGACATGGATCAGCACAAGTGAAAGCGAACGCGTGGTCGCCAAGCCTGCCTTTCACTGCCGGAAGCGCAACAGGCGCAGGGCATTGAGCACCACCAGGATAGTGCTGCCTTCGTGAAAGATCACCGTGCTGCTCAGGGTGATGCCCTGGCCCAGGGAGGCGGTGATGAGAAGAAAGATTACACCCAGGGAGATGGCCAGGTTCTGGACGATGATACGCCGGCTGGCGCGACTCAGGCCCACGGCAAAGGGTAGCTTGCCGAGGTCGTCGGCCATCAGGGCCACATCCGCGGTTTCCAGGGCCACGGCGGTTCCGGCGCCGCCCATGGCGATGCCCACGGTCGCCGTGGCCAGGGCCGGTGCGTCGTTCACGCCATCGCCGGTCATGGCAACCCTGCCGTGGGCTTCTTTCAGGCGCTCGATGGCAAGCAGCTTGTCTTCCGGCATGAGTTCTGCCTGGACATGGGTAATGCCGGTGAGCCTGGCGATTTGTTCGGCTACCTGGCGGTTGTCCCCGGTAAGCATGATGAGTTGCTCTATACCCAGTTCGCGCAGCTTTTCCAGGGATTCAAGGATGTCCGGGCGGAGGCTGTCGGCCACCGCCAGAATGCCCAGAATGCGTTCGCCATGGCTCACGGCCATGGTGGTCTTGCCTTCGGCTTCCAGTGCCCGCATACGTTTTTCCAGCTCGTCGTCCGGTTCGTACCAGCCGGTTTCCCTGAACAGTCGAATGGTGCCGATGAGCACCGGCTGCCCGTTCACCATGCTCATGATGCCTCGGCCAGGAAGATTCTCCATGCCGGATGAAGCAGGGAGGGACAGGTTATGATTCCGGGATTCTTCCACCACGGCCCGGGCAATGGGATGGCTGGACTGCTGTTCCACGGCGGCGGTGATGGCCAGCAGTTCCTCACGGCTGCTGCCGTTCATGGGAACCATATCCGTGACCCGGAACTTGCCCTCGGTGAGGGTGCCGGTCTTGTCGAAGGCCATGACCCGGATCACCCCAAGGTTCTCCAGGTGGACGCCGCCCTTGATGAGCACCCCGTTGCGCGCCGCTTGTCCGATGCCCGCCAGCACGGCCGCTGGCGTACCTATGGCCAGCGCGCAGGGAGAAGCGGCCACAAGCAGCAACATGCCGGTGTAGAAGCTTTGCTCCAGCGGCATCCAGCCTGCCAGCGGCGGCAGAATGATAACCATGGCCACCAGGATGAGTATGGCGGGCACGAACCAGGCTGTGAACCGCCGGGTGAACTGCTGGGTGGGGCTCTGCTGGCTCTGGGCATTGGCCACCATTTCCATGACCCGGTTCAGGGTGTTGTCCTGGGCTGAACGGGTCACCTCTACATCCAGGGCGGCTTCGGTATTGATGGTGCCGGCGAAAACCTCGTCGCCGGGTTTCTTGTTCACCGGCACGCTCTCTCCGGTGATGGGGCTCTGGTCCACGGCGCTGTTGCCCTTTATCACTCGGCCGTCAACCGGCAGGCGCTCACCCGGGGGAACTATCACGATGTCCCCGATAAGCAGTTCCTCCACGGGAATCTCGACGATACGGCCATTGCGGCGGGTGCGCGCCCTGTCCGGCATCAGTTCCGCCAGCGAGTTGACGGCGTTGCGGGCGTGATCCAGGGCGTAGTGTTCGCCGGCATGGCCCAGGCTGAACAGGAACAGCAGAAAGGCGCCTTCCGCCCATTCGCCCAGCAGGGCTGCGCCCAGGGCGGCAGCAAGCATCAGGATGTCAGTATCGAATTTGCCGCGAAACAGGGCGGGGATGGCATGGGTGGCGATGTCGTAACCGCCGGTAAGGTAAGCGCTGACATAGAAAGCAAGGGCCAGGTCTTTATCCAGGGCGAAAAATGTCTCTCCAATCCAGCCGGCAAGGAAACAGAGCCCGGACAGGGCGACCAGGATGTAGGTCCAGTTTTCCTGTATGGCGTGAGGCAGGAATGCCGGCGCGCCTCCGTGGTCGTGGTCGCGCTTCCGCTCTTCTTTTCCGCTGGCAGGTTCGAAGCCCAGTTCCCGCATGGCGCTTTCGATTTGGCTACGGTCCTGTTTTTCTGCGTCATAGGCCACGAAAGCCAGGCCCGCTGCGGGGTTGACGCTGGCGTGCAGCATGCCCGGCAGTTTCTCCAGCGTCCTGGTCAGTATAGTGGCGGCATCGGCGGAGACATGGCTGTCGAAAGGAATGCGTTCATGGCGGTACTGGCGGGTGAAGTTACTACCGGCTTTTCTTGCCAGCCGCTCCACTTCCCCCAGTGATACCAGGTTGGGATCATAATGAATGCAGAGCTGGGCGGGTTGTCCCGGTTTGATGTGGGCCAGGTAGATGCCCTTGTGCAGCATCAGTTCTTTTTCAAGGGTCTCCAGGCATTGGTCCCGGGCATCGTCCACCTGCGGCAAAAGCAGGGGTATATCGAGCTTGATGGTCTTTTCTGTCATGAACCCTCCTGGCCCAGGTGAATCTTCCAAATCAGTCGAGATATTTCTTCTGCCAGTCCAGAAAGCAGGCATGGGCATGGCTGCAGTAGCTCTCCTTGTCCTCGAACTGTTCCGGCTGGAAGGCATCATACAGGTGATAGTTCACCCGGTTGTTGCTGCTGAGCATGAATTCCAGGATCTTGCGTGGCAGGCTTTGAGATGACCAGTGGAAGTCGTCCTGGGATTCATAGTGCAGGAAAACCGGCAGTACGGGGACACCGCTGCGCAGGGAGATGTCGAATGCACCATAGCGGAAATGATCATGCAGGCGTTTGCCCTTGATGCCCCCTTCCGGGTAGAGGGCGATGTTGTACCCCGATTTGAGGGCTTCCAGCATGTCCTGACTGGCCTTCTGGCGTGAGTCCCTGGACTCCCGGTGAACATAGATTGTGCCAGCGGCAGCGCTGATGCGCCCCACTATCGGCCAGCTCCGGACTTCTATCTTGGCAAGGCTGAGTACGGGAAACAGGGAGGGGATGCCGATGTCCTCGAAGGCAGATGGATGATTGGCGATGAGAATGTACTGATCAGGAATGTCATGCCGGTTGTGCTGATGCAGCCGGAGGTTTACTCCCAGGGCGTCTGTCCAGGCCTTGCACCACAGCTTGAACAGTTTACGGTACCAGGGGCGTCCGTGCCTCTTTCGGGGAAGAAAGGCGAGAGGATAGAGCAGGGCGGTGAGAATCAGCAGCTCCAGCCAGCCGGCCAGCATCCACAGCCAGCGGAGGAGGGGACGGATCACCGGTTTCCCTCCAGAAAGTCCTGCAGAAGCCTGGGCTTTTTCTGTCCCACCAGCACCTGGCTGATGCTGCCATCCTCGATGAGCAGGGTGGTGGGGGTGGCGCGTATGCCGATTTCTTTCGCCAGATCCAGGTGTTGACTGATATCCAGGGTGTAGACATGGGGATGGCTTTGGGCCAGGCCGGTGATCTGTGGAAGCATGGCTTTGCAAGGCGCGCAACCCGGGCTGTGGCAGAAAACCAGGGCACGCTCTTCCGCGGGAAGATCGGGAAAGACGCGGTGCAGGGCGGATACAGACTGCCCTCTGGCCTGCATGGCCTTGTGCCGGATAAAGAGTTGTGCGCCAAACACCAGGGCGATGATGCCGAAAACGATGAAAGGGGTGGTATCCATGTCGGTGCTACGCTCCCGCCCATTTGTCGTTGAGCAGTTCGATGGGATAGCCGTCAGGGTCTTCCAGAAAGGCGATGATGGTGCTGCCCGCGTTCATGGGACCCGCGTCGCGTAGGATTTTCACACCTTTTTCCCTGGCGATACGAGTGGCTTCATACACATCGTCCACGGCAATGGCGATGTGGCCGAATGCCGTGCCAAGCTCATAACTGTCGACGCCCCAGTTGTAGGTCAGCTCCAGTACGGTGCTGTCCGCTTCTTCCCCGTAGCCGAGAAATGCCAGGGTGAATTTTCCTTCCGGGTATTCTTGCTGGCGAAGCAGCCGCATTCCCAGGATTTGTGTATAGAAATCAATGGATTCTTGCAGGTTTCCCACGCGTAACATGGTGTGCAGCAGGCGCATTCTCCCGTGGCTCCAATAAAATTGTTCGTTGGCATTGAGGATAGCCGCTTCGCGCCCATGTCACAAATGTGCGGAGGATATTGCGGCAATTGGTTTTGTGATGCAGTAGGGGGATAAATCAGCAGTTCTTAATCTTCATTTAATCTTGCTCTCCCATAATTGCCAGTACGAAATGACCAGCACCCAGGAGGAATATCCTCATGAAAACCATCCCCCGATTGCAGATTCGTCTGTTGCTGATACTGGCAGCGCTCTGCATTCCCGCCGTTGCCACGGCGGATTTCAATGATAGTGTCGGCCTGACCAATGTCAGCCTGGCGCAAAGCGAAGATGATGACGACAGCAAGGATGATGGCTTCAGCAGACAGACCCTGTCCATTAAAAGTGCCAAATGGGACAAGGAAAAGAAAAGACTGGAGGCCAAAGGCAAAGGGCCCAACAGGAAAAAGCTGTATCTGGAATCCGTGGCCTCCGGCCAGGTTCTGGGCACGACCAATATCCGGTCCAACAAGTGGAAGGTCAGGGTCGTCCTCAATGACAAGGTTCCTTGCCGCGTGCGTGCCCGCCTGGATGATGGCAGTTTTGTGGAAAAGGATGTCAAGGGCGCGCCCAAGGACTGTGATGACGGTGGAACGCCCCCTCCACCTCCTCCCATGGCGGGAGACTATACCGTATTGGCGGCAAATGACCTGGGGATGCATTGTGCGGACCAGGACTTCCGCCTCTTCAGTATCCTGCCTCCCTACAACGTGCTGAACGCCCAGGTTTTGCGCAAGGGAGACGAACCTGAGTTGCTGGGTCGGGCTGACGGCATCGAGGTAACCTACAGAGCGGTTCGGGGCAACATCATCGATCCCTCGAATCCGAATCTTCCCCCCGTTGCCACCGACTCCATTACGGCAACCAACCAGAATGATCTGATCAGTGGCATTTTCAAGTCCAATTTCTGGGATATAGCCTCTGGTCCCACGGGCAAGGCCATCGGTTTTCTGGCGTATGAAAAGCTCTATCCCCCGGGCATTCTGGGGCTGTTCCCCTTTGAGCCCGACCTGGGGCTGCCAGCGCCCAACGTGGAAGAGTTCTATCTCATCAATCCGGGGCACCTGACCGCTGAGCAGGCGGAGATGCCGGGCAAGGCTGATCCCTACAACATCAATGAAGCCAAGCCCTTCCATGCCTATTACAAGGACTTTCCGTTCTTCATCAACTTCCCGTTCGGGTACACCGTAAGGGATTTCAACAGGTTCGCGGCGGAAGGCATTCCGACGGGATACATCGATGACCAGGGCCGCACCAATGCCTATCCCCTGATGCGGGTGCAGGCTTGGGATTCCAGTGGCAAGATGCTTGCTTCCGTGGATGCGGTGACCCCTGTGGCTTCCGAGGCCGACTGCGCCATCTGTCATGCCAGCCAGAATGTCTGCGATTACGACACCACCAATACCCTGGTGTGTGATGACATCGCCAACTTCAAGTATCCCGGTGTGAACTTCATTACCGATGCCAGCATGGTCATCGGTGCCACGCCAGAGCAGCAGGTGATTAACGCGGCCAAGATCAATATCATGCGTCTGCATGATCACAAGAACGGCACGTCTATCGCACCGGTGAATGATGATGGTACCAACGCGGATGGCAGCACGCCCAACGTGGTCTGTGCCAACTGCCACTATTCCCCGGCGCTGGACCTGGCGCACCTGGGACCCACCGACGACAATGGCAAGGAGCAGACTCGCCATGTGAGCATGTCCCGCGCCATGCATGCCACTCACGGCAACCTTCCCAGTGTCGATCCCAGCCTGTATGGCGACCTGTTCCCCATCATGCCGCCTCCTGATCAGCGCGCTGGCCTGGATGTGGACGGTCTGCTGGCGGAGACCTGCTATAACTGTCACCCCGGCAAGCGGACCAAGTGTCTGCGGGGCGCCATGGGAGGCGCCGGTACCGTCTGCCAGGACTGCCATGGCCAGATGACCCAGGTGGGTGATGATTTCACCGAGAACTTTGCCGATGTGCCCTTCCCGGCTGGCGCCAACCTGAACAAGCGGGTTTCCTGGGCGTCTGAGCCCAAGTGTCAGTCCTGCCATGTGGGAGATGTGCTGCAGGTTGAGCAGCTGCGCAACAACGGACAGCTCAATGATGTCATCGTGAATGCGATGGACAGCATGGGCAATCCTGATGGACTGCGTCTGCAGATGACCTACCGCAGGTCTGATCATGCCATGAACGGTGGTGGTACGGATCTGGCCCTGCTGGATTTTCCTGACTCCCGTTTTGCCACCACTGAAGCCTTGTATCGGCTCAGCGGTGTGGGTGACAAGGGACACGGCGACCTGAGTTGCGAGAATTGCCATGGCAGTACCCACGCCATCTGGCCCAACAACAATCCGTTCTCCAACGACAACAAGACCGCCATGGACCTGCAGGGGCACTCTGGAACCATCATCGAGTGTTCAACCTGTCATACCCAGGATCCCGGCATCACTCTGGAAGGCCCCCATGGTATGCATCCCGTGGGCAATACCCGTTTCTCAGCAGGAGGGCATGAAAAACTGGCTGAGAAGAACAAGGATGCCTGTCGCGCCTGTCATGGCACTAACGGTGAGGGCAGCGTCCTCTCCCGTGTGGCAGTGGACCGTGTTCTGGACAAGGATGATGATGGCAAAAAGACCATCAGCCTTGCCAAGGGTGAACCCGTGACCTGTAGCCTTTGTCACGAGAATAAGCTCTAGTTTTTCAAGGAGTTATCCGCTAATTGCCTGCGCCGTATACACGGTGCGGGCTTTTTTTTGAGGATATGGCGCCCCACCGGGTTAATAAGATTGAATTAAGAATCTTTTGCTAGATTTGTAGCCTGATTGGCTGCTGTCGTCTACAGTCATTGGTATATACCAACGACAATACACACAATAACTATGAGAGGAGTTGAACATGACGCTGAGGAACGATTCGGCGTTTTCCTTGTTAGTGATCAGCATTTTCTGTCTTGTCAGATAAGGTGAAGGGCCGGGCAGGCAGGGACCTCGTTCAATCTTCGGGGATAGCTTGTCCGTTTTCGTCAGAATCCGGGGCTGGTGGATTTCCGAGGAACCGTTGCCATGAAGATACTGTTGCTGGAAGACGATACCTTACTGGGGGAATGTGCCAGGGTGGGCCTGGCGCAACGGGATTTCTTGGTGGATTGGGTGACGGAAATTCGCTCGGCGCGACGTATGATGCAGGGAAACGAATATGCCTCCATGCTGATGGATCTCAGTTTGCCTGATGGTGATGGTCTGGCTTTTCTAAGGGAGCTTCGTGACGCTGGCAACGCCATTCCCGTAATCATTATCACCGCGCGCTATGAAGTCGAGGAACGGGTAAAAGGACTGGAATACGGTGCCGACGACTACCTGACCAAGCCCTATTCCCTGGATGAGCTGGCGGCCAGGCTGCGCGCGGTGCTACGGCGTCGTGAGGGCAGGGCCAGCAATATCCTGGAATGTGGCGGGATTCGAATGGACCCCCTTTCAATGTCCACCAGTATCGACGGAAAGAAAATCGATTTGTCCCCCATGGAGTTCCGCCTGTTGCGCGCCTTTCTTCAGCAGGCAGGCAAGATCCAGACCAGGGACAACCTGTTGCAGGCCTTGTGTGGTGACGGAACGGAGGAAGTGGCGAGTAATCTTCTCGATGTGCATATCCATCACCTGCGCAAGAAGCTGGGCAGTGAACGCATCAAGACCGTGCGTGGCCTGGGCTACATGTTCATGCGGGAAGATTGACCTTGGGGTACACCGCATCACTGGGCCGGCGTCTGCTGCTTATCCTGGCTGCCGCCATGCTGGTGGCCCTGGTGGTTACTGCCTACAGTCTCCTGGAATACGTGGATAAAGAGGCTGAGGAAGTGCTGGATGCCAGACTGATGCTGACCGCCGAGAATCTCCTGCGGCAGTCCCGAAGGCATGTGCGGGAGGGCAACCTCAATGAGGTATGGCTGACCCTGGAAACGGTGCGCGGCCTGGAGAACGCCTGGCTGGGAAAATTTGCCAATGCGGACAAGATGGTGTTTGGCAAGGATGATCATGCACCGGAGGAAGATGATGTGCGATCCTATATCTGGCTTACCAGTGGGGATGGCAAGGTGGTGGTGGGCCAGGTGCTCCCCGGCTATGATCCCAACCATCCCAAGGAGGAAGGGCTCAGGACCGTCCGCCATGACGGTGCGGAATGGCGTGTGGCAGAGGTCCGTCAGGAGGGCCTGCATCTTCATGTCGCCCAGCGGGATGACCTGAGAGCCTACCTGGTAAGGGAGATTGGCTGGAAACTGATGGAAAAGCAGCTTATCGCCATTCCTGTGATTGTCTTTGTCCTCTGGCTGGGCATTCGGCGGGGATTGCGGCCCCTGTCCCGCCTGAGTGAGCAGATCGCCAGCCGCAAGCCGGACAACCTGCAGCCGGTGGAGCTGGAGCAGGTGCCCGGTGAAATCGTCCCCCTGGTCAAGTCCATCAATGAATTGCTGGACCGCCTGCGTATCACCCTGGAGAGTGAACGCAGCTTCACTGCCGATGCCGCGCATGAACTGCGCAGTCCCCTGGCCGTGGTGCGTAACGTGGCGCGCATCATGTCCAAGTCCGGGAATCTTGCGGAAGTCCACCAGGCCAGTGAGCTGCTGGACAAGAGCGCCGTGCGCATGGCGGATCTGCTTTCCCAGCTGCTGCACCTGTCGCGGCTGGACAGCCTGGTGCAGGCAGATCCCTCGGGTCGTGTGTCACTGCGTGAGCTGATGAGGGATGTCGTTGGTGAACTGTTTCCCTTGGCATCAGATAAAGGCATGCATGTGGCCTATCTGGCGGATGATGAAGCCTGTATTGCTGGTGATGAGGAATTGCTCCGCCTGATGTTCCGCAACCTGATTGGTAATGCTGTGAAATATGGTCACCAGGAGGCTGAAATTCACACGCGGATTCATGAGGATACCCTGCTCATCGATATACTGGATGACGGCCCGGGCGTGGATGCGGGTGAGTTACCGCATCTGTTTGAACGTTTCTACCGAAGTCAGCTCGCCAAGCAGAAAGTGGAAGGCAGCGGCTTGGGGCTTTCCATTGTGCGGCGTGTGGCTGAGCTTCACGGTTTCCAGGTCAGTGCGGCGAACCGTACGGAAGGTGGTCTGGCCGTTACCGTGCGTGTTCCGTCAGGCACTTGGCGGCCAGCGTTGGATGAGGGCAGTGTAGAAGAAAAGCGGTTGTCTCGCACTTCGTCAAGCTAGTATTCTGGCTGTCGGTAGAAGAACAGTTGCCGTGGGCTTTGTGTTCCGTACATGGAAGCGCTACCCTGCCATGATGTTGACAGGCATTCGAAACCGGATACTGGTGTTCGCCATTCTGGCAACGCTGCTGCCTTCACTCGTGCTTGGGTGGATGTATTTTCAGCAGTCCCGGCAGGCTCTGCTGGACAACACGGCGCGTGAAATGAAAGCGGTTGCCTCCCAGGCTGAGAGAGAGATTCTGCTCTGGCTGAAGGAGCAACTGTTTGAGCTTCGTGTGTTTTCTGGTTCCTACCTGTTGTCGGAAGCCCTGGAAAGCTATCGTCAGCCCCGGGCGGCCGAAGACGTCAGGTCGGAGGAGGTGGTGAACAGCCTGGGCAGCTACCTGTCGCTGGTGCGTGACCAGTACAGCTATTATCGAAAGTTACTGGTGTTCGACAATGACGGGCAGCTCATCGTGCATGAACCCCTGGACGAGCCTGGGGCGCTTCTTCCCCCGGACTGGCTGGCCCAGCTGGGTGAGAAGCGTGCGGTCCTGGGTGACTTCCACCGTGAGGGAAGTGATGGACAGCCGGCGCTGATGCTGGGCGTGCCCGTCGCCTCGGCGAATGATGGCATGCTGGGAGTGCTGGCGGTGGAAGTGCAGCCTCTGGAGCTGGAGAAGACCTTGTATTCCCTGCTTTCCGAAAGTGAGAACAGGGGCTCGGGAACACGCCTGATGCTGGTTGATGCCAGGGGAATGGTGGTGCTGGATGCCGCAGGTGGCAGTGAAGACGAAACTGGTAGAAAGTGGCGTGTTCCTTTTCCGCGGAATGATGTCCGGGATCTGATTCGTTACCGAAACAGCCAGGGAAAGGATGTGGTAGGGCTGCTGCTGCCTGTAAGCGGCTCATCCTGGGCAGTACTTATGGAAAAGCCCCGGGATTATCTGTTTGCGCATATCGAGCGCACCCGGAACATGGCTGTTCTTGTGGTGGCGGGGATAGTTGCCATGATAGGGGGCATTGCCTGGCTGTTGGCCAGGGAGATTATTGCTCCTCTCGGAGAATTGACCGCTGCGGCTCGTGAAGTGGCCAAGGGAAACCTGGATGTGTCCATCAGGGTGCGGCGTAAGGATGAGTTGGGGTTTGCTTCCACTGTATTCAATGACATGGTTGGCCAACTTCGCTACAGCCGGGAGCGCCTGGAGAAACTGTCCACCACGGATTTCCTGACCGGCCTTCCCAACCGGGCTGCCATCCTGGACGCACTGTCCGGAATGCTTAAGCGCTATCAGCGCTATTCACGGGTGTTTTCCCTGCTGATGATCGATGTCGACCATTTCAAGTCCATCAATGACAAATACGGCCATGTGGCGGGGGATGAGGTACTGCGCCACCTGGCTTCCATGCTCCGGGAGCAGATGCGCGAGGTGGATGTTATCGGACGCTATGGTGGCGAGGAATTCATCGCCCTTCTGGATGAAACGGATGGGGAATCCGCCCTGGTGGTAGCCGAGCGGCTTCGTACGGAGATTGCTGCCTTGGGAATCGATATCCAGGGAAACCCGACACATATAACAGTGAGCATTGGAATTGCCGAAGCAGAACAGGAAGACAAAAGTGCGGATGGCCTTATCGACCGGGCAGACAAAGCCATGTATCTTGCCAAGCAGAATGGCCGGAACAGGGCTGAGCTGGCCGGGGTCTCCAGGCGTGATTCATGAATCGGTATGATTCTGCGGCCCGCGTGGGGGGATTTCCTCGACAGGAAGAACCTTCAGCAGGCTGAAATGCACCCAACCAGGCTTTCCGTCCAATCCCCTGATTTTCACCCATAGGCCCTGCCGGTCGGTGACGGATACCCTGGTTCCTGCCGGAAGAGTGGACAGGATTTCTGCCTTCAGTCCGGGGCTTCTGCGCACGTTGCCCATGATGCGCGTTTCCATAACCACCGGAACCGGGAAGGCAGAGTGATGGCTGCCATCGCCGGACCGCAGGGATTTGAGCTGCCCCAGGGCGAGCCTGGCCCGGTTTGCCAGGTAACGGGCGCCCTCGTAGTTGCCTGTGGCCAGTGCCTGGTCCGCCATGTCCAGATAGTGCCGGGCGCGTAGAAGCCTTTCCTGGTACATGGGTTCCAGGTCGTGTTCCTCTGCCGATTCCAGCTCCACCTTTAGCTCGGCCAGGTCGGTCACTGTACCCGCCTTGCTGTAGTGATTGCGAACCCGGGCCTTGGTGCGCACCACCTCCTGGATGGCTTGCTCCAGTGACTGTTGCAACTGATGGTTTTTCGAATCCTTTTCCGCCAGTTGCAATCGGAGTTCGAGAAGCTGCTTTCTTTGAACCTTGTTTCTGACCCGTGACTGGCGCAGCTGCTCCTGCAGTTCGCGGTTCCGGGCTTCGATGGCTTCCTGCTGTTGACTGCTGTCCGGTGGTGCAGGTGTGTGAGTGATTTCCGGACTGCTTTCCCTTGCAGGACTACAACATCCTCCCAGCAGCAGGAGAAGGGCCGCCCATGCCGCCGAAGTAGCAGCTGTTGGATGGATTACGGCGGAATCGGCAGCCCGGAAAAAGATTCGCCCGGCAATCCCGCGGGGGGACTTGGTGCAGGGGGTATTCATGGTGGAACCACGATTCAATTGATGTGTTCCTCCAGCCGGATGCCCAGTATTTCCAGCATGGCACCACCGAATGCGCCGCCAATAACTCCCCCAAGCAACCCCAGGGGAGCTGCGTCCAGGACGCCCTGGTAGCGGCTGATCTGGCCCAGTTCGGGTATGGTGAGATAGCTTTCTCCTATGATCCAGAATACCGATGCCACGGCCACGGCAATGAGTCCACAGACCAGAGGGCCGCCCATTTTCAGTGCCAGCGCGCTGCCCAGCAGCGCCAGCCGATGCTTGATCAGGAACACATAGCACAATCCCACGAGGGACACGGCAATGGCAGCGACCGCCCAGTGGTTACCCATGAGCGAGGTGCTGCTGACCACAAGGTAGAGCACGGGGCCGGACGCCAGTCCTGCCATCAATCCCGTGCCGGTCTGGGCCAGGGGTTGTGAATCGCGAATCTCCCGCTTGGTGAAAAAGCCTCCGGCGATGAAGCCCAGTACCAGGGCGATGCCGAGCAGCAGAAGGGGTTGGTGGTAGCTGGCAAAGAGTATCTGGTAGGAAATGGCCGTCAGTATCCCTGTAAGCGTGCCTCCCAGGGCAACGAGCATGCTGCCGAAGAAGGCGGATATCACCATTCCCGAGAGGCCGCAGGCGAGAATCAGCGCCAGCCAGGGAGAAACGCCCTCGATGAGAAGAAAGTTGAGCATGCCGGCAAAGAAGCCGCCAAACAGAGCGCCGGAGAACGCCCAGATGATGGCTTTGCCCAGGATTTTTGAAAGCTTGTCCAGCATGGCATTTAATTTATTGGCTGCGAACCCGCCAGCCTTTGCCGGGCTCCTTGCAGAAGGTCAGGGGCCTGCCGTCCCTGCCGGCATTCCCGTCCGGGGAGAAGCGCACCTGCCGGCAGGGTATTTCCGAGTCATGGAGGGTGTTCAGGATAACCACGTCGCCCTGGCGGCCTGATTCCTGGTTGCGCCAGTGGCGGGTTTCTCCGTCTGCCGCCGTATCGAGAGCGTCCTTCAGGGTCTGTGACATTGCCGCCCAGTCGGCTTCATCGAGGTCGCCCAGGCTTGAGTTGTGCAACCATTGCCAGTTGCTGGCCTGGCTGTCCAGGGACGCCAGGATGAGCGCCAGGAACAGAATTCTGTGTAATCTGAAGTTCATCTGTGTCGGTGCCGGTCGTGGGGATATGCAGCCAATTCTACACGCTTCTTCCCTGCTGCATCATGGCAGGGCATGTCAATGGAGTGAACAGGGTAGTTTTTCATTGACCTGCAAGGTGAATATCAGTATTTTACAATGTTTGGATTTTGTCGCTTCAGACAAGACCGGATTGGGTAATTTTGGAGGTTATCGCGGTGGAATTGACTGGCGCTGAAATTGTCGTCCAGGCACTGAAAGAAGAAGGGGTTGAGTACGTCTGGGGCTACCCGGGCGGCGCTGTGCTGCATATCTACGATGCACTGTTCCAGGAAAAGGCCGTGCAGCATATCCTGGTACGCCACGAACAGGCGGCCACTCATGCCGCCGACGGCTATGCCCGGGCTACCGGCAACGTCGGCGTGGCCCTGGTGACGTCCGGGCCCGGCGCCACCAATGCGGTGACCGGCATCGCCACGGCGTACATGGATTCCATTCCCATGGTGGTGCTCACCGGCCAGGTGCCCACGCCCTTCATCGGCAGTGATGCTTTCCAGGAAGTGGACATCACCGGCATTACCCGCCCCTGCGTCAAGCACAATTTTCTCATCAAGCGGGTCGAGGACATTGCCGAAACCATGGCCAAGGCGTTCTACATCGCCCGCACCGGCCGCCCCGGCCCCGTGCTGGTGGATATTCCCAAGGACGTCACCGACCCCAATATCAGGATTCCCTTCGAGTACCCGAAGAAGGTGAGCATGCGCTCCTACAAGCCCGTGGAGAAGGGTAACGCCCGGCAGGTGCGCAAGGCCGTGGAACTGATGGTCAAGGCGCGCCGGCCGGTCATCTATACCGGTGGCGGCGTGGTGCTTGGCGAGGCATCCGACGAGTTGCGCAAGCTCGTGGCGCACACGGATTTTCCCGTGACCAACACCCTCATGGGGCTGGGCTCCGTTGCCGCTTCCGACTCTCATTTCCTTGGCATGCTGGGCATGCACGGTACCTACGAAGCCAACATGGCCATGCATGAGGCGGACCTGATCATTGCCATTGGCGCGCGTTTCGATGACCGGGTCACCGGCAAGTTGGCCCAGTTCTGCCCCAATGCCAGAATCATTCACGTGGACGTGGATCCCGCATCCATTTCCAAGAACGTGCGCGTGGACGTGCCCATCGTGGGGCAGGTCAAGCCCGTGCTCAGGGACATGCTGAAGTTCCTCAAGGAGCGCAAGAGCGGCCCGGACAAGGCGGCGCTCAAGGAGTGGTGGGCGAGAATCGAGACCTGGCGTGATGTGAACTGTTTGAAATACGTCAATTCGGACAAGGTCATCAAGCCCCAGTTCGCCATCGAAACCCTGCACAAAGTAACCAAGCGGCGTAATTTCTACCTGACCTCCGACGTGGGTCAGCACCAGATGTTTGCCGCCCAGTTCTATCCTTTTGAAAAGCCGCGCCGCTGGATCAATTCCGGCGGCCTGGGCACCATGGGCTTCGGCCTGCCGGCGGCCATGGGGGTGCAGCAGGCTTTTCCCAAGGCTACCGTGGCCTGCGTCACCGGCGAGGCCAGCATCCAGATGTGCATCCAGGAGCTGGCTACCTGTTCCCAGTATGACCTTCCGCTGAAGATCATTCTGCTGAACAACGGTTACATGGGCATGGTGCGCCAGTGGCAGGAATTCTTCTACGACAAGCGCTATTCCCATTCCTACGTGGACGCACTGCCGGACTTTGCCAAGCTGGCGGAGACATATGGCCACGTGGGCATGACCATCGAGAACCCCGGTGATCTGGAAGCGGCCTACAAGGAAGCCTTTGGCATGAAGAACCGGCTGGTGTTCATGAACGTCATTATCGACCCGGAAGAAAATGTTTATCCCATGATCGAGGCAGGCAAGGGACATCACGAGATGCACATGTCGCCCCACCTGTCCGCAGAACGGGAGCTGGCCTGATGAGACATATCATTTCCGTACTGATTGAAAACGAAGCGGGCGCCCTGGCACGGGTTTCCGGACTGTTTGCCGCCCGGGGTTACAATATTGAGTCCCTTACCGTGGCGCCCACCCAGGATGAAACTCTGTCACGCATGACGCTGGTCACCTATGGTGACGAGATGATCATCGAACAGATCATCAAGCAGCTGAACAAACTGGTGGACGTGGTGAAACTGCTGGATCTGTCCGACGGCCCCCATATCGAGCGCGAACTGATGATGGTGAAGGTCAAGGCGGAAAAGGGTGCGCGCGAGGAAATGAAGCGCATGGCCGATATCTTCCGTGCCAACATCATCGACGTTACTGACAGCAGCTACACCATCGAGCTGACGGGCGCCGGTGAAAAGCTGGATGCTTTCCTCACCGCGGTGAATGATGACCTGATCATGGAAGTCGTGCGTTCCGGTCCTCTGGGCATCTCCCGTGGCGCCAAGGGATTGGGGCTGTAAGGGAAACTGACAGGTATATGCGTCAGTATCCTGAGCCGAGGGGAGATGGCAGGTTGGCGAACATCCGGGACGCCGTGAATACGTCCCCGTAAGCTTGTGGGGGCTGCCCTGCTGCCGAAGCCCGGTTGTTCAATGGCTTGCCATCATTCAACATAAATTCGATTATTCAACTATCAGACAAATCAACAGGTAATCACATGAGCATCAACATCTGTTACGACCAGGACTGCGACATTTCCCTGATCCAGAACAAGAAAGTCACCATCATCGGCTATGGTTCCCAGGGCCATGCCCATGCCAACAACCTCAAGGATTCCGGCGTGGACGTGGTTGTCGGCCTGCGTTCCGGTTCTGCTTCCGCGGCCAAGGCGGAAAGTGCGGGCCTGACAGTAAAGCCCATCGATGAGGCCGTAAAAGGCGCGGATGTGGTCATGGTGCTGGCGCCTGATGAGCATCAGGCCGCGCTCTACAGGGCGGTGATCGAGCCCAATATCAAGGAAGGCGCTGCCTTGGCATTTGCTCATGGCTTTGCCATCCACTACAACCAGATCGTGCCCCGGGAAGACCTGGACGTCATCATGATTGCACCCAAGGCACCCGGCCACACGGTGCGCAGCGAGTTCGTCAAGGGAGGCGGCATTCCCGATCTGGTCGCTGTCTATCAGGACGCCACCGGCCAGGCCAGGGCTATTGCCCTTTCCTATGCTTCCGCAATTGGTGGCGGACGCACCGGCATCATCGAAACCACCTTCAAGGATGAGACCGAGACGGATTTGTTTGGTGAGCAGGCGGTGCTCTGCGGCGGCGCCGTGGAACTGGTCAAGGCCGGTTTTGAAACCCTGGTGGAAGCGGGCTATGCTCCGGAAATGGCCTACTTCGAGTGCCTGCACGAGCTCAAGCTGATTGTCGATCTCATGTATGAAGGCGGTATCGCCAACATGAACTACTCCATTTCCAACAACGCGGAGTACGGCGAGTACGTGACCGGCCCCAAGGTCATCAACGAGGAAAGCCGCAAAGCCATGAAGGAAGCCCTGCATAACATCCAGACCGGTGAATACGCCAAGCAGTTCATCCTGGAAGGTCAGACCAACTATCCTTCCATGACGGCCTACCGCCGTCTCAATGAAGAACATCCCATTGAGGAAGTGGGCGCTCAGCTGCGTTCCATGATGCCCTGGATCAAGAAAATCGTGGACAAGAGCAAGAACTGATCTGTTGTTCCACAAGTACAAAAAGCCGGCGTCATGCCGGCTTTTTTTGTGTTTGGACTCAGGCGGTGGTTATTCCGGGGCGGGGCCGAATCTTGGGTAGTCGCTCCCGGGAGGCAGGAAGAATTTTTCGTCCTTGCCGCACCGGGTGAGAGGAAGAATCAGAAGGGAAGGCCGGGCTCCGCGTCCCACGGGAACAAGGCGCAGTACGGCATCCTGGCAGTCGTCGCCATTCACGTCGGCAAAATCGACGGACAGGATGCGGTATCCGGGAGCCTTGGGGTCACGTATGCAGCGCAGGCCCATACCCGTGTGATAGATGTAACCGCGGAACAGGCCGTTCTCGAAGCGGCAGTCCCTGAGATCTTCTTCCCTTGACTGCTGCATGGGCATGCTGCTCATGAACATGGAAAAATTGGGCATGCCTGGCATGGGGGGCGGGCAGGCTGCGGGATTGCGCAGCAACAGGTCGAGATCACAGCCGGGCCGCAACGGCAGGTCGCTGATACTGGCGTTGTAGAAGTCGTAGTTGCTGACAAAATCACGGGAGGCTTTCCTGGAGTATTTCTTCAGGAAATTCAAGTAGCGGCAGTCGTCGTCTGCTTTCATCCACAGACGCCTCTCGACCCGGTTTCCCCAGTGGCCGCTGCCTTCCAGGAGCCGGCTGTTCAGCTTGCCACAGTCGGCGGGTATCCTGAAGCGCTCCTTTTCATAGCGGGACACAGGCAGCTCGATCTCGTATTCCTGGACTTTTTCCCCCGTATAGGGGGCGCTGAAATAAGGCGCTTTCCCGTCGGCGGTGAAACCGGACAGTGGGATGAGCAACAGTATGCAAAGGGTAACGAAAGGAATGATTCTGCTCATGGTTTCCCTCCTCCTTTTTTGTTCTGGTTTCTGGCTTTCATTTCCTGCTTGCTGATCAGCTTGATCATGCGACGGCTGAGGTCCGCTGTCAGATTGGCGAATATCCTGGCGGAAATCAGCGGCCGGTGACGCATGGTGCGCTCTATGCCTTCTCGCGTCAGCACCAGCACAGTGCTGTGTTCCCTGACGATGGCATCGGTTTTTCTTGGGATGTTGGCGAACAGGGCGACATCACCGAATACATCACCGGGGGTGAAACGCTCCAGCATGTTGCAGTTTTGATCTCCCACGCCGGGAAGACAGACCTCCACCTGACCAGTGAGCAGCACATAGAGCTCGGTGCTCACCTGTCCACGACGGAAGACAAAGTCGCCCTTGTTGTATTCCACCATGCGCCCGGAAAGAATGAACTGGCGTATTTGCCAGGGCTTGAGATTCTTGAACAGGGGGCTTTTTTCCAGCACTTTCTTGCGTAGACGCAGGGAGAGTACGTCCCAGATGGTAACCAGGCGCAAGGAGGAAACCGCCAGGGGGGTGATGATGAAATCGGCTATCAGGGCCGTGGCGATGACCAGGGCGCCCAGAGCGCCAAACTGCATGATGGGCTCGAAGCTGGCCTGGGTAAAGACCAGGAAGCCGGTGATCAAGGCGATGGATGTTGACACCACGGGCAGGGCCTCGCCATAGATGGTGTGTTCCATGGCGCTGTTGTGACTCTTCCTGGCTTTCAGTTCGCGGTTGTAGCGCAGCATGAAATGCAGGGTGTCGTCCACGGCGATACCGATGGCGATGGCGGCGGCCATGGTGGTGCCGATGTTGAGGGGTATCCCCATGTAGCCCATGAAGCCGAACATGACGATGACCGGGAAGAAGTTGGGCAGGGCGGCGAGCAGGCCGACCTTCAGTTCGGTGAAAAGCAGGCCGATGATGAGCACGATGATTACCAGCAGGATGGCGATGGACTGCAGCTGGCCGGAGATCATGGCGTTGGTGGCGGACAGGGTAAGTACGGAGTCGCCGGTGATATGGGCGCGCAGGCCGGCGTCCAGGTTGTGGTCGATGAAAGTCTGCAGGTCTTTCAGAGTGGCCTGCAGTTGTTCACTGGACTCGATGCTGTGACGCACCAGGATACGGGCCCGGCTATAGTCATCGGAAATGTAGGCCGCCACATCCTTGTGATTGAGGAAGATCATCAGCTCGGTGATGATATCGTCCGATTCCGGCATCAGGGGATCATCCAGCTCCTGAAAGGCGCCGTTAAGCAGGGAAAGGTAATCTGCGAAGGATGTGGTGGAGTCGGACCACCCTTTTTCCCGTATGTATTTCTGTATTTCTTCCAGTTCTTCCAGGTAGCGGACCTTCAGGAAAGTATCCTCGATTCCGGATTCCACGATGATGGAGAGGGATTCCAGTCCCGCCAGGTTCTGGTTGACCAGCTCGATTTTCTGCCTTACCTCGGAATCCCTGCCCAGGCTGTCGATGGCATTGTGGTTGATGTGGATGCGCGGGATGCCGATGATGGCCACCAAGGTCCAGCCGAGAAAGAAGAAGATGACCGCACGGCGGTGACGCCAAAGCCACTCCCAGTAACGCTTGGCCAGCAGGCGGGTCTTGCCGCTGTAGATACGCGCCTTGCCGTCCAGCTGCCACTTTCCTGCCAGGGCGAGCACGGAGGGAATGAGGATGATGGTGGCGATGAAGTTCAGGGCCAGGCCCGTGGAAGCCACCAGGCCGAACTGCCACAGGGCCTCGATACGGCTGAGTCCCACGGACAGGAAGCCCAGGTAAGTGGTAATGAAAGTCAGCAGCACGATACCGCCCATGCGTCGAGACATGTGTTTCAGGGCAGCGGTGGTGTCAAGGCCCGCTTTCTGGCCGTGACGGAACTCGGCGAGGAGGTGGATGTCCTCGGTGGAACCCACGATGATGAGCAGGATGGGAATGATGGACGTGACCACGTTGATGGGAATGTCCGCCGCGCCCATGAAACCCAGGGTCCACAGTATGCTGAAACCCGCGGTCAGGATGGGCAATAGGATATCGATCACCTGGCGCAGCAGCAGGAAAAGGGCGATGAGCAGGGCTGCTACGGCGAGAGGGAACAGACTGGTCTGCTCCAGGCGAATACGCTCGGCGATTTCCGTCCGCACTTGGGGAAAGCCGATGGAAAAACTGGTCTGGTACCAGGGCCGCAGTTCCCGGGCTATGGTGTCCAGTTCATGGGTAATGTCTTCATCGTTCCAGCGAGGCGCTGCTGTGTCCGGTTTTTTCATCAGGATGGCGACGGCCATCACATTCCGGTCCGGGGAAAGCAGAACATTGCGCAGGAAGGGGTTCTTGCGCGCCTCTTCCAGGATGTGTCTGGATTCTTCCGGGGTAGCGGGAAGTTTCTGCAAGTAGGGCTTCTTGTCCAGGTAGCCGTCAACCGTCTTCACCCAGGGAACAGTAAACAGGCTTTCCACCTTACTCACAAAAGGCAGTTTCCCGATACGGTCCAATGCTTTTTGCAGGGCTTCGAGTTTGTCTCTGGCAAGGAGGTCTTCGGACTCCAGGTACAGCAGGCTGACCTGTTCTTCGCCAAAGACGGCCCGCACTTCGCGGTAGAATTCCTGTGCCTCGTTGTTCTGCACCAGCATTTCATCCGCTGAAATGCGCACCTCCACCTTGTTCACCTGGGAAGCGGCGATGATGGACAGCAGCAGAATGATGCCCAGACCAACAACAGGGTGCCCCGAAAAGTAGCAGAGAATCCGATTCATAAAGAGTAGGCCAGATTGTCCGCCGGTGTTCCGGCTTCATGGTTGCAGCACGTGAAGCTGATGTGGGTGAACGAAAAGTTCATCATTAAATCAAAGGGTTAGGTGGAGAAATCCAAGGCTGCTTATTGGTAGTGTTGTATGCCGTAAAAGCATAACACATGGAAATGATCCTGTGGCGTTGCTGGGTTGGCTTCCCATGTCCGGTGTTGGCTCCCATGCTGGTGGCGGGAACTGTGGATTCCGAATCATATTGGGGTTCTGTAATCCAGAGGCTATACTTGCGCCATGGACGCACATAAAGAAGATGTCGTGGACTTGGAAGCACATGCCCAGAAGCGGGGAAGGGGTATCTATCTGCTGCCCAACCTGTTCACCACCGCTGCGCTGTTTTCCGGTTTCTATGCCGTGCTGGCCGCCATGAACTCGCAATTCGAAAAGGCGGCCATTGCCATATTCATCGCCATGATTCTCGATGGACTGGATGGGCGGGTTGCCCGCCTGACCAATACCCAGACGGCGTTCGGAGCAGAATATGACAGTCTTTCCGATATGGTGGCCTTTGGTCTGGCTCCGGCGCTGGTCATGTATGAATGGGCGCTGCATTCCCTGGGGAAGCCCGGCTGGCTGGCTGCCTTCATTTATACAGCGGGTGCGGCCCTGCGCCTGGCCCGGTTCAATTCCAAGCTGGATGTTGCGGACAGCAACTATTTTCAGGGATTGCCCAGCCCTTCCGCAGCCGCCATCGTCGCTGCCAGTGTTTGGGTGGCCGTGGACAACGGCATGACGGCGCCGCACATGGCCATCATCGGAGGGATAATCACGGGAGTATGTGGCCTGTTGATGGTGAGCAATATCAAGTACAACAGTTTCAAACACATCGATCTCAAGGGGAAAGTGCCATTTGTTGCCCTGGTGGGGATCGCATTGGTGTTCGCCATCATTCTCATGGAGCCCCCGCTGATTCTGTTCCTGGTGTTCGCCATCTACGCGCTGTCCGGCCCGGTTGGTATGGCGCGGACCATTGTACAAAAACAGGAAAAGTGATATTTCCACTGCCTGGATCTGGAAACAGGGTAGGCCGGCGCGTATTGCGGGGGCTGATACGGCGGCCATGATGCGTTGCAGTCCTGTATCGGGAGTTGGGCAGCAGAACAGGGAAGAGGTTGAAGCCTGATGAACATCAGTCTGGCTGCTGATTCTGTTCTCGTCGTGGTGGCAGTTGTGTGCACCGCGTTGCTGATCAGAAAACGCGGGGATATTTCCAGGGAATTCCAGAGAAGCTGGCGCAGCGTGATTGCCGGCATGTATTGTGCAAATGCCGGCCTGCTGCTGAATCTCAGCCGCGATTTCGATGGCCTGTCTTATTTTTTGGTTACCGGCCCCACGGAAACCAACCTTATCGTCAAGACCCTGTTCTACGTGTTGTGCATGCTGTTCGTGTTCAACGGTGTGAGGCAGTGGTACCCGCTCATTCTCTCCGTACAGCGCAGTGGTGTGCAGAAAGCCCGGCTCTATCGGAAGCTGGTGGAAGAGGCCAACAGCATTTTTCTTCGCTGGGACAGGCAGGGGCGGATTGTTTCCATCAACAGGTTCGGTGAGGAACTGTTTGGCTACAGCAAGCATGAACTTGTGGGCAAGCCGGTGTTGGGCACCATCGTGGCCGAAAAGGATGCGGAAGGCGTTGACCTGGCCGCCATGATTGATGACATCCAGCGCAATCCGGATGAATTCAAGAACAACGAGAACGAGAACATCACCAGGGATGGGCGCCGGGTGTGGATAGCCTGGCGAAATGCATACATCTCCGAGGGGCAGAACGGCGAACCGGAGCTGCTGTCCATCGGCGTGGATATGACTGGCAGAAAGCGGGTGGAAGAAGCCATCTATGCCCTGGCTTCATCCATCAGCTACGGCAGGGGCAAGGAAGACATGCTCGGAGATACCATGCGCCACCTTGCCCAGGCCTACGGCGTAAAGTATGCCTTTTACGCCGTGTATGCAGACGACAGCCGTGAATCCATGCGGGTCCTGGCTCTGTGGGATGGCCGGGAAGTGAGTGCGGGCGGCATTTACGAACTGAAGGGGACGCCCTGCAAGGACGTGTTGCAGGGATCGCTGGATATCGTCGAAGAGAACCTGCTGGATCGCTACCCTGACGATGCCACCCTGAGGGACTGGGGAGTGGAAAGTTATTTTGGCACGGTGCTGAAGAATGCCGCCGATGAGGTCATCGGCATCATTTCCGTCATGGATACCAGGCCGATGCGTTTCCCTGAGTGGAGCCGCTCGGTGTTGTACGTGTTTGCCGACCGCATCAGTGGCGAACTGGAACGCAGGAATGCCGAGGAGAACATTTATCGCTTGGCGCACTACGATACCTTGACCGGACTGCCCAACCGTCTGTTGTTTCATGACCGCCTGGAGCAGGCCATCGCTCATGCTGCGCGCAACAACCAGTATGTCGCGCTCCTGTTCCTGGACCTGGATCGTTTCAAGCATGTGAATGACAGTATCGGGCATGCCGGCGGCGACGTGCTGCTCAAGGAGGTTGCTCAGCGTCTGCAAGATTGCGTGCGTGCTTCGGACACTGTAGCCCGTACCGGCGGAGATGAGTTTATCGTTCTGCTTTCCGATTTTTCCACCGAGGAAGAGCTTCTGCAGACCGCCAGCCTCATGGCCGAAAAGTTCGTGAAGGTCATATCCCGCCCTTTCCATATCGAAAGCATGGAATTCTATGTCTCGGTGAGTATTGGCATAACTGCTTTTCCCCAGGACGGCAGCAATATTGATTACCTCATCAGGAATGCGGATATCGCCATGTACCATGCCAAGGATAAGGGGCGCAATCGCTTTGAGTACTACCATGCCCGCATGAACGAAATCGCGGAAAAGCGCAGCCGTATGGAAAGCGAACTGCGGGTGGCCATTGAAAGAGGGCAGATGTGCCTGCGCTATCAGCCTGTTGTGGATGTGGAGGATGGCAAGATTCTCTGGTTTGAGGCCCTGTTGCGCTGGCAGCACCCTGAATATGGCTTGGTGATGCCGGAGGATTTCATCGGCCTGGCGGAGGAATCCGGCCTGATCCTGTCCATCGGGGAATGGGTCACTGAAGAGGTGTGCCGGCAGTTGCAGGCCTGGAAGCGGTCGGGACTGCCGGTGCATACCCTGGCGATGAACCTGTCCATGCGCCAGTTGGAAAGGCCGGGACTGATCTCCATCCTGGATCGGCTCATGGATGAGTACGGTATCGAGCCCGTGAACCTGATTCTGGAAATCACGGAAAGTATGTTGATGGAGGATCCGGAGCGCACCCTGCCGGTCGTACACGCGCTTTCGCAGAGGGGATACGCCCTGGCCATGGATGATTTCGGTACCGGCTACTCCTCTTTTGGGCAGTTGCGCCACCTGAACGTGGATTCCCTGAAGATCGACCGCAGTTTTGTGGCTCAACTTGGGCAGGATGGCAGCGCGGAGAGCATCGTGTCTGCCATAATTGGCATGGCTGGAGAGCTGGGCATGCGGGTTGTGGCCGAAGGCGTTGAAAACCGGGAGCAGATGGATTTCCTGCGGGAACAGGGTTGTCGCCTCATGCAGGGCTTCCACATTGGCTATCCCATGGAAAAAGAGGAATGTGAACGGTATGTCCGGCAGAGCAAACACCCTTGGCACGGGGTGAACACATAGGTTATAGTCAACACATACCCGTGTTTGGAAAAAACAGACCATGATTCGGCAAGCCCAGTTTCATCGCAACCTGCGTGAACCGGTATTTTCATACCGGGGCCTGCTCCTGCCCGTTGGTCCGCTGCTGCCCTGATGGGCATAGACGACACACCCGCCCTGGCGAGGGCCGAAGCAACGCAAGACAACCCGAAGAAATCCAGAATACAATCCCTGACCAACGGGATGGAGTTGCCTGATGAGCAGTGACAAACTGATTATATTCGATACCACCTTGCGCGACGGTGAGCAGAGTCCCGGCGCGTCCATGACCCGTGAAGAAAAAATCCGCATCGCCAAGAAGCTGGAGCTGATGCGGGTGGATGTCATCGAGGCGGGATTCCCCATTGCCAGCGAAGGCGATTTCGATGCCGTCAAAGCGGTGGCCGAAACCGTGAAGGAATCCACCATCTGCGGCCTGGCCCGCGCCCTGGAAAAAGACATCGACCGCGCCGGCGAAGCCCTCAAGCCCGCCAACTCCGCGCGCATCCACACCTTCATCGCCACCTCGCCCATCCATATGCAGCAGAAGCTGCGCATGGAGCCCGACCAGGTGGTGGAGCAGGCAGTGTGGGCGGTGAAACGCGCGCGCAATTACACCGACAACGTGGAATTTTCCGCCGAGGACGCGGGGCGCTCGGAAATGGACTTCTTGTGCCGCATCGTCGAAGCTGCCATCGATGCCGGCGCCAGCACCATCAACATTCCAGATACGGTGGGCTACAACCTGCCGCACCAGTTCGGCGAGACGATTCGTGAACTCATGGAGCGGGTGCCAAACTCCGACAAGGCCGTGTTCTCCGTGCACTGCCACAACGACCTGGGCCTGGCGGTGGCCAACTCCCTGTCTGCAGTACTCAACGGCGCCCGCCAGGTGGAATGCACCATCAATGGCTTGGGTGAGCGGGCTGGCAATGCTTCCCTGGAAGAAGTGGTCATGGCCGTGCGCACCCGCCAGGATGTGTTTCCCTGCAATACCACCCTGGATACCACCCAGATTGTGTCCTGCTCCAAGCTGGTGTCCAGCATCACCGGTTTTCCGGTGCAGCCCAACAAGGCCATCGTGGGCGCCAATGCCTTTGCCCACGAGTCCGGCATCCACCAGGACGGGGTACTCAAGAATCGCGAGACCTATGAAATCATGCGCGCCGAGGATGTGGGCTGGAGCCACAACCGCATGGTCCTGGGCAAACATTCCGGGCGCAACGCCTTCCGCACCCGTCTCAAGGAACTGGGTATAGAGTTCAGCTCCGAGGAAAAGCTCAATGCCGCCTTCCAGCGATTCAAGGCCCTGGCGGACAAGAAGCACGAAATCTACGATGAGGACCTGCAGGCCGTGGTGTCCGAGTCCGTACACGAACTGCGTGATCCGCGCATCAAGCTGGTTTCTCTGAAAGTGTGCAGCGAGACTGGCGAAACTCCCACGGCAGATGTGGTGATTTCCGTGGATGGCGAAGAAAAAGCCGTGTCTTCCGCGGGCGCCGGCCCCGTGGACGCTGCCTTCCAGGCCATTGAATCCCTGTTGCAGACAGGGGCCAGGCTGACCCTGTATTCGGTGAACAACATCACCAGCGGGACCGACTCCCAGGGCGAGGTCACCGTGCGCCTGGAAAAGGACGACAAGCTGGTCAACGGCCAGGGAGCCGACACCGATATCGTCATCGCCTCGGCCAAGGCCTATATCAATGCCGCCAACCGCCTGATGACCCCGGTGGAGAGGGAGCATCCCCAGGTGGGAGACGTCTGAATCCATGGATGCCGGCTGTCGTCAGCAGTATCTCGACGCCCTGGGCATCACTTCCTGGGTGCGTCGAGAGGGCACGGGGGTTAGTGCAGATGATGCCGGAGTAGAAGAAGCGTCGGCGAAAAACCCGCCGCCTGCTCCCGCCCTCGCGCCGGCTTTGAAAGAGTCTCTGCCCGTGGAAGCGGCATCCACCTGGGATGCCCTGGAGGCCGCCGTAGCAGGCTGCCAGGCTTGTGAGCTGCACCGCAGCCGCACCCATACGGTGTTCGGTGTAGGTGACCGCAGCGCCCGGCTGATGATCATCGGCGAAGCGCCGGGCGCCGAGGAGGATCGTCAGGGAGAGCCTTTCGTGGGCCGCGCCGGCCAGCTTCTCAATGCCATGCTGCGCGCCATTGGCCTGGAGCGGGGGCAGGTATTCATTGCCAATATCCTCAAGTGCCGTCCACCCGGCAACCGTAATCCCGCGCCGGACGAAGTGGCGGCCTGCGCCCATTTCCTCCATCAGCAGGTGGCCCTGGTGCGTCCGCAGGTGATTCTTGCCGTGGGAGGGGTGGCGGCCCACAACCTGCTGCAGACGGACGATGCCGTGGGGCGGCTGCGCCGGCGGGTGCATGCCTATGGTGAAAACCGCATTCCCCTGCTGGTTACCTATCATCCGGCCTACCTGCTGCGCCGCCCCGAGGAAAAGGCCAAGGCATGGCAGGATTTGCAAAAGCTCCACGGACTGCTGCATACGGACTGAAGATGCTGGAAGCCCGCGCCATGCAGGTGGATGACCTGCCCGCCGTTCTGGCCATCGAGTGCATGGCCTATTCTCATCCCTGGAGCCGGGGGATTTTCGAAGATTGCCTGGCCATCGGTGGCTACGAGTGCCGGGTCTATGAAGAGCGGGGAGACTTGTGTGCCTACAGCGTCATGTCCTGGGGCGCCGGAGAAGCGCATTTACTCAACATCTGCGTACATCCCGAGCGCCAGGGCCGGGGCCTGGGACGGGAGGTGCTGCGGCAGGTCATACGGCGGGCCAGGGAAAAGGCCGCGGATACGCTGTTTCTCGAGGTCAGGGTGTCCAACACCGGCGCCCGCCGGCTATATGAATCAGCGGGATTCAACGAGATCGGTCAGCGTTTCGACTATTATCCCGCGGCCCAGGGCAGGGAAGATGCACTGGTATTCGCCCTGCCTTTGTTGTAGCGTACTCGGTGATATTCCCCAGCTTGCATGAAGGTACCCGTCATGGCAGATGAAGACAAGGACAAGACAGCCTCCAAGGAAACCAAGAAGAAGGTAGCGAAGAAAAAGACGGCAACGGCGAAGAAGGTTACGAAGAAAAAGGTGGCGAAGAAAAAGGCGACTACAAAGAAAGCTGCCGTAAAAAAGAAGGTGGCAAAGAAAACCGCGTCAGGGCCGGTATCGGATCAGGGTAAGACAGAGCAGGCGGAAACTGCAGTGAAACCGGCAGCCATGTCTTCCGAAAATGCGCAAGTATCGGCCGACGAGGCCATGCCTGCAACCCAGCCCATGACAGATTCCCGCCCTTCCCAGGCATCCGAAGATGAAAGCGCCACTTGGTGGCTCAACCTGGCGCTTGCCCTGGTGCTGGCGGCCATCGCCGCCCTCATGTACGTGATGATGCAGTTCGGTGAACTCAAGGGCATGGACATGGAACGTATCTGGTCCTATTTTTCACCATCCTCAACTCCGGCTCCGGTTGTTGAGCAGCAGGCGGTTCCCGAAGCAGCACCGGCGGCGGAAGTCATTGTCGTGGAAGAGGAGGTCATTGTTACTACCGGGCCTGGCGTGGATTTGCAGCCCTTGCCCGAAGACCAGGTGAAGCTCCTGTGGGAAGCGCTGATGGTTTCCCCGGACCGGCCATAAATTATTCTGCATCATGAAGAACAAGTTGCTGCCCGTACTGGCGAGCCTGCTGCTGATGACCCTGGGCGTGCTGCTCTATTACTCGTCCACGCCCTACATGAATCTCTACGTGGCTCCCATGATCAAATCCATGGGATTCGAACCAACGAAACTGGTCCTGGCCGCCATGCTGGCACTGATTGCTTTCATCGGCGCCCTTATCGCAGGTTTTTTCAGCGTGTTTCTGTTCGAGATGGTCAGCGGCGGCTATCGGCCCATGGCCATGGGACTGATCTATGCCACGCCCATTGTGGTCATTCACCTGGCCATGGTAGTCATGGGATATCTGAATGGAAGCGGCATACCTCTGGAAGTGCTGTGGATCTACCTGGGGGAAGTGTTGGCTATCTATATTGGATTCCTGCTCACGGCCCGGGCGGGGAAGGGCGTGGCCCGGCGCTTCTTCACTCCGGAAGCGCCGGTTTCCTGATTACTTGCGCGAATACAGCCCGGTAATGGTGCTTTCCGCCAGCTTGTGCTGGTTGATGTAGAAACCCACCTGAGCCGCCGGTGAATCTTTGGTTAGAGGCAGTTTTTCCACGTCCAGCGCATACAGGGTGATGTGGTAGTGATGGATGCCGTGCCCTTTCGGGGGACAAGGGCCGCCGTAGCCGCTACTGCCGAAGTCCGTGCGCGACTGAATGGCCTGTTCCGGCATGAGGCCGGAAGAGAGGTCGCCCGAGTTGGCGGGCAGCTCTCGGGTATCCCGGGGGATGTTGAATACTACCCAGTGCCACCACCCGCTGCCAGTGGGGGCGTCCGGGTCGTGGATGGTGAGGGCGAAGCTCTTGGTGCCGGATGGAACATCTTTCCATTTCAGGGCGGGAGAGATATTTTCGCCGTCACAGCCGAAGCCTTTGTATTCCTGCTGCTTCTTCATGCGCACCTGGTTGCTCACGTCCGGGCTCTTGAGTTCCAGGGCCAGGCTCGCTTGGGTGGTCAGGCTCAGCAGGCAGCCGAAAAGAAGTTTTCCCGCATGTTTCATGTGATTGTCCCCTCATGGAAGGATGGTTTGTCGTCATCAGAGTATAGCTTCATTTCCCGGCCTTTCGGGGACATAACAGGCTGTTGAAAAACACCGTTTTTCGACAGCCTGTGTGTGGCACAAGGATGTGCCACCCATCAATGGCTGTAAGCCATTGAAAATGAAGAAAGCGGGAAACCATGTTTTCCGCTTCCGTAGTTGAAAAAGTCCATGGAAGGAGTTTTTCAACATCCTGATAAGGGCACCGCGCGAAAGTTTGCCTTCACATAAGGTATAATGCGCGCTGTTCCTGATAGAGGATGCCGGGGTGTTTTTCCGGCCCTGTCACTGTTTCCTGGCCGAGCCTTGGGCCGGGTGATCATCAAAGAGATCGAATATTTCCATGGATTTGTCAGTCGTCGTTCCGGTTTTCAACGAGCAGGAAAACCTCAAGCCATTGATCGATGAAATTCACGCGGCTCTGGATGACCAGCTGGACTTCGAAATCATCTACGTCAATGACGGCAGTACGGATGAAACCCTGGCAATCCTGAAAGCCCTGCGCGAGCAGGATGAACGCCTGCGGGTGCTCAGTCATGCCGTGAGCTGCGGGCAGAGTACCGCCGTGCGCACCGGGGTGAAAGCCGCACGGGCCCCCTGGATTGCCACCCTGGACGGTGACGGTCAGAACGACCCGGCGGATATCATGTCCCTCTTTACCTTGGTGCAGCAGGAGAACAGGGACTCGGATCTGTGCATGATTGCGGGCTGGCGCAAGAAGCGCCAAGACAGCCGGCTGAAGAAATTCTCGTCCCGCCTGGCCAATGGTGTGCGTGCCCGGGTGCTCAAGGATGATACGCCGGACACAGGCTGCGGCCTCAAACTGTTTTCCCGGGAAATCTTTCTCGAACTTCCTTATTTCGATCATATGCATCGGTTTCTGCCGGCCCTGGTGCTGCGCACCGGAAAGAAAGTGCAGTCCGTGGAAGTAAATCATCGCCCTCGCAACAAAGGCGTCAGCAAGTACGGCGTGCACAACCGTTTGTGGACTGGCATCGTGGACATGCTGGGTGTGCTCTGGCTGCAGCGTCGTGGCAAGCGCCCTGAGATCACGGAGCTCTGAGGCGCTTTGGTGTCGTATCCGCTGGATGCTGCTGTACCTGTTTTTTCCCTGTTCGGGGTGCCTGCATGAAACTGCATTTTCTTGTTCGCGGCCTGCTGCTCATTGCTGTGATTGCCGGGGTGGCATGGATGCTTGGGGACATGCTGGACAAGCGCTGGATCGATGTCCACATTCGTAACCATGGCATCAACGGGGAGCTCCTGTTCCTGGCCCTGGGCACCCTGTTCATAGCCGTGGGCCTGTCGCGCCAGTTCGTGGCCATCCTGGCGGGTTACGGCTTCGGCTTTTTTCACGGCCTGCTGCTGGTGGAAATTGCCAGTATCCTGGGCTGTATCATGGCCTTCTATTACGCGCGCTGGTTCAGCGCTGACATGATTGCCGCTCATTACCCGGACAAGATCCGCAGGATTGATGATTTCATCGAGCGCAATCCCTTTACCAAGACCCTGATGATCCGCCTGTTCCCGGTTGGCAGCAATCTGCTGGTAAACCTGGCTGCGGGCATCTCGCGCATTCCCGTGATGCCATTTTTGCTGGGATCCGCCATTGGCTACCTGCCGCAGAATGTGGTATTTGCCCTGGTAGGCAGCGGCATCAGCGTGGACCCGACGCTGCGTATGGGCCTGGGGGCTTTGCTGTTCATCATTTCCGGTTTGCTGGGCATGTATTTACTGCGCCGCCATCGCAATGAGAAGCTGGTGAGCAGCCTTGTGGAAGAGGAGAGCGTGGTATCGTGAGTCCAAACGGGAATATGCCTGGCGATGTGGGCACCCGCTGGGGATTGCTGCTGTTCTACTGGCTGATCCTGCTGGTTAGCGCCCTTTGGCTGCGCCCCCTGATTCCCGTGGATGAGACCCGTTACCTGAGCGTGGCCTGGGAGATGTGGCGCAACGGCGATTTTCTGGTGCCTCATCTCAATGGTGAGGCCTATGCCCACAAGCCGCCCCTGCTGTTTTGGCTCATGCATGCCGGTTGGTGGCTGTTCGGCGTCAATGAGACCTGGCCACGGCTTATCGCGCCCCTTCTGTCCCTGGCCTGCCTGTACCTGGTGCAGCTGCTGGCCAGGCGCCTGTGGCCAGGGGAGGGGCAGATTGCCTCCCGGGTGCCCTGGGTGCTTTTCGGCAGTTTCGTGTGGCTCATCTTCTCTACCCTGGTGCAGTTCGACATGCTGCTGGTGTTCTGCACCCTGCTGGGAATGCTGGGACTGCTGGATGCCGGTGGGGGCAGGGTTTCAGGCTGGTGGTTGCTGACTCTGGCCATGGGCCTGGGGCTGTTGGCCAAGGGACCGGTAATCCTCTTGCACCTGCTCCCCGTTGCCCTGCTTGCTCCCCTCTGGGTTATCGAAAAGCGGGAAAGCTGGGGAAGGTGGTACGGCGCCCTGTTCCTTTGCGTGCTCGGTGGTGCCGTCATGGTGCTCGCCTGGGCGGTTCCGGCGGCCCTGGAGGGTGGAGAGGAATACAGGAATGCCATTTTCTGGGGGCAGACCGCCAACCGTGTGGTCAACTCCTTTGCCCACCGGCAGCCCTGGTGGTGGTATCTGCCCATGTTGCCGGTGCTGCTGCTTCCCTGGTCCTTGTGGCCTGTGCTGTGGAAATCCGTCGGGCGCCTGCGCCTTTACCGGGAGGACATGGGGCTGCGTTTTCTTTTGTGCTGGATACTGTCTACGCTGATCCTGTTCAGCCTGGTGAGCGGCAAGCAGATCAAGTATTTGCTGCCCCTACTGCCAGCCCTGTCCCTGCTCATTGCCTGGCTGCTGCGGGAATTCCGGCAACAAGACGGGAAACGCCTCGACCTAGGTGTGTTGATGTTGCTGCTAGCCGGGGGCATGCTGCTGGGGCTGCCCTTGCTTGCGCCAGAGGATGCTGCCTGGTGGATCCGGGAAATCTCCCCCTTGTGGGGTATCCTGTTGCTGGCCCTGGGGATGGTGGCTGTCCTGTTGCCGGCGCGGTACCTTCCCGGAGGCATTATCAAGATTGCCAGTGCAGCAGTGCTCATCCTGCTCTGTGTGCAGCCTGCCCTTATGAACGCAGCCGGGAATGCCTATGACCTGAGGCAGATCAGTCAGCAGGTCAGAAACTACCAGGAACAGGGGCACAAGCTGGCCTATGTCGGCAAGTATCATGGTCAGTTCAATTTCCTGGGCCGACTGCAGGAACCCGTGAAACGCCTCAATCCCCGAACAGCACGAGCCTGGGCGCGGGAAAATCCCCGGGGCCTGGTGGTCATCTACGATATCGACAATGAACTGCCCCTGACAGACACGGTATATGCCCAGAATTATCGTGGCAGCCGCAAGGCCCTGAAGATCCTGGAAGCTGGCGCTTATCTGCGTGCCATCGGCGGCCCATGAGGGCCTGGAATTCCTGAAGCAGAAGCAAAGAAAAAGGGGCTGCGCTGTTGCGCAGCCCCTTTGGGGTATGGTGCCGAGGAGAGGACTTGAACCTCCACGGGGTTGCCCCCACTAGCACCTGAAGCTAGCGTGTCTACCAATTTCACCACCTCGGCAAGAAACTCGGCCACTGCCTTCGTTCTTGAGGCGCGCACTGTACAAGGTGGCGATGGTTCTGTCAACCATCAATCTTCGTTGGCCTGTACGCCGGGGTGGAATACTTTGTAGACATATACGGGGATATCAAGGTCTCCGAGGTGCTTTTCAACGAGGGGTTCCACTTCTTCCCACTCCAGGCCGCCCACTCCGGTAGCCAGGCGGGGCAGGGCGATGGATGCAAGTCCTTCCTTCACGGCAATTTTGCGCAATGCCTTGAGAGCATGGTTCACGTTGGGCAGGGTGGCAGGCTCGGGTTTGGCGCCATGGCCGTAGCCACCGTTCTGGGTGATAAGGTTGATGATGCGCACGCCGTCTGCGCCGCCCCACATCCAGGCTTCTCCGGGCTTGGGGTGATGCTGGTGGCACCAGTGATGAAAGTCCTTGTGCATGGCGGGATATTTTTCATGCAATGCCTTGGCCAGCCCTTGGTTCATGGGATCATTGGCGGCAACGCCATGGGCGATGGCCTGTGCCCTGGTCAAGAGAATGTCACCTTCCACATTCTTGATCATTGTTGTTACTCCTTGGTTGCTGTTCATTGAGTTTGATTACAGCTTAGAGCCATTCCAAGGAATAGGCATTGACCTGAGGCAATATCGCCGGCTGGAGCAAGTATTCTGCCGGAAACGGGACAAGGGCGTATAATACGGCGTTGAAATATTCATACAGTTAAGGTAATCAGGCCTGTGGCCAAATCTAGAAAGAAGCAGAAATCACCCAAAAGTGATCCCTACCGCGCCCGGGAAGAGCGCAAATACGACAATCCCATTCCCAGCCGGGAATTCATCCTGGAAACCCTGGAAAAGCACGGCGCTCCTGTAAAGCTGGAGGATCTCCCACCCCTGCTTGGCATCAACGCTGAAAAGCAGATCGAAGCCCTGGGGTATCGCGTCAAGGCCATGATACGTGATGGCCAGCTGGTGCGTAACCGGCGCGGTGGTCTGTGCGTGGTGAACAAGAAAGACCTCATCGCCGGGCGGGTGATTGCCCATCCCGATGGCTTTGGCTTCCTGCGTCCCGACGAGGGCGGGGACGACCTGTTCCTCTCGCCCCGGGAAATGCGGCCTCTGTGGCATGGCGACCGGGTGGTGGTGCAGGTCACGGGCATGGACAGGCGCGGCCGCCGCGAAGGTTCCGTGGTGGAAATCCTGGAGCGCGCCCACAGCCAGGTGGTGGGCCGTCTACACATCGACGCCGGCATGGGCTTCCTGGTGCCGGACAACAAGCACATGACCCACCGCATCGTCATTCCCGACGAGCATTTCAACGGGGCGGAACAGGGCCAGATGGTGGTGGTGGAGATCCTGGAGCATCCCACCAAGTGGCGCCAGCCCATTGGCCGGGTGGTGGAGATCATCGGCGATCATCTGGCGCCGGGCATGGAAACTGATGTTGCCATACGCACCCATGAGATTCCCGTGGACTGGCCCGAGGGGGTGGAGCGGGAAATCGCACGACTGTCGGAGGAAGTGCCGGAAAAGGCCAAGGAAGGGCGCATGGACTTGCGTGATCTGCCCCTGGTGACCATCGACGGTGCAGATGCCCGGGATTTCGATGACGCCGTGTACTGCAAGCGGACGCCCAAGGGCTGGAAGCTGCTGGTGTGCATCGCCGATGTCTCCGCTTATGTGAAGCCTGGCAGCGCCCTGGATGAGGAAGGCTACAAGCGGGGCAATTCCACCTATTTCCCGGACCGGGTAGTCCCCATGCTGCCGGAGATCCTTTCCAACGGCTTGTGTTCCCTCAATCCCCGGGTGGACCGCCTGTGCATGACCGCAGAGCTGTTCATCGACCGTCAGGGCAATATCATGCGCTCCCGTTTCTTCGAGGGGGTGATGTGTTCCCACGCACGTCTGACTTATGACGAAGTGGCCGCCATGCTTTACGAGGGTGACAAAAAGTTGCGCAGGAAGCACGCCAAACTGGTGCCGCATCTGGAGGAACTGGACAATCTCTACCAGGCCCTGCATGGCGCGCGCAAAAAACGCGGCGCCATTGATTTCGATACCGTGGAAACCCGCTTCGAGTTCAACGAGGAGGGGCGCTTGAGCGGCATCGTGCCCACCACGCGTAACGATGCCCACCGCATCATCGAAGAATGCATGCTGGTGGCCA
>JALVEW010000054.1 GCA_027030425.1 Sedimenticola sp.
TGCCGACGGGGAAACCTGCGTCACCGAGCCGGCGCCCACCCGGGACCACACGGAGCGCATGCTCCAGGGTTTCGGCTATGAGCTGAAGAAACAGGGGGGGCGGGTGTGCCTGAAAGGCGGCGGCAGGCTGACGGCCTGTGATATCGACGTGCCGGCGGACATTTCCTCGGCGGCCTTCTTCCTGGTGGGCGCCAGCATCGCACCGGGTTCCGATCTTACCCTGGAGCATGTGGGCATGAACCCCACCCGGGATGGCGTCATTACCATTCTGCGCCTCATGGGAGCGGACATCGAAGTGAGCAATGATCGCAGCGTGGGAGGCGAGCCGGTGGCGGACCTGCGCGTGCGTCACGCGCCGCTCAAAGGTATCCAGATTCCTGAAGACCAGGTGCCCCTGGCCATCGACGAGTTTCCCGCCCTGTTCGTGGCAGCGGCTTGCGCCGAAGGGGAGACGGTGCTCACCGGCGCCGAGGAGCTGCGGGTGAAGGAGTCTGACCGTATCCAGGTCATGGCGGACGGCCTGCAGGCCCTGGGCGTGGACGCCAGGCCCACCCCCGACGGCATGGTCATCCGGGGCGGCGCCCTGCACGGCGGGGAGGTGGACAGCCACGGGGATCACCGCATTGCCATGTCCCTGGCCATGGCCGCCCTGCGCGCCGACGGCGAGATTCACATCCGGGACTGCGCCAATGTGAATACCTCCTTCCCGAATTTCGTGGGTCTGGCGGGAGATGCCGGGCTGGGAATAGAGGCGGCCCATGACTGAGCCCCCTGTTCTCACCATCGACGGCCCCAGTGGCTCGGGCAAGGGCACGGTCGCGGCCCGGGTGGCTGAAAAACTGGGCTGGCATGTGCTCGATTCCGGCGCCCTGTACCGCCTCACCGCGCTGGCGGCGCGCAGGGCGGGAGTGGATTTTGCCGATCACGCCGCCGTCGCCGAGATCGCCCGCAAGCTGCCCGTGCGCTTTGAGGGGGGGAAGGTCTTTCTGGACGGTGAAGACGTCAGCCTGGCCATCCGCACGGAAACCGCGGGCAATGATGCATCGAAGGTGGCGGCCATTCCCGAGGTGCGCGCGGCCCTGCTGGACTGGCAGCGCGGTTATGCCAGGCAACCGGGTCTGGTGGCTGACGGCCGGGACATGGGCACCAAGGTTTTCCCTGATGCTCCGGTGAAGATCTTTCTCGATGCCAGTGCCGAGGAGCGGGCCAGGCGTCGATATAAGCAGTTGAAGGAAAAGGGAATTGATGTTAACCTAGCCGGTCTCATTGCGGAAATCGAGGAGCGTGACCGACGCGACCGTAACCGCAGTGTGGCGCCCCTGGTGCCGGCGGACGATGCTCTCATCATAGATTCCACCGCCATGAATGTCGATGAAGTGGTGGATCTGGTGTTGCGGGCAGTGCGCAAGGCGCTTCCGGATGTGGGAAAGGGGCAGTGATTTCGTGGCGTCTCGTGCTTCCGTGATTGGACACGAGGCATTTTTATCAACCTGAACCAATTGAAGCCCGCATGGGTTTTGCATGGGTGGCCTGCTCGACAGGTCGGAGTAATTCAACCAATGACTGAAAGTTTCGCGGATCTCCTCGAAGAGAGCTTTACCAATACCAACCTCAAGCCCGGTGCCATCGTCATCGGCACCGTTGTCGGCATCGACAATGAGAACGTCATCGTCAACGCCGGACTCAAGTCCGAAGGCGTGATTCCCAAGAGCCAGTTCATGAACGCTGACGGAGAACTCGAAGTCTCCGTGGGCGACCAGGTGGAAGTGGCCCTGGAAGCCGTGGAAGACGGCTCCGGCATGACCCGCCTGTCCCGGGAGAAGGCCAAGCGCCATCACGCCTGGGCCAAGCTGGAAAAGGCCTTCGACAACGAGGAGATCGTTACCGGCCGCATCACCGGCAAGGTGAAGGGCGGCTTCACCGTGGATCTGCAGGATCTGCGCGCCTTCCTGCCGGGTTCCCTGGTAGACGTGCGTCCCGTGCGGGACACCGCCTATCTGGAAGGCAAGGACCTGGAGTTCAAGGTCATCAAGCTGGACCAGAAGCGCAACAACGTGGTGGTTTCCCGCCGCGCCGTTGTCGAGCAGGAATACAGCGAAGAGCGTGACAAGGTGCTGGAAAGCCTGGAAGAGGGTGTGGTCATCAAGGGTATCGTCAAGAACCTCACCGACTACGGCGCTTTCGTGGACCTGGGCGGCGTGGACGGCCTGCTGCATATCACCGACATGGCCTGGAAGCGCGTCAAGCATCCTTCCGAGGTAGTCGAGATCGGCGACGAGATCGAAGTGCGCGTGCTCAAGTTCGACAAGGAGAAGATGCGCGTCTCCCTGGGCCTGAAGCAGCTGGGCGAGGATCCCTGGGACAACATCATGCGCCGCTATCCCGTGGGCACCCGTCTGTTCGGCAAGGTCACCAATCTGGCCGACTATGGTGCCTTCGTGGAGATCGAGGAAGGCGTGGAAGGCCTGGTGCACGTTTCCGAGATGGACTGGACCAACAAGAACATCCATCCTTCCAAGGTGGTTCAGCTGGGTGACGAAGTGGAAGTCATGGTGCTGGATATCGACGAGGAGCGCCGCCGCATTTCCCTGGGCATGAAGCAGTGCAAGCCCAATCCCTGGGATGAGTTCGCCGAGAACCACAAGAAGGGCGATCACGTCACCGGCAAGATCAAGTCCATCACCGATTTCGGTATCTTCATCGGCCTGGACGGCGGTATCGACGGCTTGGTGCACCTGTCCGACATCACCTGGGATGAGCCGGGCGAGGACCTGATCCGCAACTACAAGAAGGGTCAGGAACTGGAGACCGTGGTGCTGTCCGTGGATCCCGAGCGCGAGCGTATCTCCCTGGGCATCAAGCAGCTGGACCAGGACCCCTTCTCCACCTATCTCGCCACCCATGAGAAAGGCAGTATCGTTTCCGGTACCATTAAAGAAGTCGATGCCAAGGGCGCGACCGTCGAGCTGGCGGAAGGCGTGGATGGCTACATCCGTGCTTCCGAGATTTCCCGCGACCGGGTAGAGGACGCCCGCACCGTCCTTAAGGAGGGTGAGCAGGTCGAAGCCAAGTTCACCGGCGTGGATCGCAAGAACCGGATGCTGATGCTGTCCATCAAGGGCAAGGACTTCGACGAGGAGAAGGCCACCATCGAGAGCTACAAGGCCGGCGGTGCCACAGCCGGTTCCGCCTCGCTGGGTGACCTGCTGAAAGACCAGTTGTCCGCAAGCAAGGACAACGCTGAGTAAATCCAGATCAGCGCGGGGCGGCCCAGACCGCCCCGCCACAGGGGTAACTGATGACAAAATCTGAACTGATAGAGGCCATTGCGCGTCAGCAGACACATCTCGCACACCGGGACGTGGAGCTGGCAGTGAAGTGCATACTGGAACAGATGAGTCAGTCGCTGGCCAATGGTGAGCGTATTGAGGTACGGGGCTTTGGCAGTTTTTCACTGCATTACCGGCCGCCGCGCATGGGACGCAATCCCAAGACCGGCGAGCCCGTGGCCCTGGCGGGGAAGCATGTGCCTCATTTCAAGCCGGGACGGGAGTTGCGCGAGCGCGTTGACAGGCGTTACCAGGAGTCCCTGAAGAAAAGCTGATTCGCAGGAAATTGCTCAAACAAAAAAAGCCGGCATGTAGCCGGCTTTTTTGCTATTGCTTTTCAGAAGGCTTATTTCTTGGTGCTTACCTTCAGCAGAGGGTAGAAGGGGCACCAGCCCATGAGCCCGGTAAACAGGGGAATGGCGCCCAGAGCGCCCCACCAGTTCTTGGCGTAAATTCCCCAGCCAATTACTGCCAGGCCCACGAGGATGCGCAGGATCTTGTCGATACCGCCAACGTTCTGTTTCATGTCTTTTCTCCTGAATGTTTCTTGTCTGTTTCGTGTGACGGACAAGATTTTGCCCGCCTTGTGACTGAAAGATAGTTCAAACGATGTTGGTTGTCTGTGACAAAGTCACATTGGTGGTTTCAGCAGCTTGAGCCAGCCCCGGCCCAGTTCCACGATCTTTTTTTCTTCCAGATCCTTGAGCAGGCGGCTGATGACCTCCCGGGAAGTGCCCAGCTCGGCGGCGATCTGCTGGTGGGTGATGCGGGTCTGCTGCTGCAGGGGAAACAGGTTTGCCTGGTTCAGGTAGAACGCCAGGCGCTCGTCCATGCGGCGGAAAGTGACTTCTTCCACCAGGCTGATGACCTCGCCCAGGCGTGCGGCAATGAGATTCCAGGCATAGCGCCGCCAAGTGCGGCTGTCGTCCATCCACTGCTGGATGGAAGCGGCAGGAACGATGATGGCATGCAGATCGGATTCGCTCACTGCAAAGGCCGGAAAGCGTTTTTCGCTGACGATGCAGGAAAGAGTGAGTATGCAACATTCTCCAGGTTCGACCCGGTAGAGGGTGATTTCGCGCCCGGTTTCGCTGAGTTTGTAGATGCGGCCGGTGCCGGAAAGCACGAAAGCGAGGTGGCTGCAGGTGCTGCCTTCCATGCAGATATGCTGTCCGGCGGACAGCTGTACCTGGCTGCCGGCGGAGAGCACGGCCCGTACCAGTTGATCGTCGCTACCCAGTTCCGGGAAAAGTGTCCTGAACGGTTCCGCTTCTGGTCTCATGGTGGTATCAGCTGACCACAGGAGGGAAGCTGAAG
>JALVEW010000055.1 GCA_027030425.1 Sedimenticola sp.
TCCACCAGGTGGCATAGGTCGAGAACTTGTAGCCGCGGCGGTATTCGAACTTGTCCACGGCCTTCATCAGGCCGATGTTGCCCTCCTGGATGAGATCCAGGAACTGCAGGCCACGGTTGGTGTATTTTTTGGCAATGGAGATGACCAGGCGCAGGTTGGCCTCGACCATTTCCTTCTTGGCCCGGCGCGCCTTGGCCTCGCCAATGGACATGCGGCGATTGATTTCCTTGATGTCGGCGATGCTCATTCTGCAGCTCTCCTCGACGGCGGCGAGCTTGCGCTGGGCGCGTGCGATGTCGTCGGCCAGCTCCATGAGCTTTTCCTTGTAGGATACCTTGCCCTTGCACTGTTCCTTCACCCAGTTCGGGTTGGTCTCGTTCTTCGGGAAGTTGGTAATGAAATCACGGCGCGGCATGCCGGCCTGGTTCACGCACATATCCAGGATGATGCGCTCCTGCTGGCGGATGTTGTTCACCGCGTCATGCAGGGTGTTGCCCATGTGGATGAACAGCTGGGGGTTGATCTTCAGCTCGGCGAAGATGTTGACGATCTTCTTGTTGAGCTTCTTCGCCTTGTCGTCGTTGCCATGCTTGTCCAGGTGACGCTGCCAGCTCTTGAATGCCTTGGTCAGCTGGTTGGCCTTGTCGATGATGAGCTGGGGGTCGGGGCCGTTATCGATGATGTCCTCACCGTTCTCGTCCTTCTTGGCGGACGGTGGCGCGGGCGGCGTGGTGATGTCCGGCTCATTGGGGTCGATGAGGCCGATGATGATGTCGGACATCTTGGCTTCTTCCGCGGCGGCGTCCGCCAGGCGGTTGACCAGGTGTTCCACGGCGGGCGGGAAGGTGGCCAGGGCGGCGGCGACCTGGTTCAGGCCGTCCTCGATGCGCTTGGCGATGTGCAATTCGCCTTCGCGGGTGAGCAGTTCCACGGTGCCCATTTCACGCATGTACATGCGCACGGGGTCGGTGGTGCGGCCGAACTCGCTGTCCACGGAAGCCAGGGCCAGGGCGGCGGCTTCGGCAGTTTCCTCGTCCGTGGGAACGGCGTCGGCATTGATGGTGGCGTCGTCCTTGTCGGGAGGCGTCTCGTAGACAGGGATGCCCACCTCGTTGATCATGCGAATGATATCTTCAATCTGATCCGAGTCGACAATGGTGTCGGGCAGGTGATCGTTTACCTCGGCATAGGTCAGAAAACCCTGTTCCTTGCCCTTGGTAATCAGGTCTTTGATACGTGATTGAGATTGTTGCTGATCCATAATGCTCGCAGGTTAACCCTAAAGTCAGGCGCTCAAAAGAGAACTACGCATTGTATCGCGATAACAGTAGTTTATGCAATGCAAAGCGCTTATTCGGATTTCTTGTCTGAGTATAGTCGGCGAAGGAGGTTTTTTTCCTCTTCCGTCATGTCCGAGGGACGCAGCTTGTTGCGCAGGCGACTGGCGCTGTTCTGGCGGGCTTCCTTTTCCAGTCGCTGCAGACAGCCCCGAAACTGCTCTTCTTCATCGTCGAACACCACCAGTTCCGCCGTGGCCAGCTTGCCGAGGTGGTGGCGGATATCATCTTCTTCCCAGTGCTCCACCAGCACGGCTGTGGTGTAGGTGGGGTTGGCGCGCAGGATTTCAAGGAGCCGGGAAAGGATTTCCACCCCCTTGCCGTCCTGCTGTTGCCAGCCACCCGGCAGGTCATCCAGAGCCGCAAGCCGGGGGTATTGCAGCAGCAGGGCAATGGCACGGTGTACGGGCTTCATCAGGGTGGGGCGGGCGCCACTGCGGGTCTTTCGGCGGACGCTGCCGGTAGCCTGCTTGCGGATGATGTTTTGGCCGGAAAGCCCGGCGAGCTGGCGTTCCATCATATCCCGGAACACGCCGCCGGGGAGCTTGTCGATGTAGGGGCGGGCCAGGCTCACCAGGCGGGCGCGACCGTCCAGGGTAGTCATGTCCACCTGTTCCTGGAGCTTGCCGAACAGGAATTCGGACAGGGGCTGGGCCTGCTGCATTCGCTGCCGGAATGCCTCCGCGCCGATCTGGCGCACCAGGCTGTCCGGGTCTTCACCCTCGGGCAGGAACAGGAATCCGGCCTGGCGGCCGTCGCGCAGCAGGGGAAGGGCGGTTTCCAGGGCCTTCCAGGCGGCGTCGCGGCCGGCGCGGTCGCCGTCGAAGCAGAAGATCACCTGGGGGGTGCTGCGAAACAGCTTTTCCAGGTGGTCGGCGGTGGTGGCGGTGCCCAGGGTGGCCACGGCGTTGCGGATGCCGAACTGGGCCAGGGCCACCACGTCCATGTAGCCTTCCACCACCAGCAGGGCGTCAATCTGTTTCAGGGCCTTGCGGGCCTCGTAGAGGCCGTACAGCTCCCGGCCCTTGTGAAAGATGGGGGTTTCCGGGGAGTTGAGATACTTGGGCGTATCGTCGCCCATGACCCGTCCGCCAAACCCCACCACCCGGCCGCGGGTGTCGCGGATGGGAAACATGATGCGGTCGCGGAAGCGGTCGTACTGGCGGCCCTTGCCGCTGGACAGCAGGCCGGCTTTTTCCAACAGCCGCTGCCGTTCCGGGGTGCCGCCCAGGGCCTGCATGAGGTTGTTCCAACCCGGCGGGGCAAAGCCCATGCGGAATTCACCGGCGATTTCGCCGGACAGGCCGCGCTGTTTCAGATAGTCGGCGGCCCTGGCGGCTTCGGGGTGCTGGCGCAGCTGGGCGCTGTACCAGGCGGCGGCCTCTTCCATCAGGTCGTACAGTGGACGGTTGTCCGGTCCCTGCTGGAAGGCGATGGTGTCGGGCATCTCCAGACCCACGCTGGTGGCCAGTTCTTCCACCGCCTCTGGAAAGCTGAGGCGGTCGTATTCCATGAGAAAGCCCAGGGCCGTGCCGTGGGCGCCGCAGCCAAAGCAGTGATAGAACTGCTTGCTGGGGCTGACGGTGAAGGAGGGGGTCTTTTCGTCATGGAAGGGGCAGCAGGCCTTGTATTCGCTGCCGGCGCGGCGCAGGGGCACGCGCTGGTTGACAATGTCAACCACATCCACCCGCGAAAGCAGGTTGTCGATGAATTCTGGAGGTATTCTTCCGGCCACCGCGGAAGTTTAGCAAGGATCGGGGCCTGAGGGAGTCAGCCGTTGAGTTTCTGCTTGATGCTGGCGCTCACCGCGCCCATGTCGGCGCGTCCCTGCAACTTGGGCTTGAGCCAGCCCATGAGCTTGCCCATGTCTTTCATGCTGGAGGCGCCGGTGGTCGCCAGGGCCTCGTCGATGAGGGCGGCGATCTCTTCTTCGCTGAGCTGCTGGGGCAGGTAGTCCTGGATGATGCCGATTTCGAACTTTTCCTGCTCCGCCAGCTCCGTGCGCCCGGCGCTTTCATACTGGGCGATGGAATCCCGTCGCTGCTTGACCATCTTGTCCAGAATGGCCAGCACGCGTGCGTCATCCAGCTCGATGCGCTCGTCCACCTCGATTTGCTTGAGGGCGGCGAGAATCAGCCGGATGACGCCCAGACGCGCCTTGTCGCCGCCTTTCATGGCGGCTTTCATGTCGTCTGTGATGCGTTGCTTGAGGGCGGACATGCCTGGAATCAGTAGGCGCGGTCGAAGCGGCGGTTTTCGCGGGAGATTTTCTTCTGCCAACGCTTCACCGCGGCGGCGGCCTTGCGCTTGCGCTCCCAGGTGGGCTTTTCGTAGAACTCGCGGCGGCGGACTTCCGCCAGGATGCCGGCTTTCTCACAGGAGCGCTTGAAACGGCGCATGGCCACTTCAAAAGGTTCGTTGTCTTTTACGCGTACGCTAGGCATTGCTTCCTCTATATAAACTAGTAAACTTTGTCGTTTCGCCAGGAACCATCGGGTTCACAGGCAGCAAGGCGCGGGATTTTATCCCTTTCTTCCGGGATTTGCAATTTTGAATGTACTAGGCATAGAAACATCGTGTGACGAGACCGGCGTGGCCATCTACGCAGGAGATCGGGGCCTGCTGGCTCACCAGCTGTATTCCCAGGTTGCCCTGCATGCGGAATATGGCGGGGTGGTGCCGGAGCTGGCTTCCCGGGATCATCTGCGCAAGCTGGTGCCCCTGATCCGCGCCACCCTTGAACAGGCGCAAATGGACCAGGATGACATCCAGGGTATTGCCTATACCGCAGGTCCTGGCCTGGCCGGCGCCTTGCTGGCTGGGGCATCAGTGGCTCGCAGCCTGGCCTGGGCCTGGAATATACCTTCTGTGGAGTTGCATCACATGGAAGGGCACCTGCTGGCGCCCATGCTGGAAGAAAATCCTCCTGATTTTCCCTTCGTTGCCCTGCTGGTCTCCGGCGGGCATACCCTGCTGGTCAACGTGGCGGGGGTGGGGCGTTATGAATTGCTGGGTCAATCCCTGGATGACGCGGCGGGAGAGGCCTTCGACAAGACCGCCAAGTTGCTTGGCCTGGGCTACCCGGGTGGACCGGCGATTGCTGCTCTGGCGGAAAAGGGGGATTCCGGCCGTTTCCGTTTTCCCCGCCCCATGGTGGATCGGCCGGGTCTGGATTTCAGTTTCAGCGGTCTCAAAACCTATACCCTGACCACTTTGCAGAAGGAATCCGCCG
>JALVEW010000056.1 GCA_027030425.1 Sedimenticola sp.
GTCATCGCCGAATCCTACGAGCGCATCCACCGCACCAACCTGGTGTGCATGGGCATCCTGCCCCTGCAGTTCAAGGACGGCGAAACGCCGAAGACCCTGGGCCTGTCCGGCAAGGAACTCTATTCCATCACCGGTCTGGCGCAAGGCAATCCGAAAGAAGTGGTAGTCACCGCCACGGCAGAAGGCGGTCATCAGACCATCTTCAACGCGCGGGTGCGCATCGACACCCCCAACGAGTGGGAGTACTACCGTCACGGGGGGATTTTGCCCTACGTATTGAGGGCTCTGGCCGCCAGCTGATTCACCTCCTCGGTTCGGGGTCGGAGTCAAATCTCCACAGATTGCAGAATACACGTAACATCACCATGATTTGACTCCGACCCCGACCAAGCTGCTTGGGGAAAACAGTTTTTTGTTATGCTTTCCCCATGAATAAGACCCGCTGGGCCAAGCAATTCCAACCCCTGCTGGCAAGCCTCAGGGATTTGCTGCCCGTCATCCTGGTGGTTAGTGCCTTTCAGTTGCTGGTGATTCGGCAGCCCCTGCCCGACCTGGCCAGACTGCTGCTGGGCCTGCTGTTCGTGGTCATTGGCCTGAGCCTGTTCATCAAGGGGCTGGAGATGGGTCTGTTTCCCATCGGCCAGTCCATGGCCCAGTCCTTTGCCCGCAAGGGCAGTCTCCTCTGGCTGCTGCTGTTTGGCTTTGCCCTGGGTTTCGGCACCACCGTGGCGGAGCCAGCCCTCATCGCCATCGCCGACGAAGCCGCCGAAATCGCGGCCGCGGGCCGGTTGATATCAGACTCCGACCAGGCCAGAGAAAGCTATGCCCGGGGATTGCGCTATACCGTGGCCCTGTCCGTGGGACTGGCCATCGTGCTTGGCGTGATCCGCATCATTCGCGGCTGGCCCATCCACTGGCTCATCGTGGGGGGCTATGTCTGTATCATCGTCATCACCGAATTTGCACCCCGGGAGATCATCGGCATTGCCTATGATTCCGGCGGCGTGACCACCTCCACCATTACCGTGCCCCTGGTGACGGCCCTGGGCGTGGGCCTGGCCTCGGCCATACGCGGACGCAACCCCATGATCGACGGTTTCGGTCTTATTGCCCTGGCGTCCCTGACACCCATCATGTTCGTAATGATCTACGGGATGGTCATCCATTGAAGGTTCTGGAGGGCTTGTGGCATACCGGCTTGGGCACCATTGTGGATGTCCTGCCCATCCTGCTCATCATCTTCGGCTTCCAGTTCCTGTATCTCAAGCGCCCTGTGCCCAATCTGAAAAAGGTAGTGGTAGGGTTTATCTACGTGTTGGCTGGCCTGGCTTTTTTTCTAGAAGGACTGGAACTGGCGCTGTTTCCCCTGGGAAAAACCATGGCCGCGCAGCTTACCGACCCTGAATTCCTGGGCATCGCTCATCCCCAGAATATCCACTGGTCCGACTACTATTGGGTTTACATCTTTGCCTTTGCCGTGGGCTTTTCCACCACCGTGGCAGAACCGGCCCTGCTGGCCGTGGCCATCAAGGCCAACGAGGTGTCCGGCGGGGCCATTGGCGTGTGGGGCCTGCGCACCGCCGTGGCTCTGGGCGTGGCCCTAGGATTGGTGCTGGGCACCTGGCGCATCGTCACAGGCTATCCCCTGCACTGGTTCATTATCGGCGGCTACGCCATTGTGGTGGCACAGACCATTTTCGCGCCACGCATGATAATCGCCCTGGCCTATGACTCCGGCGGTGTCACCACCTCCACAGTCACCGTGCCCCTGGTGACAGCCCTGGGCTTGGGACTGGCCCATCATATTCCCGGCCGCAGCCCCCTCATCGACGGCTTTGGCCTTATCGCCTTTGCCAGCCTGTTCCCCATGATGACCGTCCTGGCCCATGCCCAGATCGCCCAGTGGCGGGCGGGCCGCCCCTCATCCCTCTCTCAGGAGAACTGACATGCACTTCAAACTTATTGTCGCCTTTGTCGAGGACCACAAGACCGACGCGGTCATGAATGCCGCACGGGAGGCCGGCGCCACCGGCGCCACCATCATCAATAACGCCAGAGGGGAAGGCCTCACCAGCAGCAAGACCTTCTTCGGCCTGTCCCTGGAAACCCAGCGGGACGTGCTCATGTTTCTGGTGGAGGAGCACATGGCCCGGGAGATCCTGGAAACCATCGCGGAGGTAGGTGAATTCGAAGCCAAGCCCGGCACCGGCATCGCTTTTCAGATTGACGTGGAGGATGCCGTGGGTATCAGCCAGCAACTGAATGTCCTGAAGGAAAAAGTAAGGGAGGAAGTCTGATGAAAGACCGCAAGCTCATTCGGGTGCGGGAAGTGATGAAAACCCGTTTCGACATGGTCAACGGCATGGCCACGGTGGCGGAAGCCCTGGAGCAGATGAAACATGTGGAAACCAAGTCCCTCATCGTGGACAAGCGCACTGACGATGATGAATACGGCATGGTCATGCTTTCGGACATTTCCCGGGAAGTCCTGGCCCTGGACCGCTCACCCGAGCGGGTAAACATCTACGAAATCATGAGCAAACCTGTCATCAGTGTAGACCCGGAAATGGATATCCGCTACTGCGCACGGCTGTTCGAGCGCTTCGGCATCAGCCGCGCGCCGGTGGTGGAAAACAGAAAAGTCATCGGTATCGTGAGCCATACGGACATGGTTTTACATGGCTTGACCCGGCAGGTTTGACGAACTGAACAGGGTGTTCAGGCCCAGCATTTGTTGTGGGGATAAAAAAAGCGCCTTGAAACACTGTTCAAGGCGCAAGCCCAGCGATAATCCCGTCCAAAAAAACGCTTACAATACAGTAATGCGGGTTCGAGCCGTGCCCAAAACCTCTCCGGTCACCCAGTGCAATATATCGGCCGAAATAATGTACTCACCCGGCTGTGTAGGCTCAAAAATGATGTCGTAACGTTCGGCAGAATGCGCGCGCAACCCTTTGACTTGCACCGGCCTGGGCAAGGCGCGGCCATCAGACATATGGATGGTTCCAGTAAGTCCTCCAAAATCAAGCCGCTGAGGATGATATCCAGCGCAGATGTAACGTGCCAGCAGCTTTTCACCCACATTCAACGTTGCCGCGATACCAGGAGCATTCAAGGCGGATTGCGCGCCATCCACGCCAGTAATGATGAAATAATCCGGATTCAGATCATTCAAACCAACATCGGCCCCACAGGTCCCTGCTGTCCAATCCAGGGTGTGCCAGTACGAATCAATCTCGTCCACTGCCCATATCACCTCCTGATCATAAACCGGGCCACCGGAAAAGAGCGTACCCATCCCTTCAGGTGGATCAATGATGAGTGCTCCATACATACCCATTTCCGCATGCAGCACGGTGTTTGTATGACAATGGTAAAAATAGGTTCCAGCGTGGCTGGCCTTCCATTGATAGGTATAAGTACGTGAACTCACATCCCAGGTGATGTGCCCAACGCCATCACTGTATTTGTCTGGCTCGATGCCATGATGATGAATGGTATGTGCGCAACACATGGGAACCGACAGATTGGTATGCACTATCTGTCCCTGGTTTACCCGAATCGCTGGTGAAGGGAAACTTCCTCCCATGCCCATGCCCCCACCACCTTCGGTAAAGCCCCAGATACGAACACTATTGCCATCATCCATGGTCATACTGCCATTCATGTAAATGCCTCGGTCAAAACTGACATCCGCACTCACCAGGCGTGGATTGGCCTGCTGGTTCTCGTCATATATATAGCAGCCACCTCCCATGCCACCGCCAGAACCACCACCAGACATACCTCCAGAGCCACCCCCACTGGTGCTTCCGCCCCCAAAACCACCACCACGCCGCATGGCATTTACCGATGTTCTTCTATCTGACATTACGCCACCTCCTCACTCAAAAAATATATCGGTCAATGCGCCGAACATGTAGTAACCGCCCGCCGCTGTCTGGGACATCTCGGAATGCAAATGCATCGGGTATTCACCGACATCTGTCGGTGGCCATGCATCCGGCGGCGTCTCGAAAGGATAGATGACATCGAGCGCTCCCTTGTTACCATCAAGATAAAGACAGTCTTTCTTCCACACATCCGCACGAACCTCTCCGTTCTGGGTAAGCCATTCCATGTGATTGCCGTGCGTGTGGACAGACTGAGAACACATACCTGCATTGAGAATGCGTACAAGCGTTCTGTCTCCCACCTTTCCATGCAATGCCGTGCGGGGATCATGCATAGCGTCCGTCGCTGGATCCCCGTTTCCAGGCGCGCCAGGTGGCCGCGCCCCTAATCCATTTATGGTGAAAAATCTTGGAACATACTCCGTGTTTGGCGTCAATCCTCTGCTCAGGCGATCATGCCATGCGGGATCAATGTCGTGAAAAATCCAGAAATACTGTTGCACGAAAGTCGGACTGCCTGGATACAATTCATTGTCCGAGCCAGCAGGCATAACGGCCATTCCCCCATGCAGCCCCAGCAGCCGATTATGGGGGGCATCCAAGGCATCGTAATACATGTAGGTACCAGGCTTTTCCACGCTGAAACGCACGGTGCGCGTTTGCCCAGGGGCAATACTGCCACTGTCAACAACCCCGTCGATCACAAAACTGTGACTGCTGCTCAATGTGTTGACCAATGTTATCTCAACCGTATCACCAGCCTGTACCACAAGGGCTTCTCCCGGGACATCCAGGGAATCACTGCTGGAACTGAAGCCCCTGAAATAGATGGAAGTCCCATCGATCTGATCGATAAAACCTTCGGTGATGTAGAAAGTCCGCTGGATCAACTCAGCATGGCTGCGCGCGGACCAACTCAGTAGCCCCAGGCCGCTCAGCATGGTGCTCACACAACCAGCCCCTCCCAATCTCAAAAAATCACGACGTTTCAATGATTGAATCCTCCTAGTGAAATAGTTTCATGTGTGTTTCCCAGGATATTGTTTTTCCCTACGCCTGATTTCCGTCTTCCCGACACAGGATCACTATACTGAGTCCGGATCACCTGCCTCAGTGACCCGAATTACGTGCGGACGGTGACCTTGATTACACGGGCTGCGTGACTAAAGTCACACTGGGACAATCCGCGTCACTTTATCTCCCAACGGAATTCGTTATACTTATCTGCAAAATATAGAGCTGGCCCAAACCAGCCGGGGGATTGGTTTCGGCGATTGAATCGAGGAACCACATCAAAGCAATGCTCGGGATTTCGGGCAACACTTGCACCAGAATTGACATTGATTTCATGAATCATTCAACAGACGACGCTGCTGTCTGCAGGAGACTGTCACCAGGCGTTCAAATGCTGTTCCGCGCCTACCCGGAACTGAAACAACCCAATAATCTGCCCTGGGTGGAGTTGCTGGAACGGGCGACACTCATCGATCTCCCGCCACAAAACATCCTTGTTCGCCAGGGAAGCCATTGCAACAATTTCCTGTTCCTTCTGGATGGCACCGTGCGGGTTTACCAGATGGCCGAAGACGGGCGTGAACTGACCCTTTATCGGATCAATCCAGGCGATGTATGTCTGATGAGTCTGAGCAGCCTGTTGAATGACAAGCCTTTCAAGGCAAATGCCAGAACAGACACACCCATCAAGGCACTCGTGCTTGGCGTCCGGGATTTCCATCTGGCCATGAAGGTCAGCGACAATTTCCGCAACCAGGTTTTGCGCAGTCTTGTAAACAGCGTGTGTGAAATCATGCACAGTTTCTACGATACGGCATTCGAGCCCCTGGAACTGCGTCTTGCCTGCCTGCTTGGACAAATGTTCGAACGCACCCATTCCAATACCCTGGACGTTACTCACCAACAACTGGCCATGGAGCTGGGCACCTCACGGGAAGTGATCAGCCGAATACTCAAACGGCTGGAAAATCAGCAATGTATTACCCTTTCCAGGGCTCAAATCAAGGTTGGCCCATCGCAAACACTTCCTTGGCAATCGTCACGTACATGAGGCGATTGTCGCAGCTAGATCCCAGTCGTTTCAGGCAGGCACTGTAGAGCAGTTTTGTATCCCCAAACCATCTTCTGAGCAGAACAAACAGAGCCTCTGCGACCTCAGGATACAATTTTCATTTGGCTATTGACCTTTCCAGACAAGCCCATTAACATACGCGCCTCGACTATTCCGCCATAGCTCAGTTGGTAGAGCAACGGACTGTTAATCCGTTTGTCGCTGGTTCGAGCCCAGCTGGCGGAGCCATCTTCAAAAAAGGCTTGCATCTTCCATGGATGCGGGCCTTTTTTCTGTTCGAGGGCCGGATGAACATCCAGAAACGCATTGCCGAAGAACTTGGCGTGTCACCCCAGCAGGTGGCCGCTGCAATAGACCTGCTGGACGAAGGCGCCACGGTTCCCTTCATCGCCCGCTACCGCAAGGAAGCCACCCAGGGACTGGACGATGCCCAGCTGCGCCAGCTCGAGGAGCGCCTGGTCTATCTGCGCGAGCTGGAAGAACGGCGGGCTGCCGTCATCAAATCCATCGAGGAACAGGACAAGATGACACCGGAGCTGGAGCAGGCCCTGCGGGAGGCCGACACCAAAGCCCGGCTGGAAGACCTCTACCTGCCCTACAAGCCCAAACGCCGCACCAAGGCCCAGATTGCCCGGGAGGCCGGCCTGGAACCCCTGGCCTCCGCGCTGCTGGAGAACCCGGATCTGCTCCCCGAGGAAGCAGCCAAGGCCTACCTAAACCCCGACAAGGGCGTAGCGGATGTTGCCGCCGCTCTGGACGGCGCCAGGCAGATACTCATGGAGCGCTTTGCCGAGGATGCCGAGCTGCTGGGCGAGCTGCGCGAATACCTGTGGGAGCACGGCCTGCTGCGCAGCCGGGTTATGACCGGCAAGGCGCAGGAGGCGGAGAAATTCCGGGACTATTTCGAATATGAAGAACCCCTGAAAAAGATCCCATCCCATCGCGCCCTGGCCCTGTTTCGCGGACAAAGCCTGGGACTGCTGTCCCTGGAGCTGGTGGTAGACGAAGACAGCCCGGCACCCTCACCGGCGGAATCCCGCATCGCGGCCCGTTTCGACATCCGTCATGCTGGCCGCCCGGCGGACGACTGGCTGGCGCTGGCAGTGCGCTGGGCGTGGAAAATCAAGATATTCACCCGTCTGGACCTGGACCTGAAGATGCGCCTGCGGGAAATGGCCGAGGAAGCCGCCATCGGCGTATTCGCCGCCAACCTCAAGGATCTGCTGCTGGCGGCCCCGGCAGGCTTTCACGCCATCATGGGGCTGGATCCTGGCATACGCACGGGCGTGAAGGTGGCCCTCATCGACGCCACGGGCAAAGTGCTGGCCACCGACACCATCTATCCCCACCCGCCCCGCAATCAGTGGGACGAATCCATCGAGCGCCTGGCCAGGCTGGCCCGGGAGCACCGCATTTCCCTGGTGAGCATCGGCAATGGCACGGCCTCCCGGGAGACGGAAAAGCTGGTCAGGGAGCTGGCCCGGCGCCACCCGGAACTGGGCCTGCGCCAGCTGGTGGTGAGCGAAGCCGGCGCCTCGGTTTATTCCGCCTCGGAACTGGCCGGCGCGGAGCTGCCGGAGCTGGATGTTTCCCTGCGTGGCGCCGTGTCCATCGCCCGGCGCCTGCAGGATCCTCTGGCGGAGCTGGTGAAAATCGACCCCAAGTCCATCGGCGTGGGCCAGTACCAGCATGACGTGAACCAGAACCGCCTGGCCCGCACCCTGAACGCCGTGGTGGAAGACTGCGTGAACGCCGTGGGGGTGGATGTGAACACCGCCTCCCCCGCCCTGCTGGAGCAGGTTTCCGGCCTGAGCCGGGCCGTGGCGGACAACATCGTGGCCTTCCGCAACGAAAACGGCCCCTACCGCAGCCGCAAGGAACTGCTGAAAGTGCCCAGGCTGGGGGCCAAGACCTATGAGCAGGCCGCCGGTTTTTTGCGCATACCCGAGGCGGACAATCCTCTGGACAGCTCCGCCGTGCATCCGGAAGCTTATGAAGTGGCCGAGCGCATCGCCCAACACAATGGCAGGAAGGTAAGGGATCTCATCGGCGACACGGCCTTCCTGCGCAAGCTGAATCCCCGGGACTATGTGGATGAGCGTTTCGGCCTGCCCACGGTGGTTGACATCCTGGCGGAGCTGGAAAAGCCGGGGCGTGACCCCCGCCCGGAATTCAAGACCGCCAGTTTCAGCGAGGGCGTGGAAAAGATTACGGACCTGGAACCCGGAATGATCCTGGAAGGCGTGGTGAGCAACGTGGCGGATTTTGGCGCCTTCGTGGACATTGGCGTGCATCAGGACGGCCTGGTGCACATCTCCGCCATGTCCAAGCGTTTCGTAAAACATCCCCGGGACGTGGTGAAGACGGGTGAGGTCGTCAAGGTCAAGGTCATGGCCGTGGATGCCGAGCGCAAGCGCATCTCCCTGAGCATGCGTCTGGACGATGACCCCCACCGGGTAGCCACACCGGCCAAACCAGCACACAAGCCGCGCGGAAAGTCCGGCAATACGTCTCAGCCCTCCAAGGGAACCATGGCCGGCGCTTTTCGGCAGGCCATGAAAAAAAACGCGGGCGCAGACTGAGAAGAACAGGCGGAACGGCTGCCGAACCCTCCCAACCTGCTCAAATCTGGGATTCGATGGGCAGCCAGCGCATGAACGAAATACCAAGGCGGCGCCAGAAACCGGTCATGGGCTCGCTGGTCCAGGTGACGGGTTTTCCATCCACATAGCCGTGCCACAACAGCTGCTCACGGCCATCCTCCGTGGGCAACAATTCCAGCCGGAAGGCGGCCCTGTCGATTTTCCGGTCATATTCCCCGGCAATTTTCCGCGCCAGCTCCGGGGATTGGATCAATACACCGATTTCCGTGTTCTGACTGACCGAACGCGGATCCAGATTCATGGAGCCGATGAACACCAGCTCTCTGTCCACCACGAAGGCCTTGGCATGCAGACTGGACTTGGAACTGCCAATACGGTCTTTCTTTTTCGCCTCGCGTTCTTCCGGCGTGGTCAGTTTATTCAGTTCCCGCAAGTCTACACCCGCCCTCAGCAGGGCCTTGCGGTAACGGACATATCCCGCATGGACGATACTCACGTCCGTGGAAGCCAGAGAATTGGTCAGTATCTTCACCTCCACGCCTTTCTCCCGAAGTTTTCGCAGGAAGGCTACTCCTGCTTTCCCCGGAACGAAATAAGGTGACAGGATAATCACCTCCTTCCTTGCATCGGCCATATAAGGCCTGATTTTTGGAAGCATTTGAAAGGCCGCATCACCCACGGGGCGCAACAGTTTTTCCGGTGGATCGGCGATGACCCGGGCCGGCGCCCAGGCCCAGCGAACCGCACGGGTAGCGATGTCTTTTGCCAGCGTGGAATTCTTCAGGCGACGCAAATAGGCCGAGTCGCTCATCTTCGCGTATTTTTCCTCCAGCGCCTCCCTGAACCCGGAAAGATCGCCTTCGGCAGGGGCCCCGTCCACCAGGGCCGATATGGGATAGGCCAGCTCGCTGTTCCAATAACTGTCGAAAGACCGGGAAACCTCCCCGGCCACAGGCCCCAGACCCAGGACGTCCATATCCTGAAAGTCCAGCTCGGGGTCGCGGCTGAAGTATTCATCGCCGATATTCCTGCCGCCGAGAATGGTGGCCTGTCCGTCCACGGTAAAGGACTTGTTGTGGGCCCGTCGGGTTTGCCGGCCGAAGCCTGTCACATACTGCCAGAGGCGCCCGACATTTCTTCCGAAGGGATTGAACAGGCGCACCTCGATATTGGGATGGGCATCGAAACGGGCAATATCCAGATCCCGCCTTCCCTCATTGATGTCATCCAGCAGGATGCGCACCCGAACCCCTCTTTCAGCAGCTTTCCACAGCTCATGGACAAACAGCGTTCCCACATGATCGCCATGAATCATGTAGTACTGAACATCGATAGTTTTCTCCGCAAGGCGCGCCAACACAGCCCGGGCGACGAAGGCATCCAAACCCTTGTCCAACAGGAGGAAGGCGGATTCTCCGGGCTGTCTTCCCGGGTCACTGCGCCAGACCTTTCCCAGAATGGTCCGGTCTCCATCTGATATGGCATGAGATACCGGCTTGTCTACCTGCTCCGGCAGGACGGCGCAAGCCGACAGGACGAACGACAGCAACAGAGCGAAGGGAAAGACGAGACAGCGCATATCGATTTCTCCTGGGCCGCTACAGCACCGGGGACAAGAGCGCGCTTCCCCTGGCTTTCAGGCGTTCCCAGAAATTCTCTCCTGCGAGATCATAATCCGTCAATTCCGTGGAATGCGCCAGGTCCCGCTGCAACATTTCCTCCACCCTGGCGGCGAAAGCCTTGTCGGCAATGGCGCCAGTTACTTCAAAATTCAGGCGGAAGGAGCGGTTGTCGAAATTCACCGTGCCAATCAGCGAGATGCCATCATCAATCAGAATGGTCTTCTGGTGCATGAAGCCCTTTTCGTAGTAGTAGATTCGAGCACCCATGCCCGCCAGGCTGCTCAGGTAGACATTGGCGGCATGGCGCACGAACCAGTTGTCATTGATTCGTGGGGTAATGATGCGCACGTCCACGCCTCGCAGCAGAGCCAGTTCCAGGGCCACGGTGGTGGCTTCATCGGGAATGAAATAGGGCGTGGCAATCCAGATGCGCTTTCTGGCGGCATTGAGGGCCGTGGTAAAGAACAGGCTTGCGGTTTCCAAATCATCGGCGGGACCGGAACCCAGGACGAGAACGTCCATGCCTTCACCAGGCTTCAGCCCCGGCGCGGGCGCCGGCTTCCAGTTCAGCTGCTGGAGCAGTTTCTTGTCCGCCCAATACCAATCCGACCAAAACACGGACTGGGCGACCAGGGACACCGGACCCTGTATATGGAGATGGGTGTCCCGCCAGGGGCTGAGTTTTGGATCCCGCCCCAGGTATTCATCCCCGATATTCAAGCCTCCTATCCAGGCTTCCCGCCCATCGACGACCAGAATCTTGCGGTGATTCCGGAAATTGATCTGGAAACGGTTCCACTTCCCCTGAGTGGTGTTGAACGGAATGATGGGTATGCCTGCCGCGCGAAAATCCCCCAACCAGGCATCTGGTAGATTGCCGCTGCCCAGCTCATCGTAAAGCACATGCACCCGCACACCCTCGGCGGCTTTTTCCATGAGCAATTTCTTGAAACGATCACCACTTCCATCGGCGCGCAGAATATAGAACTGGAACAAGACATAATCCCGGGCACGCCTGATGCCCTCCTCCATGCTGGCATAGGTTTCCGCGCCATCGATGAGCAGTGCCACCTGATTGCCCGACATGAAGGATGACCGGGACAAGGTACGGATAGCACGGTAGGCTGGAAAATCGTCCGGCTCATGAACGACATGGCGGTCGAAGGCTTCATGCACTTTTTCCTGAATCTCAGCCATGTCCAGATTGCAATCCTTCATGGCATTCACATATCCGACAAACTTGCTGCGCCCCAATACCCAGTAGGCCGGCACGGCAATCACCGACAGGGTATTGAGACTCACCACCCAGGCGATGGCCCCCTGGGCGGTGCGGGTATTGAGAATGGCATGAAGGGAACTGGCCAGTCCGGCAAGCTGAAAGAACAGAAAGAAAAGGGATAACATCATGGTGACGGCGTCACCGGCGTCGCGCCAAGATCACGCAGCAACCGCTTGAACTCCGGGTTATTGCGCAACATGCGCCGGGCCAGGGAAATCAGGCGATCGGCCTGTTCCCGCTCCAGCGAAAAGCTGGTGGGAATCTTGTTGAAATACACCCGCTCCTGTTCATCCTGGATGTCCGTCGCATCGATGTCGATGTAATAGGATTCCACGGGATATCCCGTGGCCGAGGAAAGCGTTTTTGCCCACTGCATCAACTCTTCCTTGAGCAGTGAATTGGTCTCGGTGTTGTACAGGTGAAGCTGCATGTCCGTGACCACGGTCAATGTATCTGAAAGGGAAGGCAACACCAGGCTCTTGCCGATATCCGTCACAGAGGTTACCGACGCATTCACCACGATAACCACGATACGCTTGGGCGGCGGTTTTGAATGGGATGAGCGTTGATACATCTTGAGAACGCCTCCAGACAAACCAACGTTACGCAGCAGGGTTCGCAAGCCCAGGTTATCGGTGATGCCGCCGTCCACCAGCGTGGCATAAGGAGGATTGTTCTTGTCGAGATAGAAATTCAGGGAATCCACCGCTTCCATGAGGCGCTGGTCATCTTTTTTCCGCGCCGTCTCCTCTGCTTCCCGCAGCCACTGCGGCTTGGACAAATTGCAGTCATCATGCCGCTTGATCAGAATGGGCGCAAACAGCACAGGCACCGCGGACGACGCGGCCACCGCCCGGGCGACCTTGAAATCCGAAAGATCGGAACAGAGGAAATCAAATTGAGGCTGAATGAAAATGAACTGACTTCTGGAGTTCAAGTCCGAGGCATTGATGAGAATAAAGGGGCCGGGGGAACGGGCCAGGTCAGCAAAGGTCTTGCCCCGGAAAATGTTTTTGTCATAGTAACGGATGGCTACTTCCGTTCGGCTTTCCGTGGAGAACAGGCGGCGCAGCATGTCCACCAGACCGAGAACCAGATCAGTCAATTCCCCTTGAACATCCTTGTAGAGAAAAATCTCCCGGAAATCCTCAAAAATACGGTCACCGAACAGGCCGTAGTACGCCGAGGTGAAACTGCCGCCGGAAACAGAGCTGATTCTGTCCACCTCGTCCAGCAACCGGGTCTTGCCCCCGTTCAAGCGGGTATCCCTCAGCTCTTCCAATACACCATAAGACATGGCCGCCGCCCTGGTGCCTCCTCCGGAAAAGGCCAGCACCACCAGGGTGTCACCCAGGGGGTGGGTTCTGTCATGATGGGAAGCGGAATAACGGGGCTGAACGGAGGCCAAATCCGTCGCCGGCCGGTTTTCCACCTTGCCGATAGAGGAACAGCCCGACAGCAGCATGGCAAATGCCGCCGCAAGGAGGCCCCATGTGCTTCGACTCGGCGCCGATTTCCTGTCAGACTGTCTTGTGTTCATACAGATGAACATCCCGCTGTGGATAAGGTATGCCAATACCGGCTTCATCCAGGCGCAGCTTGACCTTCTCGTTGGCATCGTAAAACACGCTCCAGTAATCCGGGGCATTCACCCAGACACGCACGAAGAAATTCACGCTGCTGTCCGCCAGTTCACCTACGACAATCTGCGGTTCCGGATCCTTGAGCACACGTTCATCCTCATCGACGATGTCCTGGAGTATGGCGCGGGTTTCCTTCAGGTCCGCATCATAGGATACCCCAACCACCAGGTCCACACGCCTGGTCTTCTGGGTGGAATAGTTGATGATATTGTCATTGCCCAGCTTGGCGTTGGGCACGATGATGGTCTTGTTGTCAGGGGTTCTCAGGGTGGTGGTGAATATCTGGATGGCATCCACCTTGCCGGTAACGCCGGCGGCCTCGATGACATCCCCGACCTTGAACGGGCGAAAGATAATGAGCAGGAACCCGGCGGCGAAATTGGCCAAGGAGCCTTGCAGCGCCAGGCCGATGGCCAGACCCGCGGCACCCAGAACCGCCAGGAAGGAGGTGGTCTGAATGCCCACCTGCCCCAGGGCCGTCATGACCACGAAGACCATGAGACCGATATAGACCATGCTGGCGGCAAAGCCCGTCACCATGGGGTCCACATCCGCCCTGTTCATGAGCCGCACCACGATGCGCCTCAACCACTTGGCCAGCATCTTTCCGATGAAGAAGATGGCAATGGCGGCGAGCACCCTGGGACCATACTGGATCAGCAACTCCTTGCCCATCTCCAGAAGCCGGGCCGCATGTCCCGGTTCCATGAGCTGACCCATTTCCTTCACAACGTCTATTGGAGGAGCTGGCGCGGCTTCTGTTGCGCCTTCTGCTGCCATGATTGTTCTCCTTGATTGTCCCTGGTGGGCAACAGGTTTACCGTTGAGCCGCTAACCCGAACATTTCACCCGGCCGCTTAAATAATATTCTAGCTTATTGTATTTCACGAAGAATTTTGATGGGCGGGGTCGGAGTCAAATGGGGAGGATGTTGGAAAGATCCCATGGCCATGGAACAGTTTGATCCTGTTCATTGTAACAGTTTGGGTGGAATTTGACTCCGACCCCCATTACAAATCCGCACCTGAACGCCGATCCCGGCACGATCATCGCGTTCCCGGGTGAAATATTCGGGGTAGGATAGCGGTTTGCCGGCGATTCTGGCAAGAAAAAAGGGGGTGGTCATTGACCACCCCCTCAGCTTGCTGGTCGGAGCGAGAGGATTCGAACCTCCGACCCCCACAACCCCATTGTGGTGCGCTACCAAGCTGCGCTACGCTCCGTGAAGAGCGGGCATGTTAGGCATGTAACGGCAAATTGTCAACTCCTGTCGCCAGCGGAGCCGGGAGCACCTCATCTGAACGCCTCGCCACGGATGGCAAGGCTGGACTTTACGACGGAGAAGGAATTGCGAAGCCGTAAAGCCGCCCCAGAGTGTACAGAGATGTATTTACAGCGTTTTTCCGAGCAGACATCACCCCTGCTGAGACCTGGATGACGTGCCCCCGCCGGCGGTGCCTTCCTCTTCCACCGATTCCCAGCGTTCATCACGAAAATCCGCCATGGGCCGGCGAATCTCATGGGGTCGGAAACGGGACTTGTACGACATCTTTGGGCACTCTGGAATCCAGTAACCCAAGTAGAGCCAGTTTTTTCCTTCCCTGATTGCCTGTGCTATCTGCTCCAGGATGGCGAAAGTGCCAAGAGAGCGCCGAGTCAGGTCCGGCCGGAAGAAAGTGTACACAGCGGACAGGCTATGAGGCATGACGTCGGTATAGGCCGCCGCCACCAGTTCACCGTCAAGGCGCATTTCCAGCAGCTGAACATCATTCCAGCCAGCGAGGAGAAATCTCCTGGTCTCTTCCCAACTGCTCTGCGCCATGGCGCCGCCGGCATGCCTGCCTTCCTGGTATTCGAGATACAACCGATACTGCTCGTCGGTCAGCTCCGCGGGCATCCATTCCAGGCGCAGATCACGGTTGCGCTTCATACAGCGGCGCTGACTCCGATCGGGCCTGAAACTTTCCACCGGAATGCGCACCGCGTTACAGGAACGGCAGGAAACACACCAGGGGCGGTACACATGATCGCCGCTGCGGCGGTAACCCTGCTGCAGCAAGGCGTCATAAGTCGCCGGGTTCAGCCGCTCCTCATCCACCACCACGAGAGAGCGCGATTGCCTGCCAGGAAGGTAACTGCAGGAATGTTCCGGGGTAAGGCCCAGGCTCAGGCGCATATGGCCTCCGAGGGAAACCGCACGGGTTTATCCAGCAACTTCCCCAGGTTGTCGAGAAAGCGCCGGCGGGGAATCAGGCGCGCACCAAGAGAAGCCAGGTGATCCGTGTACACTTGGCAATCCACGAGTTCGAAGCCGGCCTGTTCGATACTCCTGGTGAGATACACGAAGGCCACCTTGGAGGCATTGGATTCCCGGGCAAACATGGATTCACCAAAAAACACCCCCCCGAGAACATTGCCATAGAGACCTCCAACCAGCCTGCCGCCCCGCCAGGCTTCCACGGAATGGGCAATTCCCTGTTCATGCAGACTTTCCCAGGTCTTTATCATCTCCGCCGTCAACCAGGTGGCCGGGTCACCTTTTCGCGGCGCGGCGCAGGCACGTATCACCTGGCCGAATGCCTGATCGAAAGTGATGGAGAACCGTTCCTGACGCAACAGTTTACGCAGGCTGCGGCTGACATGCAGCTCACGGGGATAGAGCACCATGCGGGGATCCGGGCTCCACCAGAGAATGGGCTGGGATTCGTCATACCAGGGAAAGATCCCCTGGCGGTAGGCCTGGACGACGCGCTCGGGCGACAGATCCCCACCGACGGCCAACAGGCCGTCGGGATCCGTCTCCGCCATTTCCGGGTCGGGGAAAGGTTCCTGGGAAGAAGTGCCGTCCAGCAGGAACAGCAAGCGCTACTTCTCCAGGGCGTCCAGGTACTTCTCCGCGTCCAGGGCCGCCATGCAGCCGCTTGCGGCGGAAGTCACCGCCTGCTGATAAACGTGGTCCGCCACGTCACCGGCGGCATAGACGCCTTCGATGGAAGTGGCCGTGGCATTGCCCTCGGTGCCGCTCTTTACCTTGAGATAGCCGTTGTTCATCTCCAGCTGGCCCTCGAACAAACTGGTGTTGGGCGAGTGGCCAATGGCGATGAACACGCCCTGCAGCTCGATATCCTGGGTGGAGCCGTCCTTGACGTTCTTCACCCGCATGCCGGTCACGCCGCTGTCGTCACCCAGCACTTCATCCAGGGTGGTGTCCCACATGATGGTGATATTGCCATTCTCCGCCTTTTCCAGAATCTGCTTCTGCAGGATCTTTTCCGCGCGCAGCTCGTCACGGCGGTGTACCAGAATCACCTCGGCGGCGATATTGGACAGATACAGGGCTTCTTCCACGGCGGTATTGCCGCCGCCGATGACCGCCACCTTCTGACCGCGATAGAAGAAACCGTCGCAGGTGGCGCAGGCGGAAACCCCCTTGCCCTTGTATTTCTCCTCGGAGGGCAGGCCCAGATAACGGGCGGAAGCGCCGGTGCAGATGATGAGGGCGTCACAGGTGTAGGTGCCGGCATCACCCGTGAGGGTGAAGGGGCGATTCTGGAGATCCGCCGTGTGGATATGGTCGAACACGATCTCCGTATCGAAGCGCTCCGCATGCTGCTTCATGCGCTCCATGAGATCCGGCCCCTGGACGCCGTTGTTGTCGCCGGGCCAGTTGTCCACGTCCGTGGTGGTCATGAGCTGACCACCCTGCTCCATGCCGGTGATGAGCACGGGATTGAGGTTGGCGCGGGCCGCATAGATGGCCGCCGTGTAACCGGCAGGGCCGGAGCCGAGAATCAGCAGGGGGCAGTGTCTGGTATCACTCACAGAAAGACTCCTTGAAAGGTTATACTTCGGTGTATTTTCGATTGGGGCAAATCCTAACATGAGAATCGCCATACCCAAAGAAATCAAGCCACAGGAAGGCCGTGTGGCCCTGGTGCCCGATGCCGCCGCGGAGCTGGTGCATGCCGGTCATGAGGTATTCCTGCAGGCAGGCGCCGGCGAAGCCAGCGGCTATCCCGACAGCCGCTACGAAAGGCTTGGCATACAAATCCTGCCGGACGCCGCGGCCATATATGAAAAGGGCGAGATGATACTCAAGGTGAAAGAGCCCGTGGGGCCGGAGCTGGAGCTGCTGCAGGCCCGCCACCTGCTGTTCAGCTTCCTTCATCTTGCCGCCCTGCCGGCGCTGACGGAACGCCTGTGCGCCATCGGCCTCACGGCCATCGCCTTCGAAACCGTGGAGGATCATGGCCTGCCCCTGCTGGCCCCCATGAGCAACGTGGCGGGGCGCATCGCCATTCAGGCCGGCACCCATTACCTGCATGCTCCCGCAGGCGGCAAGGGGCTGATGCTTGGCGGTCTGCCCGGCACCCGCCGCGGACGGGTGGTGATCATCGGCGCCGGCAATGCCGGCGGAAACGCCGCCCGCCTGGCTGCCGGCATGGGCGCCGATGTCACGGTGTTCGACAAACAGCCCGCCAAACTGGAGGCCATGATGTCCCTGGGACCCAATGTCACCGCCCTCTATCCCTACCGCGAGGCCCTGGACAAGGCGGTCGCCGATGCCGACCTGCTCATCGGTGCCGTGTTGATTCCCGGAGCCCGGGCACCCCGGGTGGTAAGCCGGGAGCAGGTGAGCAGGATGCAGCCCGGCGGCGTCATCGTGGACATCGCAGTGGATCAGGGCGGCTGTATCGAAACCACCCGCCCCACCACCTGGGATGCCCCGGTGTACAGCGAATGCGGCATCTCCCATTTCGGCGTCACCAACATTCCCGGCGCCGTGCCCAAGACCTCGTCTTCCGCCCTTTCCGCCAGTCTCACGCCCTGGGTGCTGCGCCTGGCCAGGGACGACTGGCGGAATGATTCCGTGCTCCGTTCAGCAGTCAATGTGGACAAGGGCAAAGTGGTTCACCCCGCTCTCCTGTAGCCATGTCACGCATTGTCGCCATCGTCGAGGACGAGGAAGACATCCGCGCCAATTACGCGGAGCTGTTCCAGCGCCAGGGGTATGAAGTCCATACCTACGCCAGCCGCCAGGAGGCCCTCAATGGCTTTGCCCAACGGCTGCCGGATCTCGCCATTCTGGACATTGGCCTGGGAGAGGAATTCGACGGCGGCTTCGAGCTGTGCCGGGAGCTGCGCAACCTGTCGCCGGTGCTGCCCATCATTTTTCTCAGCGCCCGGGACAGTGACATCGACATGGTTTCCGGCCTGCGCCTGGGCGCCGACGACTATCTGACCAAGGACATCAGCCTGCCGCATCTGAGCGCCCGGGTGGCCGCCCTGTTCCGCCGGGTGGACGCCCTGAGCCGCCACGGGGAAGCTAATCTGCTGGTACAAGGGCAACTGACCCTGGACATGGATCGCCTCAGCGCCCGCTGGAAAGACCAGCCAGTGGAGCTGACGGTCACCGAGCTGTGGATGCTGCATGCGCTGGCCCAGCACCCCGGCCATGTAAAATCCCGGGAACAGCTCATGCAGGCTGCCAATATCGTGGTGGAGCCGGGAACCATCACGTCCCATGTGCGCCGCATGCGGGGACGCTTCCTGGACGTGGACCCGCACTTCGACCACATCGAATCCGTGTATGGCGTGGGCTACCGCTGGAAGGAGTCCGCCGGCGGATGAAACGGCGCTTCGGCATCCGCTTCAAGCTGCTGCTGGTTTCCCTTAGCCTGCTGGCCATTCCCTGGGCCGGCTATCGCTTCATCCAGGAAATGGAAATCTTTCTGCGCCAGGCCCAGGCGCGGAACCTGGAAACCACCAGCCGCGCCCTGGCCTCCATGGCGCGTAACAGCGCCGCCCTGCCCCCCCTGCCTCACCCGGAACAGGGCCTGTACGCCCATCCCCTGAGCCAGCCGGTGGTGCTGGACGGCTATGCCGAGGATTGGCAGCCACTGCTTCCCCTGGCCCAGTCCGTCGGCGGCACAGGGCTGCGGGCCAGGCTGCTGCTTCAGGCCACCCCCCGCTACCACTACCTGTTGCTGCAGGTGGCCGACCACAGCCCGGACTATTTCAGCGGCCCGTTCATCAAGTACGGAGGGTCCGACCAGGTGGAGCTCTTTCTCGTGGATGGCAACGGCCTGGGGCGAAGCTGGCTGATCGCGCCCCGGGCGCCGGGAGACATCAGCGCCCACCGCCTCAACGACGGGCAGCCCGGCCCCATGGATGGACGCCTGACGGGCGCCTGGGAAGAAACCTCCGGCGGTTACAATCTGGAACTGCGCATTCCCGCGGAACTGTCCGGCGGCGGCTTGGCCCTTCGTATTCTGAACGAGCCTGAAGGAACACGCCTCGACTGGGGAAGCCCTGGAGACAAGTCGGGAATCATGGCGCTGATACAACCGTCCAACAGGCTACAGGCCCTGCTGGAGGACAACCTGCTGCCCCACAGCCGCCTGCGGGTGCTGGACAGCCAGGGCTGGGTGCTGGCTGGCGCCGGCGCCCTGGAGCCAGACTACCCCGGCGGCGACAGTTCCGTACCCTGGATCATCAGAAAGCTGCTCAACCTGGTGCTGAAACACCGTAGCGACGACCATCAGGCCATCCCGGCACGGGCCATACGCCTGACCCTGGAGCCGGTGGCCGCCGCCCTGTCCGGCACGACCGCCAGCCGACGCTATCAGCTACCAGGCAGCGAAACCCTGGTGCTGGCTACTGCCGTGCCCATCCTTACCGACGGACGGACGGAGGGAGCGGTGCTGGTGGAACAAACCACTGACAATATCCTGTCCCTGCAGAACCAGGCCATGCAGCGTCTGCTGCTCATCACTTTCATCCTGTTCGTCCTGGTCTCCGTCGCCCTGCTGGGCTTTGCCAGCCTGCTCACCCGTCGCATCCGCCGCCTGCACCGCCAGATGGAAGAGGCCGTGGCCGCCGACGGGCGCATCATCGGGCAGATCAGGCCCCCATCCACCGGGGACGAAATCGGCGATCTGGGCAGGGGTTTCGCCAGCGTCCTGGACCGCCTGCAGGAGTACAACCGCTACCTGCAGGCCATGGCTTCCCGTCTCTCCCACGAATTCCGCACGCCTTTGGCCATCATCCGTCATTCCCTGGAGAACAGCGCCGAGGTGAACGAGCCCGAAGAAAAACAGGCCTATCTTGAGCGCGCCCTGAAGGGCGTGGACAGGCTGGAGTTGATCCTGCGTCAGCTGCAGGAGGCCACCCGCCTGGAAAAGGCCCTGGAACAGGTGGAGACACGCCCCTTCAACCTGTGTGAACTTCTGGAGGCCAGCCTTAGGAACTACAAGGCCATCCACCCGGACTTGGCCTTCCACTTGGACGATTGCACCGGCCTGAGGGCCAACGGGGCGCCCGAGCTGGTCTATCAGGCCCTGGAAAAACTCATGGACAATGCCGTGGACTTTCACCGCCCTGGCACGCCCATCACCTTGTCCGTCCGGGAAAGCCCCGAACTTCTGTGGATCTGCGTGGAAAACCTGGGGCCTGCCCTGCCCAGGGACATGGATTTGTTCCAGTCCATGATCTCCATACGCGAAAACAGCCGGAAACAGCCCCACCTGGGCCTGGGCTTGTACCTGGTCAGGCTCATCGCTGATTTCCATCGGGGCGATACCCGGGCGGAGAACCTGCCCGGCGGAGATGGCGTGCGTTTCTGCTTCAGTCTCCGGAGGATGTCGTAAAAGTGCGGTTTTCCGATTCCTCCATTTTCACTGGCTTACAGCCATCGAAAATGGCGATGCCTCCCTGCATCGCGGAGGCTGTCGCCTTTTGCAACACTCTCCTCAGGCGGCAGTAACAGACTCCACCACTGCCGCGATCTCGCTGGCAAGCTGGGTTACCAGGGTGGCTTCCCGGCCCTCCACCATCACCCGGATCAGGGGTTCAGTGCCGGACGGCCGCAACAGCACCCGGCCGTTTTCACCCAGGGTCTTTTCGGCAGCGGCCACGGAATCCACAACGGCCTGGTTCTTCATCACCTCCGCCGGCACAGCCTTTCCCAGGCCCACGTTGATCAGGGTCTGGGGCATGCGCTGCATGCCCATGCTCAGATCACGCAGATTTGAGCCACTGAGCACCATGGCCGCCAGCACCTGCAGGGCGGCAACGATACCGTCACCCGTGGTGGTGCGGTCCCGACAGATGATATGTCCCGACGGCTCACCGCCCAAAGTCCAGTTATTGGCATCAAGCTGAGCAAGGATATAACGGTCACCCACATCCGTACGCACAAGATCCACGCCCAGTTCTCTCAGAGCCAGCTCCAACCCAAGGTTGCTCATGGTCGTCCCTACTACGGGCCCCTTCAGGCCGTCAGGATGCGCCATGCGCGACCGGGCAATGATGTAGAGGATGCCGTCACCATCCACCGTGGCCCCCGTATGATCCACCATGATAAGACGGTCGCCATCGCCATCCAGGGCGATACCCACGTCCGCCTGCTCCTGGAGGACTGCCTGCTGCAGGGCTTCCGGATGGGTGGAACCCACCTTGCTGTTGATATTGAAACCATCAGGATCCGCACCAATGACTGTCACCTGGGCACCCAGTTCCTCGAAGACATGCGGAGCAATATGGTAAGTGGCACCGTTGGCACAATCCACCACGATCTTCAGGGAAGACAGGTCGAGATGATGGGGAACCGTGCTCTTGCAGAATTCTATATAACGGCCTGCCGCATCCTCCACCCGCGTTACTTTGCCCAGGCGAGCCGGATCCACGGTGACCAGGGGCCGATCAATCTCCGCCTCTATGGCCAGCTCCACCTCGTCGGGAAGCTTGGCCCCGGAGGCTGAAAAGAACTTGATGCCATTGTCATAGTAGGGATTATGGGAAGCGCTGATGACAATTCCCGTGGAAGCATGCAGGGTGCGGGTCAGATAGGCAATGCCCGGCGTGGGCATGGGACCCAACATGAGAATGTCCATCCCGGCGGCCACCAGCCCTGCTTCCAGGGCGGATTCGAACATGTAGCCGGAAATTCGCGTATCCTTGCCAATGAGCACCTTTCCCGGGTCGCCGTTCCCCAGCACCCGGCCGGCGGCCCAACCCAGCTTGAGCACGAATTCCGGGTTGATCTTTCCCTCCCCGACCTTTCCCCGGATTCCGTCCGTGCCAAAGTACTTTCTTTTTGTCATCTGTCACTCCCTGTTATTGCATTGACGATGGACAAGGCATCCACCGTTTCCGCCACATCATGAACCCTTACCATGACTGCGCCCCGCTCCACCGCCAGGGCAGCTGCGGTAATGCTCGCCGCCAGCCTGTCATGGGCCTCCCGTCCGGTAAGGGCGCCAAGCATGGACTTGCGGGAAATCCCGGCCAGAACCCCGGCCCCCACGTCCGCAAACTGATGCAGATTACGCAACAAGGCCAGATTGTGCTCCAGGGTCTTGCCAAAACCAAACCCCGGATCCACCAGCACGGTATCCTCTGCTATTCCCGCTTCCCGGCAGCATGCCAGCCGCTGGAGCAAAAATGCCCTCACTTCCGCCACCACGTCTGCATAGGCAGGGGCCTGCTGCATGGTACGCGGCTCGCCCTGCATGTGCATAAGGCACAGCGGCACCCCAAGTTCCGCGGCAACCTGGACAGCGCCCTGTGCACGCAAGGCGTTCACGTCGTTGATCATCCCAGCGCCCGCCTTGACGGCTTCCACCATGACTTCAGGTTTGCTGGTATCAACAGACAGAGGAATATCCAGTTCCCCATGCAAGGCCTCGATCACCGGCACCACTCTTTCTATTTCCTCATCCACGGAAACCGGCTGGGCCCCGGGACGGGTGGATTCCCCACCTATGTCAATGATGGCCGCTCCCGCCTGCTGCATGGCAATGGCCCTGGAAACAGCCGCATCCCTGTGGAGAAAACGCCCACCGTCCGAGAAAGAATCCGGCGTGACATTGAGGATACCCATGACTACCGGAGAATCAAGAGAAAGCATTCTCCCATTGCAGTTCAGCGCTGTCACCAGGAAAAGCCTCTACGCAGCAAAAACTGGGATTGTACACAAGAAGCCGTGCCAAAAGACATTGTTCCCGGGTGTTGAAACCGGCATCACAACAGTCAACCCCGCTCATGCGGGGCCTTGTGCTTAAAGATTGAATGTCCTTATCAGGAAAGCCGCCATTTCGGCGCGGCTCAGCTGACTGTCCGGGCAGAACTTTCCTGCAGCACAGCCCTCAGTTATGTCCTCGGCAACCAGTTGCTCGATCCAGGCAGCCGCCCAATAGCCTTGTGATACATCGGCAAACAGGCTGCCGCTTGCCGGCGGAGGAACATAATCCGCGCCATGACGGGAGCGTAGCAGGAAAACAGACATCTCTGCCCGGGTCACATTTCTGTCCGGACAATAGTTGCTGACATCACACCCACTGGTGATGCCATCCGCGGAAAGCTGCTCAATCCAAGATGCTGCCCAATAGTCTACGGAAACATCATCAAATACTGTACCCGATGCCGCAGGAGGAACGAAACTGCTGCCATTCATTCCTCTTTCAAGGAAGATGGACATCTGAGCGCGTGTCACAGGGTCGTCTGGACAGTAGTTTTCACTATCACAGCCAGACGTCAGGCCGCTTTCCCCCAGAAGCTGTATTGCGTCATAGGCCCAGTGGACCACGGGAACGTCCTTGAACATATAGGGACGGTACTGATGCTCGTACACATCTTTCCATTCCCCGGTTCCACCAGGAACGAGGGTTGCGGAATCAGAGCGGAAAGCCACGAAACGACCATCGGCACTGATTGCCGGGCTACTGGCGCCATTGTCTGCTTCATCGCCCGCGGAACTGACGCTGACGCGTACTGTGCTGCCCGTGTCCCGGTCATGTACGAAAATATCCGGATTGGAGTTGCTGTCTCCCGGCACAAGATTGGTGGCGAGAGAAGTGAATACCACATATCGTCCATCTGCAGAGACATGTGCTTCACTGCTCCCTACATCGGCCAGACTTCCCGAACTGTCGACACTGACCAGAAAAGTCTGACCCTGCTGTATATCCCTCACGTAGATGTCCGGCATGCCGTTGGTGTCTGCTGCAACCAGGCTGGCATAAGAGGTAAAGGCCACAATGCGCCCATCACCGGACAGAGAAGGATATTCACTTGAGCCCGATCCTTCCACGCCTCCTTCATCAAGGCTGGCTCTGGTGGTCTCTCCCGTATCCATGTTGTGCAGAAACACGTCCCTCGTGACATTCGTATCATCGGCTACGAGATTGTCGGCCCAAGAAGAAAAAGCCACGAAGCTCCCGTCCGCCGATATCGCAGGCATGTCACTGGCAGCATTTGCTTCCTGTCCCAGGGAATCCACACTAACCCGTGTGGTGGTTCCTGTCTGCCGATCATGCACAAACACGTCGGCGACCCCATTCGAATCGCCATCAACAAGATTACTGGCTTCGGAATAGAAAACCACCAATCTTCCATCTCCTGATATGGCAGGTGAATCACTGAGGCCGTTGGCCTGCGTACCCTGGCTGGATACGCTTACACGCGTGGTAAGTCCCAGCAAACGATCCCTGACAAAGATATCCCGATAGCCATTGGTATCGTCATCCACCAGATTGCTGGCTTCCGACGCAAAGGCGACAAAACGACCGCTGGAAGAAATCGATGATTTTTCACTGACACCATTCCCTTCCGTTCCTGTCGAGCTGACACTTACGCGCGTGGTTACGGCACCACTCAAATCGTGCACAAACACATCACCAACCTGATTGACATCCCCATTAACCAGGTTGGACGCCGAGGAAGTGAAAGAAACGATGCGTCCGTTGGAGGAAAGAGATATGTAGTCACTATCACCCTTGGCCGGAATACCGGAGGAACTTACGCTTACCCGAAAGGTATCACCCGCTGCCGCGTGCAGAGGAGAATGCCCCAATGCCAGAAGCCCTGCCGACATCAGGCTGACAACCATTGATTTAAAATACTTCACCAACACTTTTCTCCTACACAGCTAAAGATTTTCCGCGCCGAAAGACTCCCGGAGTCACCAACATCCGGGTATATCCAGCTGCATTCCGAAGAACATGGCACAGCCAATGTCCCAACGGGAGCGAAATCCATGCAAATATGCACGCATATCGCATTCGAATTATAAACTCGTGCTGGGGGCAAAGCCGCATCGACAACGCAACCCAGGTCTCAAAAAAAGAGCGGGGCTGCCAATTCAGCCCCACTCTGGATCCTGTCCCCGGAGGCCCCGGAGCACATCGTTACACCAGTAAGACTGAGGAGTGGTCTTTAATGCTGCCCGGCAGGATCCGGATCGATGATGGGATCATCCTTTTTCTTCCCGTCTGGCGCAGCATCATCCGATGAAACGACATTACCCCCGGAACTCGCGGAAGAATCATCATCCCAGTCCTGCGGCGGACGTGGCGTCCGTCCCGCCATAATGTCCTCAATCTGCTCGATATCGATGGTCTCGTATTTGACCAAGGCATCAGCCATGGCATGCAGCTTGTCGATATTCTCTTTAAGAATCCGGCGCGCCCTATCATAGTTGCGATCGATGATATTGCGGATCTCCTCATCGATGATATGGGCGGTTTCATCCGAGACATTCTTGTGCTGGGTCACGGAACGGCCAAGGAATACCTCTTCCTCTTCCTCGCCATAGGCCAGGGGGCCGAGACGTTCCGACAGCCCCCAGCGGGTCACCATGTTGCGGGCGATTTCCGTGGCGCGCTTGATGTCATTGGAGGCGCCGGTGGTGACATGCTCGTCACCAAAAACCAGCTCCTCGGCGATACGGCCGCCATAGAGGCTGGAAATCTGACTTTCCAGCAACTCCCGGCTCTGGCTGTAGCGGTCCTCCTCGGGCAGGAACATGGTCACACCCAAGGCCCTGCCCCGGGGAATGATGCTCACCTTGTACACGGGATCATGGGAAGGCACCATCAGGCCGACGATGGCATGGCCCGCCTCGTGGTAGGCCGTCTGTTTCTTCTCCTCGTCCTTCATGACCATGGAGCGGCGCTCGGCCCCCATCATGATCTTGTCCTTGGCCGCCTCGAAATGGGCCATGGTGACGCTGCGGCTGTTCTGCCGCGCCGCCATCAGGGCCGCCTCGTTGACCAGGTTCGCCAGATCCGCCCCGGAAAAGCCCGGGGTGCCGCGCGCGATCAGGGCCGGCTTCACGTCATCGGCCAGGGGCACCTTGCGCATGTGTACCTTGAGAATCTGCTCGCGGCCGCGCACGTCCGGCAGGGGCACCACTACCTGCCGGTCGAAACGGCCGGGACGCAGCAGGGCCGGATCCAGCACGTCGGGCCGGTTGGTGGCGGCAATGACGATGACGCCTTCCGTGCCCTCGAAACCGTCCATTTCCACCAGAAGCTGGTTCAGGGTCTGCTCACGCTCATCATGTCCGCCCCCCAGTCCCGCGCCGCGGTGACGGCCCACGGCATCGATCTCGTCGATGAAAATGATACAGGGCGCATGTTTCTTGGCCGTGTCGAACATGTCCCTAACCCGGGACGCGCCCACGCCCACGAACATCTCCACGAAGTCAGAACCCGAGATGGTGAAGAAAGGCACCTTGGCCTCCCCGGCGATGGCCTTGGCCAGCAGGGTCTTGCCCGTGCCGGGCGATCCCACCATGAGCACACCCTTGGGAATCTTGCCCCCCAGGCGCTGGAACTTGGAGGGGTCCTTGAGGAACTCCACCACTTCCTGCACTTCCTCCTTGGCCTCTTCCACGCCAGCCACGTCGGCGAAGGTCACCTTGACCTGATCCTCGCTGAGCATGCGCGCCTTGCTCTTGCCAAAGGACATGGCGCCGCGGCCACCGCCGCCGCCCTGCATCTGGCGCATGAAAAAAATCCACAGGGCGATGAGAATGATGAGCGGGAACCAGTTGATGAGAATCAGCTTCAGCATGGAGGGCTGCTCAGGCGGCTTGGCGCGGATATCCACGCCGGCCTTGAGCAGATCGCCGATGAGGCCGGGATCATTGGGACTCTCGGTAATGAAGGTGCTTCCAGACGAGGTCGTGCCTTCGATCTTGCCGCTTTCGTGAATCACCACGCTGGTGACATTGCCCTGATCCACCTGCTCCAGGAACTGGGAGTAGGAGATGGCCGGCGCACGGTTCTTTTGTCCATTGAAACTGTTGAAAACCGTCATCAGCACAATAGCGATGACGATCCACAACACGATGTTTTTTGCCATATCGTTCAAAACAGGATTCCTCGTCGATTTCCCTGGTCAACCTTCAGTTTGGACAGATGCGAAGGCAATACGTTCTTTAGCAGGCTGTTGAAAAACACCGTTTTTCGACAGCCTGTGTGTGGCACAAGGAAGTGCCACCGTTTTCGATGGCTGTAAGCCATTGAAAATGAAGGAAGCGGGAAACCGCGTTTTCCGCTTCCGTAGTTGAAAAAGTCCATGGAAGGACTTTTTCAACATCCTGTTAATGACAGAAACTATCAGGATTTATACCCGGTTGCCACCATGTACACTTCGCGGCTTTTCGGCCGGGAAGATTTCGGCTTGCGCACCACCACCCGGCTGAAACTGCCGCGGGCATCCCTGATATAGTCGTCAAAGCCCTCGCCCTGGAACAGCTTGGTGACGAAAGCCCCGCCCGGCTTCAGGGTGGTTCTGGCGAAATCCAGCGCCAGTTCGGCAAGGTACATGGCCCGCGGCTGATCCACCGCCCGTACCCCGCTGGCATTGGGCGCGATGTCGGAAATTACCAGATCCACGGCGCGTCCCTCCAGCAGATTTATCAATTGATCCATGACCTCCTGTTCGCGAAAGTCCCCCTGCAGAAAATCCACGCCGGGAATCCCGTCCATGTCCAGGATGTCCATGGCCAGCACCCTGCCCTTGCCACCCACAATGGAGGCCGCCACCTGGCTCCAGCCACCAGGAGCCGCGCCAAGGTCAACCACCACCTGGCCCGGCCTGAGCACTTTGTCCTTGTCCTGGATCTCCAACAGCTTGTAGCTGGCCCGGGAGCGGTAGCCCTCGCGTTTGGCCCGCTGCACGTATTCGTCATTCACATGACGCTGCATCCAGACATGACTGCTCTTGGAACGTCCCACGCTAGTATTGCCGCCTGACAGGTGAAAGCAGTTGATTATACCGGCTTTTTCCTGAAAAAATATCAATACAGCGGCTCCGGAAAGAGTAGAATGCCGCCATTCGTTCACAGTTCATTCTTCCTGGAGTCACCTGGTGTCCCTGTCCAACCCCCAGATCCGCCACCTGCGCAGCATGGCGCATAGCCTCAAGCCCGTGGTCATGATCGGCCAGCATGGTCTTCGCGATTCCGTGCTGGAAGAAATCGGCATCGCCCTGGATTTCCACGAACTCATCAAAATCAAGGTCAGCGCCGGCGACCGGGATGAACGTGATGAGATCATTGGCAACATTATCGGCGAAACTGGCGCGGAACTCATACAACGTATCGGCAACATGGCGGTAATCTTCAGGAGAAATCCCAAGAAACCGAAAATCGTCCTGCCCTGATCCGAACGAGTCAGCGCAGATTCCAGGCATCCAGCCAGGCAATCTTCACCGGCTTCAAGCCAAGTTCTTTCTCGAGCAGTTCCTGTATGCCCGCCAGGTGGGCCGCGCCATAGAAGATGGCGATGCGGCGGTGTCCCTTGCGGATTTCCTCACGCAATACCTGCACCGCCTTGCGGTTACGCTCCGTCAACAGTGTACTGCCATTCTTCCCTTCCATGGCCCGCTGCATGGCGTTCATATCCGCCATTTCACTGGCAAACCAGATCTTGAGCGCTTTGTTGGAATCTCCGGACAATAGATTGCGAAACAGCATCATCTGATTGCGTATGGCAGCGGCAGAATGCTGCCTACCCATGCCAGCCAACCAGGCCTTGCCAATCATTCCGCTGATGCTTTCGTTACGCTTTTCCATGCTGGCGCGAAACTCATCGGGAGACAGGTCGGCATGAACCAGGTTGGGCAAGTGATAGTCCACGTCTTCCAGTTGCAGGCCCAACCCCAGAATCTTGCGCATGCCGTGCTGCATGCCGCCGATGATGCTGCGGTTCTTTCCCCCGCCCCGGGGGATGCGCGTACCCTTGGGCGCCACCAACTCGTAGAGCACCACGTCGTATTGCCTGAACAGGCCGTTGATCCGCTGGTAATAGGCGTGCTCGCCGATATGTACGGCACCAATCAAATCCACGTAATCGATATCCGGGCCGCCCTCCCCCGGCACCATGCGCATGATAGCGGTCTGCAAGGCGAGGGGGTTCCCCTGACCGTCTTTTTTCAGACGCGCATATTCAACAGCTCCGGAATCTCCAGCGGAAAAATCCTGGAATGCCAGGGAAACATCCAGGCTTGGAAGGGAAACGCGCTCCGCCCGCGATGCCGCGCTGGCTATGGCCAGGCCGGCACTCAACGCCAGCAGCAGGACCAACCCGCGGCAGATTCGCCAGGCGTCCGGCATTTCAGACGTAGCGGACTTCGAGGATTTCAAACTCCCTCATGCCGCCGGGAACCTGTATTTGCACCTCGTCCCCCTCGGCCTTGCCGATGAGGGCACGGGCAATGGGAGAGGTCACGGAAATGCGCGAATGGCGGATATCCGCTTCATCCTCGCCAACAATCTGGTAGCTGTGTTCCTCGTCCGTCTCCAGGTCCAACACGTCCACGGTGGCGCCAAACACCACCTTGCCACCTGCATTTAGCTTGGTCACGTCGATGATCTGGGCATTGGAGAGCTTGGCCTCGATATCCTTGATGCGTCCCTCGATGAAGCTCTGCTGTTCCCGAGCGGCATGATACTCGGCATTCTCCTTGAGGTCGCCATGGGCACGGGCCTCTGCAATGGCGGCAATGACCTTGGGTCGCGCCACGGTCTTCAGTTCATTCAGTTCCTGGCGCAGGGCTTCCGCGCCCCTTACGGTCATGGGTGTCTTGTTACTCATGATGGCTATTCGATGCTCTCACGGTCTTGTTTTCGACTTGTTCAACCCGCGTGCAGTTCCTGCAGGCTGGTGACTATGGGTTCATCCTTGTGCTGTATGGCCATGACGATGGCCTCCCCCCCGGACATGGTGGTGGTATAGCTGATCTTGTGCTGCAGGGCGGAACGGCGGATGGAGGCCGAATCGATCATGGCCTGCTTGCCTTCCGTGGTGTTGATGATCAGGTCGAAATCGTCGTTTTTTATCATGTCCACGATATGCGGCCGCCCTTCCATGACCTTGTTCACCCGGGTACAGGGCACGCCGGTGGACAACACGGCGTCACAGGTACCGCCGGTGGCATAGAGTTCGAAACCCAGGTCCACCAGATCCCGGGCCACCAGCTTGATACGCTCCTTGTCCGCATCGCGCACGGACAGCAGGGCCTTGCCACTGGTGGGCAGCTTGATGCTGCCGCCCTCGCTGGCCTTGCCATAGGCCTCGCCGAAGGTGCGGCCCACGCCCATGACCTCGCCGGTGGATTTCATCTCCGGGCCGAGCACGGTATCCACGCCGGGAAACTTGACGAAAGGAAACACGGCTTCCTTGACGAAATAATGGTCGGGGATGATCTCCCTCGTGGCTCCCTGTTCTTCCAGGGTCTTACCCGCCATGCAGCGTGCCGCGATCTTGGCCAGAGGCCGACCGATGGCCTTGGATACAAAAGGAACGGTACGCGAGGCCCGCGGGTTTACCTCAAGGATGTAGATGTCGTTGTCCTTGATGGCAAACTGGGTGTTCATCAGCCCCACCACACCCAGCTCCAGGGCCATGTCGCGAATGTGGTGGCGCATGCGATCCTGGATCTCCTGGCTCAGGGTGTAGGGCGGCAGGGAGCAGGCGGAATCGCCAGAATGCACGCCGGCTTCCTCGATATGCTCCATAATGCCACCGATGAGCACGTCCCTGCCGTCACAGATGGCGTCCACGTCCACCTCAATGGCATCGTTGAGGAAACGATCCAGCAGCACCGGCGAATCATTGGAAACGCTCACCGCCTCGCGCATGTAGCGGGTCAGGTCTTCCTCGTTATAGACGATCTCCATGGCCCGGCCGCCCAGCACATAGGAGGGCCGCACTACCAGGGGATAGCCGATTTCCTCGGCCAGCTGCACCGCCTTTTCCGGGTCCGTGGCCGTGCGGTTGGGAGGCTGGAGTATCCCCAGCTTTTCGATCATCTGCTGGAAACGCTCGCGGTCTTCCGCGGCATCGATGGAATCCGGGCTGGTGCCGATGATGGGCGCGCCGGCCTTCTCCAGGTCCTGGGCCAGCTTCAGAGGCGTTTGGCCGCCATACTGCACGATGACTCCCGAAGGATTCTCCTTGTGAATGATCTCCAGCACGTCTTCCAGGGTCAGGGGCTCGAAATACAGGCGGTCGGAGGTGTCATAGTCCGTGGACACGGTTTCCGGGTTGCAATTCACCATGATGGTCTCGTACCCGTCCTCGCGCATGGCGAAGGCCGCGTGTACACAACAGTAATCGAATTCTATGCCCTGACCGATACGGTTGGGGCCGCCCCCCAGCACCATGATCTTGTTATTGTCCGTGGGCCGCGCCTCGCATTCCTCCTCGTAGGTGGAATACATGTAGGCGGTGCTGGACGCAAATTCCGCCGCGCAGGTGTCTACCCGTTTGTACACGGGACGCACACCCAGCTTGTAACGCAGCTTGCGGATCTTGCCTTCCTTCTTGCCCAGCAGATCCGCCAGACGCTTGTCGGAAAAGCCCTTGCGCTTGAGCTGCCGCAGGCGGTCTGCATCCAGGGCGTCCAGGCCTTCTTCCACTACTCGGGCCTCCTCACGGACGATATCCTCGATCTGCACCAGGAACCAGGGGTCGATACCTGTGGCCTGCTGTATCTCTTCCAGGCTCATGCCATCACGGAAGGCATCCGCCACGTACCAGAGACGGTCCCCCCGGGGCTGGCGAATCTCTGCCAGGATGGTCTCCCGGGCATCATCGGCGGAAAGATCCACCACGGGATCGAAGCCGGCCTTGCCCGTCTCCAGACCCCGCAGGGCTTTCTGCAGGGATTCCTGCAGGGTGCGGCCGATGGCCATGACCTCGCCCACGGATTTCATCTGGGTGGTGAGGCGGTCGTCCGCCTGCGGGAATTTCTCGAAGGCGAAACGGGGCACCTTGGTGACCACGTAGTCGATGCTGGGCTCAAAGGAAGCCGGGGTCACGCCGCCGGTGATCTCATTGCGCAGTTCGTCCAGGGTGTAGCCCACAGCCAGCTTGGCCGCCACCTTGGCAATGGGAAAGCCAGTGGCCTTGGAGGCAAGCGCCGAAGAACGGGAAACCCGGGGATTCATCTCGATGATGATCATGCGCCCGTTCTCGGGGTTGATGGCGAACTGCACGTTGGAACCGCCGGTGTCCACGCCGATCTCCCGCAGCACCGCCAGGGAGGCGTCCCGCATGATCTGGTATTCCTTGTCCGTCAGGGTCTGGGCCGGCGCCACGGTGATGGAGTCGCCGGTGTGCACCCCCATGGGGTCCAGGTTCTCGATGGAGCAGACGATGATACAGTTGTCCTTGTGATCCCGCACCACCTCCATCTCGTATTCCTTCCAGCCAAGGATGGATTCCTCGATGAGCAGCTCATTGGTGGGTGACAGATCCAGGCCGCGCTGGCAGATCTCTTCGAATTCCTCGCGGTTGTAGGCGATGCCGCCACCGGAACCACCCATGGTGAAGGAAGGCCGGATGATGGTGGGGAAACCCACCTGCACCTGCACCTGCAGGGCTTCTTCCATGGAATGGGCCACAGCGGATTTTGGCATGTCCAGGCCGATCTTCTGCATGGCCTTACGGAACAGATCGCGGTCCTCAGCCTTGTCGATGGCTTCCCGGGAGGCGCCGATCATTTCCACGCCAAACTTCTCCAGCACGCCTTCGCGCACCAGGTCCAGGGCGCAGTTCAGGGCCGTCTGGCCGCCCATGGTGGGCAGCAGGGCGTCCGGCCGCTCTTTCTCGATGATGCGCGCCACGGTCTGCCAGGTAATGGGCTCGATATACACCACGTCCGCCGTTTCCGGGTCGGTCATGATGGTGGCGGGGTTGGAGTTCACCAACACCACCTTGTAGCCTTCCTCGCGCAAGGCCTTGCAGGCCTGGGCGCCGGAATAGTCGAACTCGCAGGCCTGGCCAATGATGATGGGGCCGGCGCCGATGATGAGAATGGTCTGGATATCTGTTCTTTTTGGCATCTTGTCTCAGTCTGCGCGAGTGTGATGGAACGGCGGTCAGGCCTCGCGGGCTTTCATCAGTTCGATGAAATGATCGAAAACCGGCGCCACATCATGGGGGCCGGGGCTGGCTTCCGGGTGACCCTGGAATCCAAAAGCGGGCTTGTCGGTGCGATGGATGCCCTGCAGGGAGCCATCGAACAGGGACTTGTGGGTCGCCTTGAGATTTTCCGGCAGGCTTTCCTCATCCACGGCAAAGCCATGGTTCTGGCTGGAGATCATCACCGTGCCCTTTTCCAGGTCCTGCACCGGGTGGTTGGCGCCATGGTGACCAAATTTCATCTTCACCGTGCGCGCGCCGCTGGCCAGGCCCAGAAGCTGGTGGCCCAGGCAGATGCCGAAAGTGGGCACGTCCTGCTCCAGCACTTCCCGGATGGCATCGATGGCGTAGTCACAGGGCTCGGGGTCACCAGGGCCGTTGGACAGGAACACCCCGTCAGGGTTCATGGCCAGCACTTCGCTGGCGGGCGTCTGGGCAGGCACCACGGTGATGCGGCAGCCGCGGTCACGCAGCATGCGCAGGATGTTGGTCTTGATGCCGAAGTCATAGGCCACCACGTGAAAATCATGGTCCCGGTCTTCCCGCACCTGGTGCCCTTCTCCCAGCTTCCAGGTACCCTCTTTCCATTCGTAGGGCGCATCGACCGTGACCTCCCTGGCCAGATCCATGCCCTTGAGGCCGGGGAAGGTTTCCGCCGCCGCCCGGGCCACGACTTCATCCAGATGGGAACCGGCCTGGATGCAGCCCGCCTGGGCGCCCTTCTCTCGCAGGATGCGCGTCAGTTTACGGGTATCAATATCGGCAATGGCCACCACGCCGTTTTCCTTCAGGTACTGGTCCAGAGGCTGCTCACAGCGCCAGTTGCTGGCCACCAGGGGAAGATCACGAATCACCAGTCCGGCGGCGTGCACGGCGCTGGACTCCCGGTCCTCACTGTTTACCCCGGTGTTGCCGATATGGGGATAGGTCAGGGTCACGATCTGCCGCAGGTAGGAAGGATCGGTAAGAATCTCCTGGTAGCCGGTCATGGCGGTATTGAAAACCACCTCGCCCACGGTCTGTCCTTCGGCACCAATGGAACGGCCGTGAAACACCGTGCCATCTTCCAGTACCAGAATAGCTGAATCAGTCATTTACGCGCACACAATAGGGGACCGACCCTGTCTGGAGCCGTCCACGAACGAACACAAGAAACGAGATTGGGGCTCTGACCCCTGTTGAGACAGAAATTTTACGGCAGATGCCCGGTACTGTCCATGGAAATCCGCGAGCAAAGAAACAGATTCAAGCCCAGGAACCGAACGCCGGTGGGAAATGCCCTCACCGGCGGTTCCCGGCTGCCTGAGAAGAGGTTCTCAGCCCAATCTGCCCCTGGCCCAGGACACGATGCCTCCGGCATCCAGGGCACCGGACATGCGATCCACCTCCTGACCGTTACGGAACAGGATCATGGTGGGAATGCTGCGTATGCCCAGCTGCCCGGCGAGCTGCTGGTACTGCTCGGTATTGAGCTTGAGGAGGCGCACATGAGGCTCCAGCTGACCGGCCGCTTGGGCAAAGGCCGGCGCCATCATCTTGCAGGGCCCGCACCAGGGCGCCCAGAAATCCACCAACACGGGAATATCACTGCGCTGAATCTGCTTCTGCAGCATGGCATCATCCACGTCGGCGGGATGTCCGTCGAACAGGGGGCGCTTACACTTCCCACATTTGGGATTCTGTCCCAGGCGGGCCGCGGGAATGCGGTTCACACCGCCACAGTGGCTGCACACGACATGCATGTTGTCTGACATTTTTGCTTCTCCAGATTGTTTCCCCGGAAAATGGGGCGGGAAGTCTGGTTTTCAAGAGCTTGCATTTTGGTGTGTTCACCCCAAAATGAGGTCCAGGATGTTAGCAACCGGGAATAAAACACATGAGCAATTCACCCTATATCATTGAGGTAACAGCAGAAAATTACCAGAGCGCCGTTATCGAGCAATCCAGGCAGGTTCCCGTGCTGGTGGATTTCTGGGCAAGCTGGTGCCAGCCCTGCCAGATGCTCATGCCCGTACTGGCGAAACTGGCCGACGACTACCAAGGCAAGTTCATCCTGGCCAAAATCAACACAGAAGAACAACAGGCCCTGGCCGCGCAGTTCGGCATCCGCAGCATTCCCACGGTGAAGCTGTTCAGAAACGGTGAACCCGTAGACGAATTCGCCGGCGCCCTGCCCGAGGCCGAGATACGCAAGTTCCTGGACAAGCATATTCCCCGGGAATCTGACGCGCTGGTCGAGCAGGCCCAGCAACTGCTGTTGCAGGGCAATGCCGAGGGCGCTCTGGCGCTACTGGAACAGGCCAAGGCCTCCGACCCCGCCAACAGCAACATAGACCTCGCCCTGGCCCAGACACATGCCGCCGCCGGTGATATCGCGAAAGCCGAGGAGATCCTGGCGCGGCTTCCCGCCGATCTCCGTGACAAGGCCGAAGTCCGGACACTGGAGGGACTGTTGTTTTTCGAGAGCCTGCTGGCAGGCGCCCCCACGCGGGAGGAGCTGGCCCGGCGCCTGGAGACAAACTCTGACGACGCCGAGGCCCGGTACCTTATGGCAGCCCATCATGCCGTGAACCAGCATTACGAAGAGGCCATGGATGAGCTGCTGCAGCTCATGAAGAAGAATCGCGACTACGGTGACGACGCGGCCAGAAAAGCCCTGCTGAAACTGTTCGACATCCTGGGCGACGACCCCCTGGTGCCGCGCTACCGCAGCCGGATGATGAGCCTGATTTACTGATTCTCCTGTCCCTGGTCCACCACTTCGGTGACCAGGGCCAGCTCATTTTCCACCCTCCAGCGTACATCAAGTCCCGCGTATCGCATGCCCCAGGTGCGTTGCGTATCCTTGTTCTCTTTGTGATAGGCCGGACGGGGATCCAGGGCGATGAGTTCAACCAACTGAGCCGCCAGCCGTTCGCCATCCGGATGCCGGGCCAGCACCTGTTCCGCCGAAAGAGTAAAGCTGACCCGCAACCGCCTGTCCGGCGCTTCACCGGCAAAGCCTCCTACCGCCCCCTCCACTGAATCCACATAGGGAACATAAGGTTTGATATCGACAATGGGAGTGCCATGGAGAAGGTCGGCGCCCCGCACATGCAGGCGCACCCGGCCATGGGTGATTTCAACATCAGCCAACTCCACCACGGACAAACCCAGATGATTGGGGCGAAAGGGTGAACGGGTGGCAAACACACCCTTGCTGACATTGCCCCCCAGGCGTGGCGGCCTTACCCTGCTTTTCCAACCCTGCTCCAGGCAGGCATGAAAGGCGAAAGTGAGCCAGAGATGACTGAAATCCTCCAGGCCCTCGAACATCTCTGGTGAATCGAAAGGCGGCAGCATGACCAGGGTTGCCGGCACCTTCACCAGCCCCGGCTGGCGGGGGATGCCAAATTTTTCATGGAACGGGCTATGTACGCGGCCGATCACCCGCAAGGTAAAATCTTCTGCAAGAGGGGTCACCACCACGCCATGCCTATCCAATCCGGTAGGCGAGCATTATGACAGGCCGGGACAGCAGAAAAAACCGCCCCGCAACGCACGAAGAACCCCGCAGCCGCCAGTTGCCGCGGGGTTTTCCTGATCTGTAGGAGGATGTCGCAAAGTCGACAGCCTCCCGTAGGGAAAAGCTCAGCCTTTCTTGCTGGAGGACTGCTTTAGCCGGGATGCCTGGCTTTTCTGACCCGGCAGCTTCCTGCAGTAACCACCAACCTTGACGCCGTCACTCCGCTTGTACGGCTTGACCCAACGACAGGCCGTGGACTGGGAACAGGCTTTCTGCTCCATTCCCTTGCAAATATTCCCTTCTTCTGCCAGGCCGGTCCCGGAGGTCAGGGACAGAAACAGCGCGGCGCTCAATGTTGAAATAGGCATGATCATCTTCTTCATGTTGAAACTCCCTGTAAGTATATGATTAATCTGCGGATATCCGTTTTCCGCAGGGCAAGTTTAGGCGCGCTGATCGAGGCTGTATGTAGGAAATATCCTACGTTCCCATAGGGATATTCTGGAATCTTAATTGACCCGACGAAAAAACCCCGCAGGACCAGAGGTCATGCGGGGTGGAAGGGCTTCCGAAAAAGAATCTATCGCTGGCCCGAATATTTCACCCGATCGCTGGAAAAGTATTCTAGCCTACTGTATTTCGAGGAGAATTCTGGAATATAAAGTACAAGACATTACCGGACATCACTGAACGCACCCTAGACCGAATATTTCACCCGGGAACGCGATGATCGTGCCGGGATCGGCGGCCAGGTGCGGATTTGCGATTGAATCAATAGCCCAAGCTATTGATGATTGAGCAAATACCGCAGATGGACGGCGAGACCGGTGCGAGGGCGCGTTCAGCGATGCCCGGTAACATTTTGCATTTTGCTAATATCCCTAAATTCTTTATGAAATACAATAAGCTAAAACATTATTTCAGCGGCGGGGTGAAAAATTCGGGCTTGCACCAGGCTAGTCGAATCCGTTGGCGAATATGGCGTTGGTATCGAACAGGCCGATGGATTTTGGCCCTGTATAGCCAGGGAAGACCGTGGAAAGGTTTGGATTGAGCAGGAAGTTACCCACCACGTCACAGAACACCTGCCGGAAATCCGTGGTCATACGCAAATCGGTATTGAGATAGAGATCGGAATCCCTCAGACCAGGAAAGGAACCATAGATCTGGCCACCCAGCACCTTGCCCCCAACCACCATCATGGGCTGCGCCGTACCATGGTCGGTGCCCTGGTTGCCGTTCTCGCGTACACGGCGGCCAAATTCCGAATGCACCACAAGCACCACGTCATCGATCAGGCCCGCGGATTCCAGATCATCCATGAAGGCCTTGATGGCGGCGGAAAGGTCTCCCACATGGGTGGCGAAATAGCCGCCTCCGTCGTTACCCTGGCCATTGTGGGTATCCCAACCGCCGTAATCCACCGTGGCCACCTGGAGACCGACGTTCTCTTTTATCATGCCCGCCACCAGGCCCAGGTCGTCAGCAAGCCCCGTATTGGGATAAGTGTCGGGCACGGTGATGTCGATCTGCTCCAGGAGCTCGATCATATCCAGGGAATTTCGCACTGCGTAATCCAGGCTGGAGTTGCCATCATATATGCTTGCCAGCGCCCTCAGGTGTTCATCACCGTAGCGGCCCGAGTTGGGATGGAAGCTGCTGGCATCATCCAGGGACATGGCCCTGAAATCCCCAAGAAGACTGGTGGGCGCCGAGGAGGTGGTCGCCAGGGAGGGAATCGTGGCATAGGACGCAATATGTGGAGAAGTATTCATATGCCGGGCCAGCCAGCCGGTGGTGGTCGCCAGATTTCCCGGGGTTCCCAGTTCATACATTTCCTGGGAGTCAAAATGGCTGCGGGAGGACTGCCCCTCTGGCATACCCACAGCATGAATGAAGGCAAGTTTGCCACTGTCGTACAGGCTCTTGAGGCCATCACAGGCGCCATGCAAGCCAAAAGTACCGTTCAGGTCGTGCATCTGGTTGTAGGGCACAGCAATATTGGGGCGCTTGTTCAGATATTCCGTGCGATCACCACCGCTCCTGGGCATGACCAGGTTCAGACCATCCATCCCTCCTCTAAGAAACAGGTAAACCAGGGTTCTTTTGCTCGCTGGAGACTTGCTCTGAACGGCCGAAAAGCCCAGGCGCGTTCCTCCAAGGGTGGCGGTAACGGTGGCCGAGCCGGCCAGAAATCCCCGTCTGCTGATTTTCATGATATTTCCCTCCCCCTCAACGCTGCATGAATTCAGGAATGGACAAGACCAGCTTTACCAGGCCACGCAAACGCTCGTTCCAGTAATACGGCCAGGAGTTGTCGGTGATGTCATCGATGGGATAGTCCTCAGGCCAGGGGGACGGGTCATCATCCGGCCGCTCTCTCATGAAATCGCGCAGGATGCGATGGATCTCCGTGCCGTACCATTCACCGCTGTTTGGCCCCCATTTCAATACCTTCTTCAGCCAGAAATTGGCCAGGGTGTTGGGAGTGTGGGTTCCCAGTCCGTTCAGGGTAATATCGGTGATGGGCATGAGATCCGGGTCGCTGTTGCCCGCGTTCTCATCAATGAGCCAGTCCAGAACCCGCCAGGTATGCACCAGGGAAGCACCGCCTTCCCAGAAAGAACGTTTGTCAGGATAGCCGTCGGGAGCACGCCAGTTGAAGGGGCGCTGTCCGGTGCGGCTGAAATAGGACATGAAATAATTGCTCTCGTTGTCATCCGGACGGATGGTAAAGTCCGCGTCACATGCCCGCATGGCCGATACCACCACCTCAAAGGGCCTCTTGAGTTTGCTGCCCCAGGTGCTGACATCCTTGAACTCGGGCGTGTTGAGCAGGAAACGGTAGACCCTTTCGAGCTGATCCGGCTGGTGCCGGTTGTCATAGAACACCGTGGCCACCTGATCCACCAGGGACTGGGGCGGCTCGTCACTGATGAAACGCTGGCAAAGTTTCAGGGCGATGTGTTTTGCCGTTCCCGGATGGAAAGCCAGCAGGTC
>JALVEW010000057.1 GCA_027030425.1 Sedimenticola sp.
TTGAGGCATACCGGGTTGTCGCAGTGATTGCAGGCCATGGAGATGTTGATGCGCCGGTAGTCCGGGTAGCTGCCCCCTTCCACGAAGCCCACGGAACGGAAGGCCAGATGGGCCGGGTTGTCGTTCTTCTCGGAACAGGCCGCCTCGCAGGCATGGCAGGCGATACAGTTGTCCGCGGTGAAGAAGAAGCCGTGCTGCTTGTAGCGGTTGGGATTGCGCGGTTCCTGGACCTCGTCATTGATGACGAAGTCCTGCCGCCGCCGGGGATCGTTCTCGGGAACCGTTTCTATGGGCTTGCCATAGCGGTTCTGCTCTTTGCTCTGGACATCCTTGAGCAGGGCGTATTCGGGTTCGTTTTCGCGTCTTTTGAACATTCTCTGGGCAACCTGTATTTGTTAAAGGGGTCGGAGTCAAATCACCACAAGCCACTAAATTTATGAAACATCTTCCTGATTTGACTCCGACCCCATGAACTGAAGTCCGGCCTACTGTCAGAACTTGCGCATTTCCATGCTCAGGCGCGCCGCCTCCTTCTGGTCGGCAATCTTTTCCACCCGCACCGCCGACTGCTTGTAGGCGGGCTGGCGGGAATGCGGATCCAGCAGCCCCAGGGTCAGGCGATTGGCGCAGTCATGGAAATGGAAGGGCAGGAACACCATGTTTTTCGGCACCCGTCCCGTGGGCTGGGCCATGACGATGGCGTCGGAACGCCTTGACACCAGGCGCACATACTCGCCCCGCTGTATGCCCAATTCAGCGCACAGATCCGGGTTGATCTCGATGAAGGGAATGGGGCTGTACTTGTTGTTGTTGCCGATCTTGCCGGTCTTGGTGCGCCCGTGCCAGTGCTCGATGAGCCGCCCGGTGTTGAGCCAGACGGGGTATTCGTCGTCGGGCACCTCATTGTTGTCGATGAACGGCAGGGGAATGAGCTTGGCCCTGCCATCCTCATAGCGAAAGCTGGCCGTTTCCGTGTACAGGCGCTTGCCGCCCCGTGGCGGCTCCTCGCCCTTTTCCACCTGCTCGGCGGTATAAGGCCATTGCACGCCGCGCTTCTCTTCCAGCAGCTCGTGAGTCATGCCGGAGATGTCCGCCAGGCGCCCCCTGGACAGCTCGCCCATCTCCAGGAAGATATCCGCGGCCTTTTCCGGGAACTTGACCCGGCCCTCGGTGTTGAAGCGCTCGGCCACCCGGTTGAAGATCCACAGGTCTGGCTTGGCCTGGCCCGGTGGTGTGGCAATGGGCTTGACCCTGTTGATGCGGCGCTCGGTGTTGGTCATCACCCCGTCCTTCTCGGCCCAGGTGCCCGCCGGCAGATAGACATGGGCGTACTGGGCGCTTTCCGTGTCCTCATAACAGTCCTGCACGCAGCAGAACTCCAGCTTCTCCATGGCCTTGCGGATACGCGCCGTGTTGGGCAGGGAGGACATGGGATTGGTGGCAATGAGCCACAAACCTTTTATCTCGCCGGATTCGATGGCGTGATAGATATCGGTCTGGAACATGCCGCGCTTCTTGGGCAGGAAATCCAGGTCGATGTTCCAGAATTTGGCGATTTCTTCCCGGTGCTCGGGGATCTCCAGGTAGCGGTAATTGGGCAGGCCGGAACAGGAAGACCATTCCCGGGTACCCATGGCGTTGCACTGGCCGGTGATGGACAGGCTGGTGCCGCCGGGCTTGCCGATGTTGCCGGTGATCAGCGCCAGGTTGTTGATGCCCACCACGCCGTCGGAACCGTGGGTGGACTGGTTGATGCCCATGGTCCAGATCTGCATGGCCGCGCCGGCCTTGGCGAAACGCCGCGCCACATGGCGGATGCTGTCCTCGTCTATGCCGCAGATCCTGGCCGCCGTGGTGGGGTCGTATTTCTCGACCTCGGCCTTGAGCGCCTCGAAGCCGTTGGTGTTGGCATCGATGTAGTCCTGATCCTGCAGGCCTTCCTTGATGATGACGTGCATGAGGGCATTCTGCAGCACCACGTCCGTGCCCGGGGTGATGGGCAGGTGGATGTCCGCGTTCTGCGCCAGCATGGTCACCCGGGGATCCACCACGATGAGGGGAAAGCCCTTCTTTTCCTGGGCCTCTTTCATGCGCCAGTAGATGATGGGATGCTGCTCCGGCAAATTGGAGCCCCAGGCGATGAGCAGATCCGTGTGTTCGAAATCCTCGTAACAGCCCGGCGGGCCGTCGGAACCGAAGGAGCGCTTGTAGCCGGACACGGCAGACGCCATGCACAGGGTGGTGTTGCCGTCGTAGTTGTTGGTGCCGATGAGCCCCCGGGTGAGCTTGCCCAGGGTGTAGAACTCCTCGGTGAGCATCTGCCCGGTGGAAATCACGGCAAAACTGTCCCGCCCGTATTTCTCCTGGATGCGGCGGATTTCGTCATGGAGCTTGTCCAGGGCCGTGTCCCAGTCGGTTTCCCGCCAGTCGTCGTGCCAGTGCTCACGCATCTTGGGCGCCATGCCCCGGCCGGCAGACTCGAACAGTTCATGTTCGAAGATGCCCTTGAGGCACAGCTTGCCGCGGTTGACATCGGCATCGGCCACCCCCCGGGAAGCCACGGCCTTGCCTTCGGCATTGAAACCCACTTCGATGGAGCAGCCGGTGGAGCAGTAGCCGCAGGCGGCGTATTTCCACTCCACGATACCTTTGTCAGCAATTTTTACCGGATTCTTTTTGCTTCGTCCGAATAACATTCGTTCTCACTTGATATTATGGTTGTTTGATTTCCCCTCTCCCCGTCCCTCTCCCCGAGGGGGAGAGGGGGAATACATTTTCTGCTCCCGGGTTGAGAAGATAAGCAGGGGAAAAGCGCTTTCAGCCTTGGGTCAGGCTCTGATGGAAAATGGCCTTGTGAATGTCACCCAGGCTGAGCATGCCCACCAGCCTGTCACCCTCGGCCACGGGAATGCGCCGGAATCGGTTGTTGGCCATGATGATGGCGGCCTTGAGCACGGGCATGTCCGGGGAAACCGTCTTCGCCCCCCGGGTCATGAGATCACCCACCTTGCGGTTCATGATGGATTTGTACTCTTTCGCCTTTTCCTTCAGGTCGATGGTGGCCATGCCTTCCATGGCGTCCTCGACACTGGGAAACAGCTGGGCCAGCACATCCTTCTCGGCGATGAAGCCGATGAGTTTCTCGCCCTCGACCACCGGCAGGCCGCTGTACCTGTACAGGCACATAAGCGAAGCCACTTCCTGTATGGGCGTATCCTCGGTGACGCTGCGCGCGCCCTTTGTCATTACGTCTTCTACTAGCATGTCTCAAACCTCGGTATTGGTGTCAGGCCCCGTGTTGCGCGGACGCTATGACAACTGGATGTACACCATGCCATCTTCCACCTTGGCGGCAAAGGTGTTGGTACAGCCTTCATCCGGCCCCAGGGCTTCCCCGGATTCCAGGTCTATCTTCCAGTTGTGCAGGGGACAGGTCACAGTGTGGCCCGCCACGATACCCTGGGACAGGGGACCGTTCTTGTGGGGGCAGGCGTCGCGCACGGCGAACACCTGGTCGTCGCTGGTACGGAACACGGCAATGCTGCCATCCTCGATTTCCACCACACGCGAACCCAGCCGGGGAATGTCTTCCAGGGGGGCGATTTTTTTCCAGTCACTCATTGGTTTACCTTCAATTCCAAGTAACTTCAGCATTTCGCGTCAGGGAGATGGTAAGTCATTACATATCCAGGACGCTGTAAATACATCCCTGAACGCTCTGCGGCAGCTTCCATGCTGCCGAAGCCTGGCTATGTAATGCCTTACCATCTTTCAACAAAATCAAGCTGAGCGTTACATTTCCAATAGAAAAATTTGTTGTAGGTCGGGCTTCGGCCCGACATCCTGCCCTGATTCAGGCGCCGTTGTCGGGCTGAAGCCCGACCTGCATCAGGCGCTGATTTTCAGGGGCACGAATTCATGGGCGGCTTCACCTTCGGCACGGGCCTTCCAGGGGTCCACCTGGGCCACTTTCTGGCCAATCTTGAAGCGCTCGTACAGCGCCTTGCGTTCTTCCTCATTGTCCAGAATGCGTTCCTTGATGTAGGCCAGGCCGACACGCTCCACCCAGGGCGCGGTGCGCTCCAGGTAATGCGCCTCTTCCCGGTACATCTGGGTGAAGGCGCCGCAGTATTCCAGCACATCTTCCTCGGTTTCCACCTTGCACAGCAGATCCGTCACCCGAACCTTGATGCCGCCGTTGCCGCCGATGTGCAACTCATAGCCGGAATCCACGCAGACCACGCCAAAGTCCTTGATGGTGGCCTCGGCGCAGTTGCGCGGGCAGCCGGACACGGCGAGCTTGAACTTGTGAGGCATCCAGGAGCCCCAGGTAAGCTCTTCCAGCTTCACCCCCAGCCCCGTGGAATCCTGGGTGCCAAAGCGGCACCATTTCTTGCCCGCGCAGGTCTTCACCGTGCGCATGGCCTTGCCATAGGCGTGACCGGAGACGAAGCCGGCGTCGGAGAGATCCTTCCACATCAGGGGCAGGTCTTCCTTCTTCACCCCGAACAGGTCGATACGCTGGCCGCCGGTGACTTTCATCTCAGGCACATGGTATTTCTCGCAGACATCGGCAATGGCGCGCAGGTCCGAGGGGGTGCACAGGCCGCCAAACATGCGCGGCACCACGGAGTAAGTGCCGTCTTTCTGGATGTTGCCGTGGGCGCGTTCATTGATGAAGCGGGACTGGGGATCGTCCCGGTATTCTTCGGGCCAGCGCGCCAGCAGGTAGTAGTTCAGGGCCGGACGGCAGGTGGCGCAGCCGTCGGGAGTCTTCCACTCCAGGAAATTGAACACCGCCCGCATGTCCTTGAGTTCATGCTCGGCAATGGCGCGGATCACCTCGTCATGGGAATGCTCGGTGCAGCCACAGACCGGCTTCTTGCTGGGCTTTTCCTCGTAGCCCTCGCCCACGGTGCTGGAAAGTATGGCTTCCACCAAGCCGGTGCAGGAGCCACAGGACGCCGACGCCTTGGTGTGGGCACGCACGTCATCCAGGGTGAACAGGCCCTTGGTCTGGATGGCGTTGACGATGTCCCCCTTGGTGACGCCGTTACAGCCACAGATCTCGGCATCGTCGGACAGAGCAGCAACCCGGGTCTCGTCACCGTGACCTGCATCCCCCAGGTCATGCTGACCGAACAGGATGGTATCGCGAAAGCCGGAGATGTCCGTTCCCTCGCGCAGCAGCTGGAAATACCAGGTGCCATCCATGGTGTCACCGAACATGACGGCACCTTTGATACGGTTGTCCTTCACCACCAGTTTCTTGTAGACATTCCGGGCCGGATCCTGGAGCACCAGGGTCTCATCCCCTTCCTCCTCATTGAATTCTCCGGCGGAGAACAAATCGATGCCGGTCACCTTGAGCTTGGTGGACGTCACCGAGCCTTCGTAGCGGGCAATACCCATTCTTGCCAGGTGGTTGGCCGCCACCTTGGCCTGCTCGAACAAGGGCGCCACCAGGCCATAGGTTTCTCCCCGGTGCTGCACGCATTCGCCCACAGCGTAGATGCGCGGATCATAGGTCTGCATGGTATCGTTCACCACCACGCCGCGTTCACAGTACAAACCGGCCTTCTGCGCCAGTTCCATATTGGGGCGTATGCCCACGGCCATGACCACCAGGTCGGCTTCAATTTCAGAGCCGTCGGCAAAGCGCAGGCCGGTGACATGATCCTCGCCCAGCACCTCGGCGGTCTGGGTCTCCATGAGGAACTTCAGGCCCTTTTCCTCCAGGGATTTCTTGAGCAGCCCAGCGGCCATCCTGTCCAGCTGGCGCTCCATGAGGATATCCATAAGATGCACCACGGTCACATCCATGCCATTGATCTGCAGGCCATTGGCCGCCTCCAGGCCCAGCAAGCCGCCGCCGATGACCACGGCCTTGTTGCCTGTTTTGGCGGCTTCGATCATGGCATCCACATCGGCAATGTCCCGGAAACCAATCACGCCAGGCAGATCAGAGCCGGGAACGGGAATGATGAAGGGATTGGAACCTGTCGCCAGCAACAGGCGGTCATAGGACACTTCCAGGCCGGATTCGGCAATGACCTTGCGGTTCACCCGGTCGATCTCCACCACGGGATCGCCGGTGTACAAGGTAATGCCGTTTGCCTTGTACCACTGACGGTCATTGAGAATGATCTCGTCGATGGTCTTTTCCCCGGCCAGCACGGGAGACAGCATGATGCGGTTGTAATTGGGATAGGGCTCGGCACCGAAGACGGTGATCTCGTACTCTTCCGGCGCAAGCTTGAGCAGCTCTTCCAGGGTGCGCACACCCGCCATGCCGTTTCCTACCAGTACCAGACGTTCTTTCATTGGGCTTCCTCTTTGAATATTTTTTGCCTGGAAAGCTGCCGCCTTCCAGGCCCACGACTGTTACCCGTAGTTCCTGCAATTATCTTGCCAACACCCCGAAATATTTCTCACCCATTTGTTTTCAAACACTATTTTCACATCCGCCATGAATCATTCTTCCTCGCCCTCCCCTGTTCGCACCACTTTGGTGCCTGCCGGCTACCCACGGGCACAAATATGCATCAGCATTTCCTTATGAATCTCCCGGGAGCGGGTTTTCCAAAACTGCTTCCATATAAACAGTGGGAATTTATCGCTTCGGCATTGCCATAAAGAACATGGCACGTTTCATGCTTCATCGGGATGGACAGTTGTAAACACGTGAAAGGAGCATTCAAATGTCGGAAGCAAAGCTCAACCTGTTCTCATTCAGCGGCAAGATCAGAACCCTGCACCTGACCTGGTTCGCCTTTTTCCTCACCTTCATGGTGTGGTTCAATCACGCCCCCCTGCTGGCGGCCATCCAGGAGACATTCAGCCTCAGCAAGCAGGAAGTGAAGGCTCTGCTCATCGTGAACGTGGCCCTGACCATTCCCGCGCGCATCATCATCGGCATGCTGGTGGACAAGTACGGGCCACGCCTGATCTTCTCGGGGCTTCTGTTCATCTCCAGCATCATCTGCTTTTTCTTCGCCATGGCGGATTCCTACCAGATGCTGCTGGCCACCCGCTTTGCCCTGGGCTTCGTGGGCGCAGGCTTTGTCATCGGCATCCGCATGATTGGTGAATGGTTCCCGGCCAAGCAAGTGGGCGTGGCCGAGGGCATCTACGGCGGCTGGGGCAATTTCGGTTCCGCGGCTTCCGCCATGCTCCTGCCCAGTCTGGCCCTGATGTACGGCGGCGAGAACGGCTGGCGCTATGCCATCGCCACCACCGGCGCCATCGCCCTGCTGTATTCCTTCGTCTATTTCAAGCTGGCGCGAAATACACCCAAAGGCTCTACCTATTTCAAGCCCAAGAAGACCGGCGCCATGGAAGTGACCAGCAAGGGGGATTTCTTTTTCTACCTGCTGATGAACATCCCCATGTATGCCGCCCTGGCGGTGCTGGCCTGGAAGCTGGGCCCCGCCAACCTGAACATCATCGGCGCCGTGGCCACGGACAGCATTTACATCGGGCTGGTGCTGCTTTACCTGTACCAGACTTCCCAGGTATGGCGCATCAACAAGCATGTGTTCACGGAAGAAGTACCGGAGATTCACCGCTACAAGTTCAAGCAGGTGGCCATTCTGGACCTGGCCTATTTCGTGACCTTTGGCTCCGAGCTGGCCGTGGTGTCCATGCTGCCCCTGTTCTTCAAGAACACCTTCGACCTGAGCATGGTGCAGGCGGGGCTGCTGGCTTCTGGCTTCGCTTTCATGAACCTCGCCGCCCGTCCTTTCGGCGGCCTGTTCAGTGACAAATTCGGCCGCAAGAAGATGCTCTCCGTGCTCATTGGCGGCCTGGCT
>JALVEW010000058.1 GCA_027030425.1 Sedimenticola sp.
CACGACGGGATTTGACTCCGACCCCTGAATGCCGAAACAAAACACCATGAGCAAACAGCTGCAAATCGACTACGCCGCCGTCACGGAGAAAGGCAACAAGGAAGAAAACGCCGATGCCGCCGACGCCCTGGTGCCTGAAGGCAGCGCCCTGCTGAACAAAGGCATTGCGGCAGCCATCTGCGACGGCATGAGCAGTTCCGAGGGCGGGGTGGAAGCGGCACAGATCTGCGTGCGCAGCTTCATGGACGATTATCTCAGCACACCGGACTCCTGGACGGTGAAAACCGCCGCCACCAAAGTGCTGGGCGCCCTCAACCGCTGGCTCTGGTCCCAGGGGCAGATGCGCTACGATTCGGCCAAAGGCATGGTCACCACCTTTACCGGCCTGGTCATCAAGTCCACCACCGCCCATGTCTTCCACGTGGGGGATTCGCGTCTCTACCTGTTCCGTGACGGCGAACTGGAACAACTCACCCATGACCACCGCGTCTGGGTGGGCAAGGACAGGGATTTTCTCTCCCGGGCCATGGGCATAGACGCGCATGTGGACATCGACTACCGCTCCCTGGCCGTGGAACCCGGCGACATTTTCCTGTTCACCACCGACGGCGTTTCCGGCTACGTCACGGATAACCGCCTGCGCCAGCTCCTGCGCAGCCAGGGGGAAAACCTGCAGGCCTGCGCCCAGGCTATCATGGAAGAAGCCCTGCAGGGCGGCAGCCATGACAATGTCACCTGCCAGCTTCTCAAGGTGCTGTCCCTGCCGGAAAAAACCGAAGACGACATTCTGCAGAAAATCACCGAGCTGCCCTTCCCCCCGCCCCTGCGGGCGGGCATGAAAATCGACAACTACGAAATACTGCGGGAGCTGCACGCCTCGGCGCGCTCGGAAGTATTTCTGGCGCGGGACATGGACCAGGGAACCAAGGTCATACTCAAGACCCCCTCGGTGAACTTCCGCGACGACCCGGCCTTCCTGGAGGGCTTTCTGCACGAGGAATGGGTGGGCAAGCGCATCAGCAACTCCCATGTGCTGAAAGTCCTGGACACCCCCCGGCGGCATTTCCTGTACAACATTTCGGAATACGTGGAAGGTCAGTCCTTGCGCCAGTGGATGGACGACCATCCCCAGACCCATATCAACACGGCGCGGGACTACCTGGCCCAGATCGTGGACGGTTTGCGTGCATTCCACCGCCTGGAAATGATTCACCTGGACCTGAAACCCGAGAACATTCTCATCGACAAGGACGGCATACTAAAGATCATCGACTTCGGCTCCACCCGGGTGGCAGGCGCCACGGAGATCAAGACCTGCTACGCCAGCGACACGCCGCAAGCCACGGTGGATTACGGCGCGCCGGAATGCCTCAAAGGCCAATGCTCCATGCGCTCCGACACCTATTCCTTGGGCGTCATCGCCTATGAACTGCTCACCGGCGCCCTGCCTTACGGCGAACACGATAAACCCGTGGTAGCGGGCAAACTGCGTTACACCCCCGCTTCCCGTCACAACCCCCACATCCAGCCCTGGGTGGATGGCGCCCTGCGCAAGGCCGTGCACCCCGACCCCACGAAGCGCTACGACACCCTGTCAGAGTTCCTCTACGACCTGTCCCATCCCAACCCCAGGTTCCTCAGCGCCACCAGCCAGCCCCTGATAGAGCGCAACCCCCTGGGCTTCTGGAAAGCTCTGTCCGGACTGCTGCTGCTGGGCAATCTGGTGCTGCTCTACCTGCTGCTGAAATAGCTTGCAGCTATGTTGCTGGTCAGGGTCGGAGTCAAATGGTAAGGATGTTGGGAAGACCCGGTAACATGGAACATGTTTGATCCCGTTCCCTGTAACAGCTTGGGTGGATTTTGACTCCGACCCGTTTACTCCACGAACCTGTTGCGATATTTCAATGCGGCCCCCTTTCCCCTGCCCTAGACTGCGCCCACCATAATACGAGTGAGGACACAACAATGTACGAAATGAATCTGACCCTGGATCTACCTTTTAACGCCGCCCTGGAAAAGGTGAAGGAAACCCTCATGGCCAACCACCTGGGGGTGGTCAGCGACGTGGACGTGCAGGCCATCTTCAAGAACAAGATGGACAAGGACATTCCCGCCTACCACATCTACGGCGCCTGCAACCCCAAGCTGGCGGACCGGGTGATCAGCGCCGAGGCCAACGCCGGCACGCTCCTGCCCTGCAACTTCGTCATGCGCGAGGAAGGCGACAAAACCGTGGTGAGCTTCATGGACCCCGTGGCCGTGCTGGGCCTGTCCCAAGCTGCCGAAGTGCGCGCCGTGGCGGAGGAAGCCAAGGGCATGATCGAAAAGGTCATGGAGCAACTCCAGGCCTGAAAGAAGCTCCCCCCCACCCTCTCCTCCGAGAAGGGAATCGGAAAACCGCATTTTTCCAATTCCGAGTCGTCAAAGCCCAAGGAAGGGCTTTTACGACATCCTCCCGAGGGGGAGAGGGGCGTTTTGGCGTGGTGCATAATCAATAATTCCGGAACAGGCGGCACCCGGCACTTTCGAGACGACGCCTTATATCCCACGAATTGAACAAGGTTTTATCCCTGTGCTATAAATGATCGTCCGATTCCCTGATAAGGACGGACGAGCCCATGTCTGCGAAGCATCCCATCATCGCCCTCACAGGCTCCTCGGGAGCGGGCACCACTACGTTCCGGCGCATCTTCGACAACATCTTCCGCCGCGAAGGCATCACCGCCTTCCGGGTGGACGGCAATGCCTTCCGCCGCTATGACCGAAAGGCCATGCAGCACCGGGTGGCCCTGGCCGAGAAACAGGGGCGTTGCCTGAGCCACTTCGCCCCGGAAGCCAATTTTCTGGATCGCCTGGAAGGCCTGTTCCGGGAATACTCCCGCTCGGGCACGGGCCTGTGCCGGCGTTACGTGGAGAACGAAGAGCTGGCGGAAATGTACGGCCAGCCCGTGGGCTCTTTCACCCCCTGGGAAGAAGTGCCCTCCGGCACGGACCTTCTCATCTACGACGGCATGCACGGCGGCTGCGCGGAAAATTCATGGAGCCGCCGCGAGATGTCCGCTTCCCACAACCCGGTGATCATCCGCCGGCGCAAGAAGCTCAAGGAACGCAAGATGCGGGGCATAGACATCGCCCAGTGGGTGGATCTGCTCATCGGCGTGGTGCCGGTCATCAACCTGGAATGGATACAGAAGATCTACCGCGACGCCCACGAGAAGCAGAAATCGCCGGAATCGGTCACCCATACCATCATGCGGCGCATGGAGGACTACATCGCCTACATCACGCCCCAGTTCTCCCTCACCGACATCAACTTCCAACGCGTACCGCTCACGGACACCTCCAACCCTTTCGAGCTGCGCGAAATTCCCAGCCTGGACGAGAGTATCGTTGTAATCCGTTTCCGCGAGCCGGCTCGTTACGACTTCCCCACGCTGATGGCGCGGATTCCCGGCGCCTGGATGTCGCGGCGCAATACCATGGTGATTCCCGGCGGCAACCTGGACATTGCCATCAAGGTCATCTGCACCCCCCTGGTGCACGAACTGGTGGAACGCTACCGCAAGACCCTCTCCGCTACTTGAAAGGCGCGCCAAAATACAGAAACAGGGTGCCGTGGTCTTCCTCTCCCATGGCGTAACCCACATAGAGCGGTCCCAGCAGGGTGTCCAAGCCCAGGAACAGGCTTCCCCCCAGCAGCCAGTCGTCACCCAAATCTCCGGAAGACTGCCAGGTGTTTCCCGCTTCCAGGGTAGCGCCGGCATAGACGGGCAGGAATCCGCCGTCATCCAGGCGCCGCAAATATCCCACCAGGCCATGCCCCATGTGCTGGCCCGACAGCTCATTCACATAAAAACCTGACAGGTTGAGAAAGCCCCCGAGGCGGAACAGGCCATACAAGGGCGCGTCACTGTCCAGGGTGAATCCTGTTTGTCCTCTCAGCAGGAGGGTATCCCGGTTCCGGGTCATGGCCAGGCCGGCATCCAGATAGAGCTGCTGAAAACTGTTGTCATCTCCCCAGGCACCATCATGGGCACTCAACTCAGCTTGCAGCCAGTGCCCCCGGGTGGGGAAATACAGGTTGTCCAGGGTGTCCACCCCCAGGCGCAAAAAGAATTCTCCCTGGTCGAATGTGCCTTCCTCCACCTCGGGAAAACCGCTGCGAATCTCCACGTCTGCCCAGCCGCCCCGCCACCCCAGGCGCAGTTCCCCCCAACTGGACAGGTTCATGCCCAGGTCCAGGGACAGCAGTACCTGGCTGAGATCATAGCTGCCCAGGTTCTCGCCTTCCTCGTAGAAACCAATGGTGTTGCGGGTGTATTCCAGGCTGGGATTGACGAAAAAATCCCGATCGGTGTCCAAGGGCTGGTAAAACTCGCCAAACAGGCGGGGCCTGTCGCCCATTTCCAGGATGGCCCGGAACTCACCCCCCAGACTGTTCACTGCCGTGCGGGTGTAACTGGCGCCCAGGTTGAAGCCGTTGCCGTCGTTCCAGTCCCCATGGAAGCGGAGCCCCGCCTGCAGGTAGTTGGGCCCCCAGGGTTTCTCCCGCACCTGAATTCTGATTCCGGTACGGCCCTCTTTTTGCACCAACCGGTAGCTGACCTCCTTGAAAAGGTCCAGGCCATAGAGTTCGCTGATGGCCGCTTCCACGGCCTGCACATCCAGGGGCTGCCCCAGCTTCACCTTGCGGAAATAGCGCTGAATGGTTTTGTCTGACAGACCGGAATCATTGTCCAGCTCCATGAAACTGATGAGGGGAGGCAGCTTTTTCCGGGAGGGAGACAACGGCGCTGCCTGCTCCTGGTGAACCCTGCCTGCCTCCCGGGCAATACGCGCCAGCCGGGCCTGCTGCTGGCGCGCTGCCCGCATGCCAGGCGCCAGGGCCTTCATGGAATTGGCAAAATCCGTGGTGCCCACTTCCGACAGATCGGGCACCACCAGCACATCATTCTCATCCAGCAGCTTCAGACTGCGTTCCGTGTTGCGCCGGGTCATGATGGTGGTGAGCTGATCGGTGATGGACAGCACGCTGCGCAGCTGCTCCCGATCGGCCAGGGGCGTACTGACGTCCACCACGATGAGACGGTCGGCCCCCAGGTCGCGCACCACTTCCACCGGAAGGTTGTTGCTCACGCCCCCGTCCACCAGCAGCCTGCCATCCAGCTCCACGGGAGAGAAAACGCTGGGAATGGAGGCGCTGGCGCGCATGGCCAGGGCCAGATCCCCATGATCCAGCACCACGGCCTTGCCGGTGCTGATATCCGTGGCAACGGCGCGGAAAGGGATAGACAGCTTGTCGAAATCCTCGATGTCCGCGACAGGCAGGGTCAGCTTGCGCAGGAACAGCAGGAGTTTCTGTCCCTGAAGCAGGCCCTGGGGCAGTTTCACCTCTCCATCACTGAAACCGGCCGCATACCGCACCAGAAACTCCTCGTCCTCGCGTTTGCGCCTGTAGCTCAGATCATTACGCCTGGGGCTGTCCGTGAGCATGTCGCCCCAGTCGATGGCCGCCAGGTGCTTTTCGATGTCTTCCGGGGACATGCCCGAGGCATACAGGCCTCCAATGATGGCCCCCATACTGGTGCCTGCAATGTAATCGATGGGAATGCCCTGCTCCTCAATGACCTTGAGCACGCTGATATGAGCCGCGCCCCGGGCGCCACCGCCACTGAGCACCAGGCCGATCTTGGGGCGCTCCGCCGCGGAAGCCGCCGTGAGGGACAAGGCCAGCAACAAGGTCAGCAGACGTTTTCCAACAGACGAAATCATGGAGAAATTATACCCGCACGAACAGCCGCAGGGCGTCCAAACGCAGCCGGGTGCGGGGCAGGGTTTGTTCCAGCAGGGCCTGGTGATCCTCCAGCAACCGCAGCTCCTCCATGGCGGCGCCATCGCTCAGGCTGCGCAGCCGGTGCTGTTCCTCTTCCAGCTCTCCCCGCATCCGGCTCATGGCCTGGTCCACCGCCTCCTTGGCCTGCTCCGCCACCAATTGTTCGCCCTGGGCAATGAGACGGCGCAGCAGGTCCGCCTGGGACTTGATCACCCTGGCAGCGGTCTGGCGATCCCGGTGCATGGAGCGGCCACGTAATTTCCCCTGGGGCAGCAGGGCCGCATAATCCTTGCCCTGGCGGTCCAGCACCAGGCGCAGGGTGGTGGGCGGCAGGTAGCGGCTGGCTTCCAGCTCCCGGGGTGCCGTGCAGTTGAGGACGAAGACCAGCTCCAGCAGCAGGGTGCCGGACGGAAGGGGGCCTTCCTCCAGCACCAGGAAGGCGGCACTGCCCAGGTCGCTGCTCACCAGTTCCTCCAGGGCACTGCGCACCATGGGATGCTCCCAGGTGAGAAACAGGCGGTCCTCGTGTACCAGGGCATCATTGCGTTCGAAGGTCACGGTGGCGCCTTCTTCCGGCAGCCCCGGGAACTCTTCCCGGCGCATGTGCTCGCCGGGATGCAGCACCAGGGATTTTCCCGGCCCGGGCTCATGCTCCACGCCGAAAGCGTCCCAGTAACGCAGCATGTAATCCGCCACGCCGGAATCCCTTTCCTGGGCTTGGATGCGCGCCACCAGCTCCGAGGCCCTGTCCGTGTCACAGGACTGGAGCTCCAGCAGCCTGTCCCGGCCGGCCGCCAGACGATCCTCCAGCGCCTCGCGTCGCCGGGCGGCTTTCTCCAGCAGAGCATCCGCCAGGGCGGGCTCCTCGAGCATCTCGTGCAGCAGATCGGAAAATTCCTCGTACAGGGCAGCCGCCACGGCGGAAGGCTGCTCGAAAGCGTTCAGGCCTTCCTGATACCAGCGGTACAGGCCTTCCATGGGACTACCCATCATGAGAGGCAGATGCAGATCGATGACCTGGCCCTGGCCGATGCGATCCAGGCGGCCGATGCGCTGCTCCAGCAGATCCGGCTCCAGGGGCAGATCGAACAGCACCAGGTGGCGGGCGAACTGGAAATTGCGCCCTTCGCTGCCGATTTCGGAACACAGCAGGATCTGGCTGCCTTCCTCCATATCGGCAAAGAAGGCCGCCGCCCGGTCGCGCTCCA
>JALVEW010000059.1 GCA_027030425.1 Sedimenticola sp.
CCGGTATCCTTCAACCATATGCGCCATCCAAACACTTTGTAGACTGTGGCAACCCAAAGCCAAATACCCGGCAACCGCGCCATCTGGGTGGGCATCTTCGCCGAGCTGACCGAGTTCAGCCTGATGTTCCTGGTGTATTTCATCGCCAGGGTCAATCACCCGGAGGTGTTTCATGCGGGACCGGAAAAGCTGTCACTGCTGGCAGGCACCGCCAATACGGTCATCATGCTCACCAGCAGCTGGTTCGTGGCCCGGGCGGTGCTGGCCATGCGCGCCGACTACCCCTCCGTCAGCCTGCGCTGGCTGGTGGCGGCCCTGGTGACCGCCATCGGCTATCCCGTGGTCAAGGCCCTGGAAATCCGCTGGAACCTTGACCACGGAGTGAGCGGAGACGGAGACGTGTTCCAGATGACCTATTACTACCTGACTTTCAATCATCTGGTGCATGTGAGCTGGGGCCTGCTGGGCATGATATGGATCATGCTGCGCACAGCCTTTGGCGGCTACAGCGCACGGGATCACCGGGGTCTCATCGCCTTTGCCAGTTACTGGCATGCCACGGATCTCATCTGGCTGATGATCTTCCCCCTATTTTATGTACTGCCCTGAGAGAACATCATGAGCAACAGAAAACGACTGGACATCAGCTGGCTGTTTCTCATGGGTCTCACCCTGAGCGGCGCCCTCATGGGCGAGTACGCCCATCCCGGTTTCTGGGTGACGGTGAGCGTGGCTGTCATCACCGCCATCAAGGGACGGCTGGTCATCGATGAATTCATGGAACTGGGAGACGCCAGCCCGGCCATACGCCGCACGGTGCGCATCTTCGGCCTGCTGGTGCCGGCACTGATCCTGCTGACCTGGTTCCTGGGACCACAGCTTGCGCGATGGACCAGCCTGGCCACTTTCTGATCAGGATTTCTTCAACATCCCATCCACGAAGCGCTCTGCCTCCAACCAGTCCTGAACTTCATTGCCGGGATGGAAGTTGCGCGCTTCCGCCAGGAAATAGGCATGACGCTGGATCATTTCGTAGCGCTCCTGGTCGCTGACAGCCGCTTTCCTGGCTGCCGTCTTTTTCCTGCTGACCTTCTTCTTGGCCAGCTTTTTTTTGGCGACCTTTTGCTTGGTTACCTTCTTTTTTGCCGTCTTCTTCTTTGCGATTTTCTTCTTGCTGGTCTTCTTTTTTACGGAAGCCTTCTTTTGCGCTTCATCTTCTTTCCTGGCCATCATACTGCTCCTGTGTACTGCAATGAATCCGCCACCCTTGGGTACCGGAACTGAAAAAATTCTGCTCTGCGAATTTCTAGCAGAATGTTGAAGAAGTCCTTCCGTGGACTCTTTCAACCACGGAAGCGAAAAACGGTGTTTTTCCGCAGCCGGCTAGATGACCTTGGAGAAGCGTTGCCCCTTGCTCTCTTTGAGATAGGCGTCAAAGACCATGCAGATGTTGCGGATCAGCATGCGGCCCACGGGCAGCACCTGTATGCCGCTGTCGTGGATCTCCAGCAGGCCGTCTTCCACCATGCCCGTCAGCCTTTCCAGCTCGCTGGCGAAATAGTCGCGGAAATCGATGCCCCACTGTTGTTCCACGGCGCCAAAATCCAGGGCGAAGTGACAAATCAGCCGGGTGATCACGTCCCGGCGCAGCTCGTCGTCCCGGCTCAGGCGGATACCCCGGAACACCGGGAGCCGACCGGCATCGATGGCCTGGTAGTAATCGTCCAGGCCCTTGAGATTCTGTGCATAGCAATTGCCCACGGAACCGATGGAGGTGATGCCCATGCCCACCAGATCGCAGTTGGAATGGGTGGAATAACCCTGGAAGTTGCGGTACAGGGTGCCTTCGCGCTGGGCCACGGCCAGCTCATCGTCAGGCTTGGCGAAGTGATCCATGCCGATGTACAAGTAGCCTGCTTCCGCCAGCTTGGCCGCCGTCATGTGCAGAATCTCCAGCTTCACCTCCGGCGGCGGCAGCTCGCTGACCTCGATGCGCCGCTGGGGCTTGAAAATCTGGGGCAGGTGGGCGTAGTTGAAAACGGAGAGGCGATCCGGCCCCACCTCTATGACGCGCTCCAGGGTGTGTTCGAAACTTTCCCGGGTCTGGTGCGGCAGGCCGTAGATGAGATCGATACTCACGGAGCGAAAGCCTTCGGCACGGGCGGCATTGAGCACCGCGAGGGTCTCTTCCTCGCTCTGGATGCGGTTCACTGCTTTCTGCACCCGAGGATCGAAATCCTGCACGCCCAGGCTCATGCGGTTGAAGCCGATCTCGCGCAGCAGGGCCACGGTGTCCGCGGTGGCCTCCCGGGGATCGATTTCGATGGAATACTCGCCCTGATCGTCCGGCAGCATCTGGAAATGCTCGCCCGTGACGCGCATCAGCTCGCGCATTTCGTCATGGCTGATGAATGTGGGCGTGCCGCCACCCCAGTGCAGCTGTTCCACAGGTCGCTCCCGGTTAAACAGCTCGCCCTGCATGGCAATCTCCCGGTACAGGCGCTGCAGGTACTCGTTCCCCTTGCTTCTGTCCTTGGTGGCCACCTTGTTGCAGGCGCAGTAGAAGCAGATGGTGTCACAGAAGGGAATATGAAAATACAGGGACAGGGGCCGCCCGCTGGCGTTGGTGTCCCGGGCGATGGCAGCATAGTCGTCCGCGGTGAAGTCTTCATGAAACTGCACTGCGGTGGGATAGGAGGTGTAACGGGGGCCGCTCTGGTCGTACTTGGCGATCAGGGCGTCATCCAGTATCAGTTGCTGTTCCATGAAAGGCTCCGGTACAGGCTGTCAGTCGTCTTCATCGACTTCCAGCCCCTTGCGATGGGTTTCGTTGATCTGCTTGAGCAGGGTATGAAAGGGAATCTGGTCGCCATAGCGATAAAGTATTTCCATGAAAGGCAGATCCTCCCGGCCAAAATGATAGGTGCCATCCACCATGGACTGGTACACATCGTTGATCATCTTCTCCAGAGGCTCCACCCAGCTGGGGAAGCGGGTCATGTCCTCGATCTCGAACATGAAGCAGTCCTTGAGATCCTTGGCCTCGAAAACAGCATTCTTGATCCAGTCGATATATTCGTCAGCAGTCTTGGCACGACGCAGGGTCATGAGTCACATTCCTCCAGAAAGATGTCCTGGTATTCATTCAATTGTTCAGCGGTAAGCAGGAAGACCCCATGGCCGCCCCGCTGGAAATCCAGCCACAGGAAGGGAACCTGGGGGTAGCGCTCCATGAGGTGTCCCATGCTGTCTCCCACTTCGACAATCATGATACCACCGGGTTTCAGGAAACGACCGCCCTGACAGAGAATGCGCGCCACGATATCCATGCCGTCCTCACCGGCCTCCAGCCCCAGGGCAGGCTCGTGGCGGAATTCATCCGGCAGGCCCTGCATCTCCTCCAGGCTCACATAGGGGGGATTACTGACGATGAGATCATATTGCCGCCCGGGCAGCTCATCGAACACATCGGAGCGGTACAGGCTCACCTGATCTTCCACCTCGTGACGTTCCACGTTCACCCGGGCCACCTCCAGGGCCAGGGGAGAGATATCCGAGGCGTCCACCCGGGCCTGGGGCAGATAGCGGGCGCAGGCGATGGCAATGCAGCCGGAGCCCGTGCACAGGTCGAGAATGTCCAGTTCCTCCGCATCCTCGTGCAGCCAGGGGATAAAACCGGCTTCGATGAGCTCGGCAATGGGGGAGCGCGGCACCAGCACGTTCTGGTTCACATAGAAGCTCAGGCCGGCGAAATGGGCCTCATGGGTGATATAGGCCGCCGGCAGGTGATCTTCCAGGCGCCGGCGAAGGTAGGCCAGCACCTGCTCCCGTTCCGCGGCGGTGATACGGGTGTCGAGAAAATCCGGCGGCAGGCTGTGATCCAGGTGCAGGGCATGCAGCACCAGGGCCAGGGATTCATCGAAAGCATTGTCCGTGCCATGACCAAAGAACAGGCCCGCCTCAGCAAAGCGGCTGGCACCCCAGCGCACCCAGTCGCGAATGGTGGAAAGTTCAGCGGTGTCTGAAAGATTCGAGGTCATGGACAGGGTCTCTTGGGGAGACAGGACGGGCATTTGTTGCCCATGGATACAAAAGGAATGCTATTTTACTGGCTTGGCGGACGCCGTGCATGAAATCCGGAGCTTTTTTTGAAATTCACCCATACCCTCAAATTCCAGATTGGCCTGGCCCTGCTGGCCCTCATCGCCCTGTTCAGCTTCTTCAGCCTGCACACCCTGAAGATTCTGGATGAGCAGCGCACCCAGGGCGCCCTACTGCGCCTTGCCGGGGAGCTGCAAGCCACGGCCCAGCACCTGGCCATGCAGGCCATGAACTACGAGAAGAACACCCCCCAGGACTCCGCCGCCTATACCCGGGACCTGCGCCTCTACTACCAGGACCTGATGAACAACACTGCACAGTTCGACGACATCTGCAAAGCCTTCTCCAGCGGCGACTTCCAGCGCCA
>JALVEW010000060.1 GCA_027030425.1 Sedimenticola sp.
CGTCGTGTTGCAACACGACGAAATCGTACGATAAAATTCCTTCACCCGCACAACCTCTTGTTTTCCAAGGGAACGTGCGGTATTAGGTAACACATAAATCAGGGAGGAAACCGGACAATGGAACCGTCCAATAAACCCCGCCTGCTCGATCAGGTTCGGCATCGCTGCCGGGTCAAGCATTACAGTATCCGCACGGAATCCTGTTACGTTGACTGGATTCGCCGCTTTATTCTTTTTCACGACAAGCGCCATCCTGCCGACATGGGCGCGCCGGAGGTGGAGGCTTTTCTTTCCCATCTGGCGGTAAACCGGAATGTGGCGGCCTCTACCCAGAACCAGGCGCTGGCGGCCATTTTGTTTCTCTATCGGGAGGTGCTGGAAATCGAGCTTCCCTGGCTGGAAGGCGTGACCCGGGCGAAAAGGCCACCCCGGCTGCCGGTGGTGCTGTCGGAATCGGAGGTGCAACGACTCCTGGCGCAACTGGAAGGCACGCCGCTGCTCATTGCGTCGCTGCTCTATGGGTCGGGGCTTCGCCTCATGGAAACCCTGCGCCTGCGGGTGAAGGACGTGGATCTGGAAAGGAATGAAATCATCGTCCGCTTCGGCAAGGGCGGGAAGGACAGGCATACGGTGCTGCCTGCCCGGCTGATACCTTCGCTGCGCGCCCAGTTGGACCGGGTGAAAACGCTCCATGAACAGGATCTCCTTGATAAGCTCGCGCCAGTTTACCTGCCACATGCGCTCGAGCGCAAATACCCCAATGCGGGGCGGGAATTGGCCTGGCAGTTTCTGTTTCCTTCAGAGAAACCTTCTGTCGATCCTCGTACTGGTATTTTGCGGCGACATCATATCCATGAAAGTCGTGTTCAGCGGGCCATAAGAAATGCTGTTCGCCGGGCCGGACTGAACAAACCTGCTTCCAGTCATACCCTGCGACATTCCTTTGCCACTCATATGCTGGAAAGAGGTTATGACATACGCACGGTGCAGGAGCTGTTGGGTCATAGGGATGTGCGGACTACGCAGATTTATACCCATGTACTCAACCGGGGCGGGCTGGGGGTGCGAAGTCCGTTGGACTGAGTGGGGGGTTCCCTCTCCCTGACCCTCTCCCCAAAGGGAAAGGGGATTTTTCGATTATGGGGAGTGGGCAATTGGTCGGACGAGGCGGGGAAATCTTTGCCCCCTCACCCTAGCCCTCTCCCCCGCGGGGGAGAGGGAAATATTGCGAGGGGCGTGGTGGTCAATGTGGAAATATGTCCGTTAACTCGGCCCTCTCCCCCAAGGGGAGAGGGGATTGTTTGTGTGTGTATGGACGCCAGCGGCAATGACCCGACCGCTGGCGTGACCGGGGCGTAAGGTTATTCGTCGGGATATAGGGGCTTGCGACCCGTAATCATCGCCCGGACAAGGTTTTCATGGTGCAGGCGGCTGCTTACCATTACTCCGAGAACGTGCAGCCCCACCAGGACAAGGCTGAAATTGGCGAAAAACTCGTGGACTTCCTTTGAGGCGTCGCCAATGAAGGATTTCTCTCCCAGGGTTTCGGTCAGGATACCGAAGCTCACCGTCAGGGTGAGGGACGCCAGCAGGAACAGGATCATCCAGCCGCCGGCGGGATTGTGTCCCAGGTAACGCTTGGCCTTGCCCCGGGCCAAATCCAGAAGATAGGCACGGGTCCGGGCGGGAGAATATACAAAGTCCTTGAAACGGGCATGACGCGGGCCGACGAATCCCCACAGGAGGCGAAAAACCAGCAGCCCGCCGATGAAGTAACCCAGAGCTTCGTGGACATCCTGCCACTCGTCACCGGTCAGATAAGCGATGGTGAAGGCGAGCACCAATGACCAGTGAAAGATCCGCACCAGGGGATCCCATACCTTGATTTCCGTTTCTGTTTTCATGTTACTACCCATTGTTGTTGCTTGATGATCTGAAACAGCTCCTTTAACCCGAATTCCGCTTTTTCAGGTGGATGAGCAGCAGGGACGTGGCGGCCGGGGTGACGCCGGGTATGCGCCCGGCCTGGCCCAGGGTGGCGGGGCGGTGACGGGAGAGCTTTTCCCTGACTTCGGATGACAGGCCCTTGACCTGGTGATAGTCCAGGTCTTCCGGCAGGGCGATGGCTTCGGCCTGGCGGGCGCGTTCCACTTCGTCCTTCTGGCGCTCGATGTAGCCGGCATACTTGGCCTGGATTTCCACCTGTTCCGCCACCTTGGGGTCGTCCACGCCGGGGCCTATTCCCGGCAGGTCCATGAGGGTTTCATAGGTGACCACGGGACGGGTGAGCAGCTCGGCGGCCCGGGTTTCCCGGCGCAAGGTATCGCCCAGGATGCGTTGCTCGGTATCTTCAGGCAGGTCGCCGGGGCGGATGATGATGTCACGCAGACGCTGCTGCTCCCGCTCGATGGCTTCGCGCTTTTCACAAAAGGCCCGCCAGCGCTTGTCATCCACCAGACCCAGTTCCCGGCCCTTTTCCGTAAGACGCAGATCGGCGTTGTCCTCGCGCAGCAGCAGGCGGTGCTCGGCCCGGGAGGTGAACATGCGGTAAGGCTCCTGGGTGCCCAGGGTGATGAGATCATCCACCAGCACGCCCAGGTAGGCTTCATCCCGCCGGGGGTACCAGGGGCTTTCACCATGAATCTTGCGCACGGCATTCACCGCCGCCAGCAGGCCCTGGGCGGCGGCTTCCTCGTAACCCGTAGTGCCGTTGATCTGACCGGCGAAGAACAGGTTTTCCACATGCCGGGTTTCCAGGGAGTAATGCAATTCCTGGGGATTGAAGAAATCGTACTCGATAGCGTAACCGGGACGGGTGATGCGGGCCTCCTCGAAGCCCCGCATGGAGCGCACCAGCTCCCACTGCACGTCGAAGGGCAGGGAAGTGGAGATGCCGTTGGGGTACAGCTCATTGCTGGTCAGGCCCTCGGGCTCGATGAAGATCTGGTGGGAATCGCGCTCGGCGAAGCGCACCACCTTGTCCTCGATGGACGGGCAGTAGCGCGGCCCCACGCCTTCGATGACCCCGGCGTACATGGGCGAGCGGGACAGACCGCCGCGGATGATCTCGTGGGTCTTTTCGTTGGTGCGGGTGATATAACAGCTGGTCTGCGCCGGGTGATCTTCCCGGCTGCCCATGAAAGAGAACACCGGACGGGGCTCGTCACCAGGCTGTTCTTCCAGTACCGAGAAATTCACCGTGCGCCTGTCGATGCGCGGCGGGGTGCCGGTCTTGAGGCGTTCCACGGGGAAGGGCAGCTCACGCAGGCGGCGGGACAGGGCGTTGGACGGCGGATCGCCGGCCCGACCGCCTTCGTAGTTCTCCAGGCCGATATGAATCCGCCCGCCCAGGAAGGTGCCCACGGTGAGCACCACGGCCTCGGCATGGAACCTCAGGCCCATCTGGGTGACCACGCCGGTGACCCGGTCGCCGTCCATGATGAGATCGTCCACGGCCTGCTGGAAGATATCCAAGTTGGGCTGGTTCTCCAGGGCCTGGCGCACGGCGGCCTTGTACAGGATGCGGTCCGCCTGACAGCGGGTGGCGCGCACCGCCGGTCCCTTGCGGGAATTGAGAGTGCGGAAGTGAATGCCCGCCTTGTCGGCCGCATGGGCCATAAGCCCCCCCAGGGCATCCACTTCCTTGACCAAATGCCCCTTGCCGATGCCGCCAATGGCCGGGTTGCAGCTCATGGCGCCCAGGGTGTCGATGTTGTGGGTGAGCAGCAGGGTGCGCGCACCCATGCGCGCCGCCGCCAGGGCCGCTTCTGTGCCCGCGTGACCGCCGCCGATGATGATGACCTGGTAGGCTTGGGGGTGAAACATATCGCTATTTTAACCCGAATGTTTCACCCGGGAACGCGATGATCGTGCCGGGATCGGCGTTCAGGTACGAATCTGCGAAGGGGTCGGAGTCAAATTCCACCCAATTGTCACAAGGAACGAAATCAAGCTGTTCCATGCCATCGGTTCTTCCCAACATTCTTTCCATTTGACTCCGACCCCGCCCATTTCAAAATTCCCCATGAACACAGCAAGCTGGAATATTTTTCCAGCGACCGGGTCAAATGTTCAGCTTAACCTGTCTGAGTTGGTATTATCAGGACACCTGAATTCATCGGTTCCCGTCCGACGGGGCCACGGATGACAAATTTGCTTCCTCTGCGCAACGATCCCGTACTCCAGTCCCTGTTCGACCAGGCAAACGGCATCATTCTGGGCAAGCCCAGGGCCTTGCGCCTGGCCATGACCTGCCTGCTGGCCCGGGGGCATCTGCTCATCGAGGATCTGCCGGGCATGGGCAAGACCACCCTGGCCCATCTGCTGGCCACGCTCATGGGGCTGGATTACCAGCGCATCCAGTTCACCAGCGATCTGCTGCCGGCGGATGTCATCGGCGTGTCCGTTTACGACCGCAACACGGAAGGCTTCCATTTTCACCCCGGCCCCATCTTTGC
>JALVEW010000061.1 GCA_027030425.1 Sedimenticola sp.
GGGCAAGGGATTCCTGTAGCTCCTCTACCCCGACTTTCAGGTCGTCGCGCTCTTCGGTCAGCGCCTTCAGTTGCGCCTCCAGGCGCGCCACTTCCTCCGCATGACGTTCCTGCAGTTCACGGATGCGCTGTTCCCTGTTCTGTTCCAGGTCCCTGCGCAGGGAGGCCAGGGCATCCTGATGTTCCTTTTTCAGGGTGGTGATGAACTCCGCGGCTTCGGACTTGATTTCCTTGATCTCGCTGACGCGGCGCTGTTCCTGTTCGTTGACCAGGCTGTTATGACGTTCGGTGAGCTGGGTAATCTGTTCCTCGTAGGATTTCTTCAGTTCGTTGAGATTGGCCAGGTTGTCGGCGTTGAGCTTGTCGAGGAGGGTGTTGTGTTCGTTGCGCAGGCGCTCGGTCTGTTCGGCATGGGTGGACTTGAGTTTCTTGATTTCGTCCGACATGGTGCGGTTGAGGACATCGATTTTTTCCGCCTGTTCCTGTCGGATTTTTTCCAGGGCCTGTTTCGACGCTTCGGCGGCTTCTTCCAGGGCCTGTTCCTTGCGCTTGCGTTCTGCGGCTTTTCCCAGGGCGTAACCCGTCCAGGCGCTGGCAACCGCCAGTACGAGAATGATGGCAATGACCGGGGCGGTCAACAGTGCTGAAAGATCCATGTGTATTACCTTATGCTGAATAACTGATGGATGTATTCCTGGAGCATAAAAGCGCGACTGGCAAATGTCCATGGCTTCTTTTGCGAGTTATCCGCGTTAACAATCCAGATCAATATTCCGCCGCCTCATCTCCTGAGCCACTACCGGCATGACAATGGGCGCCTACCTGGCTAATAGGAGATAAACATGCAAAGCATCGATCTTGATGAGATTCTCATGGGGATCAGCGCCCTGGGGCTGGCCATGAGCGCCGTGCTCTGGCTGCTTTTCGGCCTCTGAAGGAAGAACTGCTACACTTCGCTCATCCTCAACCTGTTTCTTCCCATGACATGAGTGCACAGCCCCGGGCCGCCGAGCAGGAACAGGCGCTGCTACCCATCTACCTGGAAAACATGCGCCAGCGCTTCAAGTCGGAAATCAACCGGCTTACCGGGGGCGACATGGCGGGAATGCTGAAAGATCAGCCCCAGGCGGCGGATCTGGCCTTTCTCATGACCTATGTCCATGCCTGGCACTGGCTGCGCCAGCATGTGCCCCATGCCTACCGGGAGCCCCTGCTGGCGGCCTTCAAGGGAGGTAGCCGGGCGTTTCTCATGGATTTGCTGGAGCATTCCGAGTCGGCCGGGGCCTTTGTCCGGGGCTATGTGCGCCACTGGCTCGCCACCCCCGGCCCGGGGCCTGCCCAGCGGGAGCAGCTGCTGCGGCTGCTGGCGGCGCATGAAGATGACGAAGATGCCCTGGTGGAGCAGGTGCTGGCGCTGTGGGAAGGTTTTGGCCTGTTCCGGGAACCGGACGCCCGGGTTTATGCCCGGATTGCCGCGGAGGAGCGCAGCCGCTACGGAGAAATGCTGGACGAAGCCGACAGAAAAAGGTTGGAACTGGTAGATAAATTGCCGGATAAGTCGGGAAAACCGGCGAAATTCGCAAAACTCGGCATGATTCCCCACATGGGCTGTCCCCAGACCTGCCGCCACTGCATGTTCATCTGGCGCCCTTTCGTGAAAGGACGGGAGCAGGCCGGCCAGCTCTATGACCTGGTGGATGCGCACACGGACAGCGTGCTGTTCACCGGCGGTGATCTCAGCCGCCACATGGAATATTTCTACGAAGGCATAAGACGCATGCGTCATGTGCGCACCTTCGCCATTCTTCTCAACGGGGATTTTGCCGACGACCGGCAGGCGGTGCGTGACATGCTGGGAGCCATGGAAAAGGCCCTCAGGGCGCGGCCCGCCGGCTGGCCCGGGGCCCGGGTGCTGTTGCAGATCAGCTTCGACGAGTTCCATCAGGAAGTGATGGTGGACAAGAAAGGGCGGTTGAAAGAGCGCATTCCCGTGGCAAAGATCGCCAACATCGTCGAACAGGCGCCAAAATATCCGGACATCCAGCTGGCCCTGCTGCACAAGCAGAACCGGCTGAATTTTTCCATGGACTTGTTTCGCAAGGGGGTATTCGGCCGTCTGGCGGCGGAGCTGGGGCGGCGGGGCCACCAGGTGCGGATATTGTCCACGGCCCCTTCCGAGCGCCTCAAGACCAACCCCCTCACCGGCCGGCAGGGCCCCCTGGTGAAGGATGCCAGTTTCATCCTGAACCGCTATCCCGACAGCCCCATTCTGCTCACCAGCTCCACCATCGACGCCTATGGCCGGGCGGAGCTGCTGGAGCCGGGGGAGGCCGTGCGCGAGAAAGAGTTTCTGGCCCAGGTGCTGGAGCGGGAAAAGTCGCCGGGGCAGGGCTTCGATACGGATCTCATGTTCTGGTTCAACGGCTGGGCCACCCTGTTTTCCGCGGTGCATATTTGTCTGGGCAATGTCTATGAAGATGGCGCGGACAAGGTGCTGGCCCGCCACGCCAAGGACCCCCTGAGCCGGGCCCTGGCGGATTTCGACCGCCGCCTGCTGGATTTCTACGCGGAGAAAAGAGGCGATCTGCAGGAAAGGATAGAGAAGGCCACCGGCCCCCATCACCTGTTCCATGTCATCACCCAGGACGCGGACATGCGCCTGCATCTGACGCGCAGGCTGCTGCAGCAGCCGCTATAATCCATCCCCTTTTCGTTTCAGGACGCGCCTGCCATGTGGTTCAGAAATCTCAGCCTTTACCGTTTCACCAAGCCTTTCGAACTCACCCCGGAAGAACTGGACGAGCAGCTGGCGGCTCGGCCCTCCCGGCCCCTGGGCGACCTGGAGCCGGCCTTCACGGGATGGACCCAGCCCCTGGGGGAAGAAGGCACGCAGCTGGTGCATGCCGTGGGGAACTGCATCATGGTCTGCGCGCGCAAGGAAGAAAAAATTCTTCCGGCGGCCGCGGTGCGGGAACTGCTGGAACAAAGGCTGGCGGAGATGGAGGAAAAGGAAGGCCGCCGGCCGGGGGCGAAAGCCCGCCGGGAGCTGAAGGAGAACATCATTTTCGAAATGATGCCCCGGGCCTTCAGCAAGAGCCGCCGCCAGTATGCCTATATCGACCGCAAGCACGGCTGGCTGGTGGTGGACACGGCTTCCGCCACCCGGGCGGAAGAGCTTATCAGCCTGTTGCGGGAATGCCTGGGCAGTTTCCCCGTGGTGCCCCTGGCCACGGAAGAGGCGCCGGTGGATGTCATGACCCAGTGGCTCAAGGCCGGAAGCATGCCCGCGGGGCTGGAGATTGGCGACGAGTGCGAGCTGCGTGACCTGGTGGAAGACGGCGGCATCGTGCGGGCGCGCCGGGAAGATCTTTTCTCAGACGAGATTCAGGCCCATGTCCAGGGTGGCAAGCGGGTCATGAAACTGGCCATGACCTGGAAGGAACGGGTGAGTTTCGTCCTGGATGAGCATTTCATTCTGCGCCGCCTGCGCTTCGAGGATGCCGTGCTGGATGAGGCCGGGGAAAGCCAGGCGGAAAGCTTCGCAGAGCGCTTCGATGCGGATTTCGCCCTCATGAGCGGGGAGCTGCAGCGTTTCCTGCCGGCACTCATCGATCTGTTCGGGGGCCTGGAGCAAAACGCCTGACCGGCCGCGAGGCGGATTTCCGTTTTCCTGGTTTCGTGGCAGTATGGGGCATGGTTACAGATGCCCATCCCTGTTGATATGTCCGCCATGCCCGTGATTTTGTCCCGCCTTATCCTGCTGCTCCTGTTCATCCCCGGCTTGTGCCGAGGCGGCCAGATCGTGGCCGGTGATGACTTCGAAAGCGGCGGCTGGCAGTCGGGGACAGGCTGGTCGGCGTCCTGGCGTCATAACGGGTCGGCCACCCTGCGCCAGGGCGGCGAGGCGCACGGTGGCGCCTTCTATGTCCAGCTCCGTGGCGATACTGCAGGCATGACCCGGCGCCTGGATCTTTCCGGCCGCCAGGGTGTTCGTCTGCGGTTCTGGTACCGGCTGCGGTCCTTCAAGAAAGGCGACCGGGCGTTGCTCCGGGTGAATGATGGCGTCTGGCACCAGACCTTGCGCCTGGAGGGGCCGGAAAAAAATGGCGCCTGGCAGCAGGTGGAGGTGGATCTCAGCGCCTTTGGCATGGAAAAGAACTTCCGTATCCGTTTCGAAATCCATGCCGGCAGCAGGCAGTCCCGCCTGTTTCTGGACGATATCCAGCTGATGAGCGACAGCCCGGTGCCTGATCCTCGGGGCCAACTGTCGTTCTACTGTGACTGGGAACAGCAGATCACCGGTGGCGGCTGCTGGGACGAGTTGTACACCGCGGGAGAAGGGCGCTTCGTCCGGGTGACTGATCCCGTGCGCCAGGGGCGTCATGCCGTGCGGGTGGAAGTGCGTCCGGGAGATGATCCTCTG
>JALVEW010000062.1 GCA_027030425.1 Sedimenticola sp.
TCACGGCTCTTGACGACGCCATGGGACAGGTAGTTGACCACGTCCAGGCGGGTGACCCCCTGCTGGTTGAGGAAGTACACCGCCTGGGAATCCTTTTCACTGAAAATGGCCACCAGCACATTGGCGCCGGTGACTTCCTTCTTGCCCGAGGCCTGGACATGGAACACGGCGCGCTGCAGCACCCGCTGGAAACCCACCGTGGGCTGGGCCTCCTGTTCCTGGCCTTCCGGCAGCACCGGGCAGTTGTCCTCTATGAACTGGCGCACGTTCTCCGCCAGCACGTCCAGATCCGCCCCGCAGGCGCGCAACACGTCCACGGCGGAAGGGTTGCCCAGCAGGGCCAACAGCAGGTGCTCGATGGTAATGAACTCCTGACGCTTCTGCGTGGCCCGGATGAAGGCCTGGTTCAGTACGTATTCGAGTTCCTGGCTCAACATGGCTTTTGTATCTCGGTGGTTACGATCACGCTTTCTCCATGGTACACAACAGAGGATGCTGGTTCTCCCGGGCATGTTCGGTGACCTGAGCCACCTTGGTTTCCGCAATTTCCCGGGTAAACACCCCGCAGACGCCCACCCCTCGGGTATGCACATGCAACATGACTTGCGTGGCCTTCTCCTCACTCATGTGGAAGTAGCGGGTAAGGATTTCAACCACGAAGTCCATGGGGGTGTAGTCGTCATTGAGCAGCAGCACCTTATACAGGGGCGGCTTCTTCAGCTTTGGACGGCTTTCCTCGGTGGCAAGTTCCCCGTTGTCGTGATCAACAGGCTGTTGAAAAACACCGTTTTTCGACAGCCTGTGTGTGGCACAAGGATGTGCCACCATTTTCGATGGCTGTAAGCCATTGAAAATGGAGGAAGCGGGAAACCGCGTTTTCTGCTTCCGTGGTTGAGAAAGTCCATGGAGGGACTTTCTCAACATCCTGTTAATCCGTTCTTCACTCATGCGCTTTCTCGTTGTTAGTTCAGCTTCCATCCACCCACAAACGGGCGTTGCGGAACAGACGCATCCAGGGACCGTCCTCGCCCCAGTCATCCGGGTGCCAGGAATTCTGCACCGTGCGTATGACCCGCTCCGGATGGGGCATCATGATGGTCACCCGACCGTCGTCGGAAGTCAGTCCAGTGACGCCGCCGGGAGAACCGTTGGGATTGGCCGGATAGCGTTCGGCGACATTGCCCCGATTGTCCACGAAACGCAGGCTCACCCCCGTGCTCGGGCGGGCATCTCCCCGGTATTCTGCCCTACCCTCGCCATGGGCCACGGCAATGGGCATGCGCGAGCCCTGCATCCCCTGTAGCAGGATGGAAGGCGAGTCCAGCACTTCGACCATGGCGACCCGGGCCTCGAACTGCTCCGAGCGGTTGCGCACGAAATGGGGCCAGTGGGCAGCGCCCGGAATCAGCTCCTTGAGGTTGGACAGCATCTGGCAACCGTTGCAGACCCCCAGACTGAAGGTCTCTTCCCGCTCGAAGAAAGCCTGGAACTCGTCCCGGGCGCGGCTGTTGAACAGGATGGACTTGGCCCAGCCCTCCCCAGCGCCCAGCACGTCGCCATAGCTGAAGCCGCCACAGGCCACCAGTCCTCGAAATCCCTGCAGACTCACCCTGCCAGCCAGCAGGTCGGACATGTGCACATCCACGCATTCGAAGCCCGCCTTGTGAAAAGCATAGGCCATTTCCTGCTGGCCGTTCACCCCCTGCTCCCGCAGGATGGCCATTTTCGGGCGGCTGATTTCCAGGAAGGGCGCGGCAATGTCCTCCTCGGGATCGAAACTCAGGCTGGCCCCCAGGCCGGGATCGGCGTCATCGGCCAGGGCCTCGTATTCCTCCCGGGCGCAGTCGGGATTGTCGCGCAGGGACTGCATGCGGAAGGTGGTCTCGGACCAGATCTGCTGCAGTTCGCCCCGGCCACGCCGGAGAATCACCTCGTCGCCCCGGCGAACGATGATGGTCTGATCATCACGCAGGCTGCCCAGGACATGACTGTGATGGCCCAGGCCGGCATCCTCCAGGGCCTTGAACACGTCATCGCAGTCACAGTGAGGCACTTGCAGCACCAGGCCCAGCTCCTCGCTGAACAGAGCGGCCAGGTCGTCGTCACCCAGCTCGTCAATGTTCACCTCCAGGCCGCAGCGGCCGGCAAAGGCCATCTCCAGCAGGGTGACGATGAGCCCGCCGTCGGAACGGTCATGGGCGGCCAGAATCAGGCCCTCGGCATTGAGTTCCTGCACCACAGCGAAGCAGCGCTTGAGCATGTCTGGATCATTCAGATCCGGCCCGGCATGCCCCAGCTGCTGGTACACCTGGGCCAGGGCCGAGGCCCCCAGGCGGTTGGCGCCCTTGCCCAGGTCGATGAGAATCAGGTCGGTATCACCCCTGTCCGTGCGCAACTCGGGCGTGAGCACCCGGTTGACGTCGGTCACCGGCGCGAAGGCGCTGATGATCAGGGACAGGGGGGCCGCCATCTCCCGCTGTTCGCCGTCCTGCTGCCACACGGTCTTCATGGACATGGAATCCTTGCCCACGGGAATGGCGATGCCCAGGCGGGGGCAAAGCTCCATGCCCACGGCGCGCACGGTGTCGAACAGGCGGGCATCCTCGTCCTGATAACCCGCGGCAGCCATCCAGTTGGCGGACAGCTTGATGTCACCCAGCTTGGCAATGGGCGCGGCCATGATGTTGGTGATGGCTTCACCAATGGCCATGCGCCCGGAAGCCGGCGCGTCCAGCAGGGCCAGGGGGGTGCGCTCGCCGATGGCCATGGCCTCCCCGGTATCGCCTTCGTAGTCGGCGATGGTCACGGCCACGTCGGCTACGGGCACCTGCCAGGGCCCGACCATCTGGTCCCTGGCCACCATGCCGGTGATGCTGCGGTCGCCAATGGTGATGAGGAAGGTCTTGCTCGCCACCGTGGGCAGGCGCAGCACCCGCTCCAGGGCTTCATCCGGGGTGATCCCGTCGAATGCCAGTTCCGGCCGGTGGAAGCTCTGATGATGGGTCTCCCGCACCATCTTCGGTGGCTTGCCGAACAGCAGGGGCATGGGCATGTCGATGGGGTTGTTATCGAAATGGGCATCCCCCAGCAGCAGGTGCTCCTCGTCCACCGCCTCGCCGACGATGGCATAAGGGCAGCGCTCACGCTCGCAGATGGCCTCGAATTCCTCCAGGCGGCTGGCGTCTATGGCCAGCACATAGCGCTCCTGGGACTCGTTGCACCAGATTTCCATGGGGGACATGCCCGGATCGTCACAGGGGATGGTGCGCAGCTCAAAACGCCCGCCCAGCCCGGCGTCGTGAACCAGCTCCGGCAGGGCATTGGACAGGCCGCCGGCGCCCACGTCGTGGATGAACAGGATGGGGCTGTCCTCCCCCCGGGCGCAGCAGCGGTCGATGACCTCCTGGCAGCGGCGCTGCATCTCGGGATTGGCGCGCTGCACCGAGGCGAAATCCAGGTCTTCCGCCGAAGCCCCGGAGGCCATGGACGAGGCCGCTCCGCCGCCCAGGCCGATGAGCATGGCCGGGCCGCCCAGCACCACCAGGGGCGAGCCCGCGGGGAAGCTGTTCTTTTCCACGTGTTCCTCGCGGATGTTGCCCAGGCCGCCGGCCAGCATGATGGGCTTGTGATAGCCGCGCAGCTCTTCCCCCGACGGGCCGGGCACTTTCGCCTCGTAGCTGCGGAAATAACCGCAGAGGTTGGGGCGGCCGAACTCGTTGTTGAAGGCCGCCGCGCCTATGGGCCCTTCCAGCATGATGTCCAGGGCCGAGACGATGCGCCCGGGCTTGCCGAAATCCTGCTCCCAGGGCTGCAAGGCGCCGGGAATGCGCAGATTGGACACGGAGAAGCCGCACAGCCCCGCCTTGGGCTTGGAGCCCCGCCCGGTGGCGCCCTCGTCACGAATCTCGCCACCGGAGCCTGTGGCCGCCCCGGGGTCGGGGGAAATGGCCGTGGGATGGTTGTGGGTTTCCACCTTCATGAGGATATGCACCGGCTCGCAGTGCGTCTCGTAGATGCCCGTATCCTCCGCCGGGAAGAAACGGTAGCCCTCGGTACCGCGCATCACCGCCGCGTTGTCCTTGTAGGCGGACAGCACATTGTCCGGGGACTGCTCGGTGGTGTTGCGGATCATCTGGAACAGGCTCCTGTCCTGGGGCTGCCCGTCGATGATCCAGTCCGCGTTGAAAATCTTGTGGCGGCAATGCTCGGAGTTGGCCTGGGCGAACATCATCAGCTCCACATCCGTGGGATTGCGTGCCAGGGCGGTAAAGCTTTCCACCAGGTAGTCAATCTCGTCGTCGGACAAGGCCAGGCCCAGCTCGCCGTTGGCCTTCACCAGGGCGTCACGGCCGCCATTGAGTACGTCCACCAGGGTCATGGGCCGGGGATCGGCGTGGAGGAACAGGGCCTCGGCGTCATCCATGTCGTAGAACACGGACTCGGTCATGCGGTCATGGAGCAGCGCCGCGGCGCGATCCAGCTCGTCCTCATCCAGTTCGCTTTCGATCCAGTACGCCACGCCTCTCTCGATGCGCTCGATATTAGCCAGGCCACAGTTGTGGGCAATATCCGTGGCCTTGGAAGACCAGGGGGAAATCGTGCCGGGACGGGGCGTGACCAGCAGTAGCCGGCCCCTGGGCTCATGGCTGGCCAGGGCCGGACCATAACGCAGCAGGCGGTCCAGAACCTGCTGTTCCTCATCGGAAAGATCCTCAAACAATTCAACGAGATGAACAAACTCCGCATAAAGCGAAACCGACTTGCCCAGATCCTCGGCAAGTTTTCTGGTGAGCTTTTCCAGACGGAAATCAGAGTACGCCGGCGCGCCGCGCAACTTGAGCATTTCAGGCCCTCAGTTAATGTGAAAATACACCGATAACTCCCTCCCCCGCGTGCGGGGGAGGGTTGGGGAGGGGGTGAGCATTTCCCGCCCCCCTCTCCCTAACCCTCTCCCCAATGGGGGGAGAGGGGACTTTTCCATGATTCGGGGTGTAGCATGCCCACCCCTCATGAAAGTTAAGAGATAGAATCAGCAGTGGTAATGATACCCTGAATCCGTATCCCGCGGATAACCGGGAAAGGGGATTTTCCGGGTCTTGTCAGCCGGCAAGCTTCTTCAGCACGTGGGCGGCGGCGGCCATGCCGAAAGTGGATGTCACCGGGGTGCAGGAGCCAAAGCCGCCACAGTTCAGGGCGCCGCCGGCTGCCCCTTCACAGGCCTGTGGCGCCTCCGGATGCCGCGCCAGAGGTTCATCCGACCAAACGGCGGGCACGCCGAAACTACGCCTGGGGTTGCGGGAAAAGCCATGCCGCTGGCGCAGCTCCCGGCGAACCCTGGCCAGCAGGGGGTCCTGCTCGGTGCGGCTCAAATCCGACACCCGCACGCGGGTGGGGTCCAGCTGCCCCCCTGCTCCGCCGACGGTTACCAGGGGAATATGCTGACGCTTGCAGTGGCGGACGATGGCCACCTTGACCCGGAAGCTGTCGATACAGTCGATGACATAGTCGAATTCCCGAACCAGCAGCCCGGCCACGTTGTCCGTGGTGACGAAGTCATCCACCAGATAGCAGCGCGCGGCGGGATTGATGTCCGCCACCCGCCTGGCCATCACCTCGATCTTGCCCGCGCCCAAGGTGGAATCCAGGGCGGGAAGCTGGCGGTTGATATTGGATTCAGCCAGGTGATCCATGTCGATGAGGGTCAGCTCACCGACAGCGCTGCGCGCCAGGGCCTCCACCGCCCAGGAACCCACGCCGCCGATGCCAATGACGCACACATGGGCGCGGGCAAAGCGCTCCAGGGCCGTCTGCCCATACAGACGGGCCATGCCACCGAATCTGCGCTGAAAGTCCACTGTTCCTGTTATAATGTGCTGTTTTTCTAATGTAATTTGGCATTATATCCAAGATGAACGGCATACGACTGACTGAATACAGCCACGGTTCCGGCTGCGGCTGCAAGATCGCCCCCAAACTGCTGGACGAGATTCTCCAGGGCAGCGTCAACATGCTGCCCGACCCGTGCCTGCTGGTGGGCAACCAGACCCGGGACGACGCGGCGGTCTATGATCTGGGCGACGGCCGCTCCGTGGTGTCCACCACGGACTTCTTCATGCCCATCGTGGACGATCCCTTCGAATTCGGCCGCATCGCCGCCACCAACGCCATCAGCGACATCTACGCCATGGGCGGCCGGCCTCTGATGGCCATCGCCATCTTCGGCTGGCCCATAGACAAACTCAGCGCCGAAGTAGGCCAGCAGGTGGTGGACGGGGGCCGCCAGACCTGCAAGGACGCCGGCATTCCCCTGGCCGGAGGCCATTCCATCGACTCTCCCGAGCCCATTTTCGGCCTGGCGGTCACCGGGCTGGTGGACAATGACAAGCTCAAGCGTAACGACCAGGCCGCTCCGGGCTGCCGCCTGTACCTGACCAAGCCCATTGGCATCGGCATTCTCACCACGGCCCAGAAACAGAAGAAGCTGGCGCCGGAGCACGGCCGCATCGCCCCGGACACCATGTGCCGCCTCAACAGCATAGGTGCGGACCTGGCCGCCCTGCCCGGCGTCACCGCCATGACCGACGTCACCGGCTTCGGCCTGGCCGGGCATCTGCTGGAAATCTGCCGCGGCAGCAACCTGGCCGCCCGGGTGGAATTCGACCAGGTGCCCCTGCTGCCTCACGTGGAAGACTACCTGGCCATGGGCTGCTCCCCCGGCGGCGCAAGACGCAATTTCGAAAGCTACGGTGAACATATCGCCCCCCTGGACGAACGGCAAAGGCAGATTCTCTGCGACCCCCAGACTTCCGGCGGCCTGCTGGTGGCGGTAACCCCGGAAGGCGAGGCCGCGTTTCTGGAACTCACCCGAAAGGCCGGGCTTGAGCTATCCCCCCTGGGCTCCCTGCACGAAAGAACGGGCAGCCATTTCATCGAGGTCGTCTGATGGAGCTGCCGGAAATCAGCGATTTCAGGGAACTGTTCCTCAACGACGTCCCCCTGCTGGACGTGCGCGCCCCGGTGGAATTCGCCGACGGCGCCTTCCCCACGGCACGGAATCTTCCCCTGCTGGAGGACGAGGAACGCCATCTCATCGGCATACGCTACAAGGAAGCCGGACAGGAAGCCGCCGTGGAGCTGGGCAAAAAACTCATCGACGGCCGCCCCAGGGAAGAACGCACCGCGGCCTGGAAGGCCTTCGTGGAACAGCATCCCGAAGGCGTACTCTACTGCTTTCGCGGCGGCATGCGTTCCAAGATCTCCCAGCAATGGATATATGAGGCCACGGGCATCGCCTATCCACGCATCAAGGGCGGCTACAAGGCCCTGCGCATTTTTCTGCTGGAAGAAATCAGGGCATCCTGCGAAGAAATACAACCGGTCATCCTCGGCGGCCGCACCGGGGCGGGCAAGACCATCGTCATCAAACAGCTGGAAAACAGCATAGATCTGGAAGGGCTGGCCTGGCACCGGGGTTCGGCCTTCGGTCGTCATGCCACACCTCAACCCACGCAGATTGATTTCGAAAACCGCCTGGCCATCGCCCTGATGAAGCACAGGGCCTCGCCCCATGCCCGCTTGGTACTGGAAGATGAAAGCAAGGCCGTGGGCTCACGCCATCTTCCGCCGGAATTGTATGAGCGCATGGCCCACAGCCCCCTGGTGATTCTTGACGTTTCCCTGGAAGAACGCATACAACATTCCATCGATGAATATGTCACGGAAGCCCTTCGGGAATACCAGGCCTTGTATGGTGAAGAACCCGGTTTCGAAAAATGGGCGGAATACGCCACGGGCAGCTTGAAACGGATACACAAACGCCTGGGCGGCGTCCGTTATAAGGAAATGAACGACAAGCTGCAACATGCCATTGCCCAGCTGAAGAAAACCGGTCGGCCTGATGCCCATGCCGACTGGATATCACAGTTGCTGACAGACTATTACGATCCCATGTACGACTATCAGCTGGCCAACAAGACGGATCGCATCATCCATTCCGGGAACATGGAAGAAGTAAAGGCTTTTCTGCGGGATTATTGTCAACAGTAAATCCTTCCCGCTGATCCTGGATCTCATTCAACACCATATCCTCGCTTTCACCAAAGTTATAACAGGAAGCAGACGACCTTGGGAAAGTCCGAAACAACTCGAAAACCTTCTTCTTGCACTTGCAAGACTCAGCCACAACCAGAAGTTCCTTAGATATCAAATGCTGTCTTGCATGAAATATATTGATTGATTAACAGTTGGTTATACATTATATTTCACGCGTCTGCATCCAAATGAAAGGACTCTTGCCCAGTGATGTATTTAGTCATTTGATATTTTAACGAGGAACACCATGGCCAAGAAAAAGGTATCTGCACGCAACAAGCAGGTTGAATCATTGTCTTCCGCTGAACTGTACCGGCTGGCGAAAAAACGCGAGCAGGAAGAAATGAGGAAAACACTGGAAGCCAACAAGGAAAAGCTGAAGGAATTACGCACCAAGCGCCGCGAAATGATTGCGGCGCACCGAAAGGAATTGGCAAAGATCGACCGGGAGATTTCCCGTCTCAGTGGAAAGAGCGCGGGCGGAAAACGAGGCAGCATCACGGACGCGGTGCTGAAAATCATCGGAGATGCCGGCCAGATCTCCACCTCCGACCTCAAAGCCGCATTGAAGAAAAAAGGCGTTGTAGTGGGCAATCTGTCCCAGACCCTCGCCTACCTGAAACGCCAGGGTCGCGTGACTTCACCTGCCAGGGCCATCTACAAGCTGGCCAAATAGGCTGTTGTCATCTGCTATGGCCGGACCCCGTATCACGCGGGTTCCGGCCATTGTGTTTCAGGCGCCGCGCAGCGCCCCTGTCACTGCCTGGCCCAGACTGATTCCTCCATCATTCACAGGCAGTTTTTCCGGTATCAGAACCTTCAGGCCTTCTTCTTCAAGCTGACGGCTCACGGCTTCCAGCAACAACCGGTTCTGGAACACTCCGCCCGACAACACCACAGAATCCAGCCCATTGCCGCGGCAAAGGGCAACGGCCATTCCTGCCACGGCATCCGCCAGCCCAAGGTGAAACCGCGCAGCCATCATGGCCACATCAACGCCCTGCTTCAGGTCATCCAGCAGGGCCAGCCACATATTATTCCAAACCAATTCCTTGCCTTCTCTTTCCACGGGATACCCAGGAACTTCCTCCCTGACAGATTCAGCCAGTGCTTCCAGTTTCATGGCGGCCTGCCCTTCAAAACTGACGCCATCCCTGTCGATGCCCAGCGCACCCGCCACCGCATCGAACAATCTTCCCGCGGATGAGGCCAGGGGACTGTTGATTCCCTGGTCCAGCATGCGCTCCAGGGTTTGCAGCGGCTTCCGCTGAAGATAATCCAGCAGCTCCAGCTTCCCGTATTCCGCCCGCAGCCGCGTCCATCCCAGACTGGCATGCAGGTGCGCAAAAGTATTGCGCCAAGGCTCCCGCGCGGCCCTGGCGCCCCCTGGCATGGCCACAGGACGGAAATGGGCCAGCCGCTGAAAGCCCCGGTAGTCGGCTTGCAGAAACTCACCACCCCACAGGTTTCCGTCACCGCCATATCCCAGCCCGTCGAGAACCACAGCGAGCACCGCTTCCCCGTTCACCCCTATTCCTTTTTCCGCGAGGCAGGCGGTGGCATGGGCATGATGGTGCTGGACTTGGATGCAGGGAACCCCACTCTCCGCCGCAAGACGCCGGCCCCACTGGCTGGAAAGATAGTCAGGATGGGCATCCACCACGATTAGGTCGGGAGAAAAACCGTATAGCGCGGCATAATGGCTCAGCATCCGGCGGTATTCGGAAAAGGTCGTTGCGTCTTCCAGGTCACCGATGTGCTGTGAGATCACCGCCTTGCCATCCATCAGCAGGCAGAAACTGTTCTTCAGCTCCCCTCCCATGGCAAGCACCCGGGGAACGTCCTCGAAGCCTTGGGGCAGCACCAGAGGCGAAGGCGCGAATCCCCGGGCACGGCGCAGGGTGCGCAGGCCGCCGGCCATCACCCGCTGCACGGAGTCATCCAGGCGGGTGACGATTTCCCGGTCATGAAGGAGAAAGGCGTCGGCAATCCCGGAAAGCCGTTCCCTGGCTTCCCGGTTGCCCGTGCACTGGGGCTCATCGACGCGGTTTCCCGAAGTCATCACCACAGGCCGGTCCATCTGCGCCAGAAGCAGGTGATGCAATGGCGTGTAGGGCAGCATGAATCCCAGGGTATTCTGTCCGGGCGCCACGGATTCCGCCAGGCGCCCTCCCCGCGCCGGAAAAATCACTATGGGCGCGGCCGGGGAGCGCAGGGCTACTTCTCCGGCGGCATCGACCTCGGCGTACTCACGGATCATGGCGACATCCCGGGCCATGAGGGCAAAGGCCTTGTGATGGCGGAACTTGCGGGCGCGCAGACGGTGTACGCTCTGTTCATTGCCGGCGTCACAGGCCAGGTGAATGCCGCCAATCCCCTTGACCGCAACGATACGGCCTTCCCTGAGCAGCCTGGCGGCATCCTCTATGGCATCTTCCCCTACGGTCTGGTTCAGAACCTCGTCCCCGCCTTCCAGCCAGACCCTTGGCCCGCATTCCGGGCAGGCATTGGGCTGGGCGTGAAATCTTCTGTTGGAAGGGTCGCCGTACTCCTGTGCGCACTGCCGGCACATGGGAAAGGCCGCCATGCTGGTGTTCGCCCTGTCATAGGGAATGCCACGCACAATGGAAAGACGGGGGCCGCAATGGGTGCAGTTGGTGAAGGGATAACGGTAGCGCCGGTTTTCCGGGTCGAAGATCTCCGCGATACAGGCCGCACAGGTGGCGGCATCCGCCGCGATGCCCGTGTGAACCTCGCCTGGGCGACTGGACCAGATATGAAAGCCGGCGGGCGGCGCGTTGGCCCCGCTGTCCAGCGGGCGTATCTCCAGCGCTTCCACGACGGCCAGGGGTGGCGCCTGCTGGCGCAGGGCACGGGTAAAATCTTCCACGGCGGCAGCCTTGCCCCAGGCTTCGATCACCACGCCGCGGGCATCGTTCCATACCCTGCCACGCAAGCCGTGGTGGCTGGCCAGCTGCCATACCCAGGGCCGGTAGCCCACGCCCTGAACCACACCCCGCACCCTGATGCGAATGCCGGCAGGCTGACTGCTCATCTAGCAGATTCTCGGCAGCTGCTCGCCGGCCAGCCAGTCCACTACCCGGTTGCCGCCAAAGCGGGTCCGCATCTGCACCAGGCAGGCATCATCGGCAACCACTTCACCAATGATGGCGGCCTTTTCCCCCAGGGGGTGCCGGCGCATCACGCCCAGCAGTCGCTCCGCATCCCCGGCATCACAGATGCACACCAACTTGCCTTCGTTGGCCACATAGAGAGGATCCAGACCCAGCAGTTCGCAGGCGCCCTGGACCTGCTCTTCCACGGGAATGGCCGCTTCCACCAGCTGCATGCCCACTGACGATTGCTGCGCCAGCTCGTTGAGGGTGGTGGCCAGACCGCCCCGGGTCGGATCACGCAGGCAGTGTATGCCGGGAACCGCGGCAACCATGTCCGCCACCAGGGTGTGCAATGCCGCGGAATCGGACTCTATGGTGGTGTCAAAGGCCAGCCCTTCCCGGCTGGACATGATGGCCACGCCATGATTGCCCAGACTGCCGCTGACCAGTATGGCATCACCAGGACGGGCGCGGTCAGCGGATATGTCCACCCCGGCCGGCACCTTGCCCACGCCAGTGGTGGTGATGAAGATGCCATCCCCCTTGCCCCGCTCCACGACCTTGGTGTCGCCGGTGACCACCGGGACCCCGGCCTGGTCCGCTGCTGCCGCCATGCTGGTCACTATGCGTTCCAGATCCTTCAGGGGGAAACCTTCTTCCAGGATGAAGGCGGCACTGAGATACAGGGGATGGGCGCCGGACATGGCCACATCATTGATGGTGCCGTGAACGGACAGGGAGCCGATGTCCCCGCCGGGAAAGAACAGAGGCGAAATGACGTGAGCATCGGTGCTCATCACCATGCGTCCCGGCGCCACCTCGAAAGCCGCCTGGTCATTTCCCCTGGCCAGCCACTGGTTGTCGAACCGGGCCAGGAACAGCTCCTCGACGAGCTGCGCCATGGCGCGTCCACCGCTGCCATGGGTCATGTCCACGCTGCCGTCGCGAAGGTTCAGGCGCTGTCCGAATTTTCGCCTCATGCACCTGCCCTCACTGCATCCGGCTGCCGCGAACGTCCGTAGCTCCAGTAGGCGGCACAGGCCCCTTCGGAGGAAACCATGCAGGCCCCCATGGGATTCTCTGGCGTGCACACCGTACCGAACAGCCGGCAATCCGTGGGACGCAACTGGCCGCGCAGAATGGCGGGACATTCACAGCCCTGCACTTCCCGCGCAGGCAGCGAAGGCAGATCGTAACGCCGCTCTGCATCGAGATCGGCATATTCGTCCCTGATGCGCAGGGCGCTGCGGGGGATGCTGCCCAGCCCCCGCCATTCGAAGGATGCCCGCAGCGTCATGGTGCGGTTCATCAGTGCCTGGGCCTTGAGATTGCCTTCCCGGGTCACCGCCCGCGTGTACTCGTTCTCCACCTCGGCCCGGCCCTGGTTGAGCTGGCGCAACAGCATCAGCGCCGACTGCATGATGTCCAGGGGCTCGAAGCCGGCGATGACCACGGGCCTGCCATGATCCCTGGCGAAAGGCTCGTAGGCGCGACTGCCGATGATGGTGCTGACATGAGAAGGACCGAGAAAACCGTCGATAGATACTTCTTCATCAGCAGATGAATCGAGAATGGCCTGCATGGCCGGCGGCGTGAGCACGTGATTACAGAATACGGAAAAGTTCGTAAGCCCCGCGGCCCTGGCCTGTTCCATGGCGACGGCAGTGGGCGGGGTGGTGGTTTCGAAGCCAATGGCAAAAAAGACCACTTCCCTGTCCGGGTTCTCCCGGGCGACACGCAGGGCATCCATGGTGGAATAGACCATGCGGACATCGCATCCCTGCGCCCTGGCCTTGAGCAGGCTGTCACGGCCGCTGGCAGGCACCCTGAGCATGTCGCCATAGCTGCAGAGAATGACGCCCTCTTTTCTCGCCAGGGCAATGGCCATGTCGATACGGCTCACGGGCAGCACACACACGGGGCAGCCCGGCCCGTGCACGAACTGCAGATTGTCCGGCATCAGATCCTGCACCCCGTAGCGGAAAATGGCGTGAGTGTGTCCGCCGCAGAACTCCATGAGTCGATACTGTCTGCCGCTATCGGCTTCCCGCCGGATGGCATCCGCCAGCCTGCGGGCAAGACCGCTGTCACGGAACTCATCCACATACTTCATGATCCTGCGCTCCCGCCCAGGCCGACCTGCCCGATGAGCGCCAGCGTTTTTTGCGCTTCATCCGGGTCGATACGGTTCAGGGCATAGCCCACATGAACCAGCAGGTAGTCACCAAGCTCCACGCCATCCACCAGCGCCAGGGACACCTCCCGGCGCACGCCACCCAGGGATACCACGGCCAGGTCTTCTCCCGCGTCAATCTCGACCACGCGGGCCGGCACGGCCAGACACATGATTCAGAGGCCCAGGGCCGCCAGTTGCCGGCTGGCCTCCAGCCAGCGGTACCAGGTATCCATCCCCTCGCCCGTGGTGGCGGAAACCTGTATGGCCTTAATGGAAGGATTGACGCGCCTTGCATATTGGATGCAGCGATCCACGTCGAACTCCACATAGGGCAGAAGATCGATCTTGTTGATCAACAGGAGATCCGACGCATGAAACATGTCCGGATACTTCAGGGGCTTGTCATCACCCTCGGTGACGGAAAGAATGGCCACCTTGTGGGCCTCCCCCAGATCGAAGGCGGCCGGACAAACCAGGTTGCCGACATTCTCTATGAACAGCACACAGCCATTCTCCGGCGCCAGGGAATCCAGGGCATGCCCCACCATGTGCGCATCCAGGTGACAACCCTTGCCAGTATTGATCTGCACGGCCCGCACGCCGGTTTCGCGGATACGCTGGGCATCGTGGCTTGTCTGCTGGTCACCCTCGATGACTGCAAGCGGCAGCCTGTCTCCCAGATCATCGATGGTACGGGTGAGAATCGTCGTCTTGCCAGAGCCTGGACTGGACACCAGGTTGAGCACCAGCATCCCCCGCTCGGCAAACCATCGCCTGTTGGCGGCAGCGTATTTGTTGTTCTGACCGAGGATATCCTCCTCTATCTGCACCATGCGCGCTTGGCTGAGACCCGGCGCATGAGCATGTGCCGGGCCTCCTCCATGATCATGGGTGTGTCCGTGATGATGCCCATCCTCATGAGCCTCGATGACGGTTTCTCCTTCTCCACAGCCACACACAGTACACATCGGGCGATCTCCTGTTCATTTCTCATAGTACGGATTTCACCAGGATGGAGCAGGCACAGCCTGTCTTTCTGCTCAAATCCCGGAACCCTTAATTAATAGTACACCAAGGACAGCCCATGCATGCCGCTTCTGGAGGCTGCCCCATTGCCGGCGTCCACTTGCGCCGGCGGTGGATTCCCGTGTATAGTTCGCCCTCGCAACAGGCGCGTAGCTCAGCTGGTTAGAGCACCACCTTGACATGGTGGGGGTCGGCGGTTCGATTCCGTTCGCGCCTACCAGATAAAACAAGCACTTACGGGTT
>JALVEW010000063.1 GCA_027030425.1 Sedimenticola sp.
AGCACCAGGATCAGCACCACCGCGCCCCAGGCCAGGGTGGTCATCCATATCTGCTGCCAGAGCCCTTTTCCCCGCCAGGAATGGTACAGCTTGAACAACGGCAGAATGACGGCGCTCAGCAAGGTGCCCAGCAGCAGCACCAATTCATATCCATACCACAGATCCAGGTGGCCAAAACGGATGTGAAACGCCAGCACACCGCCGAAAAAGACGATGCAAAGATCCAGAAGACGCGCCATGAATGAAAAAATGGGCGAATATTCCCTGATTAACCCTTGCTTAAACATATTTTTCCACTACACGAAGATGTAGAATATTCGTACATTCTATCCCCCTGGATAAAACTGTGACGGAGAAATCAGTGAATTTCCCGACATTTCAAGTTCTGCATCCACAGGACGGGGACATGGATTGAGGACAACGACAGACAGGCGTCTTGCATGACGACACTCAAGGACAGACGGCAAGCTCATCCAGGCATGTGCATTGTTTCGTCTATTGCGTATCTGCTTACAAGCGCTGTTCTGTTGATTGCAGGCCTGGCTGTTTGGCAACTGGGGCAGCCATCTGCCCAGACCGATGCCGCGCCTCTGGCGCTGACGGCCAAGGATCTTGTCGTCGTCGCCGGCTCGGGCATCAGGGCTGAAGAAGGCGTGCAGGTTACCCCCGCCTCCGGTAGTAACCAGGCCATCATCGCCTTTGCCCGCCATGATTTTACCGCGGAAGATTATCCCTACCTGCAATATCACCTGACTGGCAGCTCTCCTGACACCCGGATCGCATTGTACTGGCGCAGTGAACGGGAGCCAGAGGTCACCCGCTTTACGGAATTGCCCGCAGCCTCATCGGTCGTCTCACTGGAGCAGAATCGGTACTGGAATGGCCGGCTCACCCATCTTGGGCTAAGCATTCAGCGCCCCGCACAGGAGCCACCGCTGGGCATTGCAGATATACGTTTTTCTCCTCCAAGCACTTTGCTGCTGCTGAAATCCATGCTTTCCAGCTGGACGGGATTCGAAGGTTGGCGGCATTCTTCCATAAATTTTGTATTCAACTCAGCTCCAAATCCGCCGCTGTCACCCGTTCTTGCCGCTGCTTGCTGGATGCTGCTGGCACTGTTTCTCTACGGCGTCAAAACACTGTTCTTCCAAGCCGGCGGAAATAAACACTGGTGTGCTCCAACTCTGATCGCCCTGGTTCTTGTCCCCTGGCTGCTGCTGCATGCACGCTGGCAATCAAACCTCCTGATCCAGCTTACACATACCTACCATCAGTTTGGCGGCAAGAATGAAGAGGAAAGACATCTGGCCGCGGAAGACAGCAATATCTACAGGTACGCGGCGCATTTGAAACAGGAAGTGCTTCCGCCGCATCCCGTGCGCATGTTTCTTCTCCGCAACGAAGCGCGGGACTATTCCAGACTGAAACTGCAGTATTACCTCCTCCCCCATAACATATACAACTATGGCCAATACCCCATGAAACATTATCTGCATGAGGGTGACTATATTCTGACCATGGGAGAAATTCCGGGCCTCGGCTACGATACCGGCAGACAGTTGTTGAAATGGCCGGACGACGGACAAGTGCATGCACTACGCCTTGACAAGGGCTCCCTGGGAACCCTTTATCAAGTGCTTTCAGCCACGGGCAATACGCCATGATGGAGTTGATGCTTGCCCTGATGTTGCCGGCCCTTACGGGTGTTTCCTGGCTGATACGGTTCTGGAAAAACAGTCATTGGGCCGCCATAGCAGGATATGGCTACTTGCTTGGAATACTCGCCACGGCCTCGGCCATGCTACTGTGGGACACCCTTGGCTTAAGGCTGTCTTTTTGGCCCCTGGCCACATTGCTCATTCTTGCATCACTCCTTCCCTTGCTCCTAAAACGCGCCCCAACAACAGGCACGGTTTCCAGCCAGGCGCCCCCCGAGCAAAGCACCTGGAGCAGAATCGCATTCTGGCTGCTGTTGGGCCTCCTGCTGTTGAACTATGGTGGAATCTTCCTCGAAATACTGTGGCGGCCGCTTTATCCCTGGGATGCATGGATGAACTGGGCACCCAAAGCAAAGGTATGGTTCGAACTTCGGGAACTGACACCCTGGATCGCTCCTGGCGATTGGCTGCACGGCACCCACCCGGAGACGGCCTATACCCTGGGAAACCCGGAAGCCTCCCGCTATCCCTCCCTGGTGCCCTTGATTCAGACATGGACGGCTTTGGGGGCAGGAAGCTGGAAAGACAACCTGGTCAATCTTCCCTGGCTGCTGTGCGCTGCCGCCCTGGGACTGGGTTTTTATGGCCAGGCGAGAAACCTGGGCGTGCGCCCTCTGAACGCCATGACCCTGGTGTTCCTGCTGCTGACGCTTCCCCTGATCAATGTGCATACGGCATTGGGGGGGTATGCTGACCTTTGGCTGACCGCCTTCTTTGGCCTGTCCGCCATTTCCTTGTTCCTGTGGAACCAGAAACCTGAGCCGATTCAGTTCATCCTTTTCATCTTGCTCGCCCTGGCATGTACACAAATCAAGATGCCTGGCGTCATCTGGACAGCTCTGCTGCTTTCAGCCTGGCTCGTCAGCCTCTGGCCCCGAAGCATGAGCGTAGCCGGCACATTATTACTGATTACCGGCGGAATCATCTTCTGGCAAACCGGTGGCGGCAGCATCGAAATACCGGGCCTGGGAAAAATGGCCGTGAGTGCGAAACGCATCATCGTTCCTGGCCTGGGTTACTACGCCATTGATTATCACCCCGTCTGGAAAGCCGTCGCTGATCAGTACCTGCTCAAGGGCAGTTGGCATCTGCTCATGTGGACATTCCCGCTGATCTTGCTTTATGCCGCCCTTCGCCGCAGATTTTCACTGCAACTGCTGCCCGCCACCCTCCTGGTGGGGGAAATCCTGGTATTTCTTTTTCTAGCTTTCTTTTTCACCTCACACTATCGCGAGGCCCTGGACGGCACCACCTTGAGCCGGGCCAGCCTGCCGGCAGTTCCGGTGTTGTTTTTCTATGTTTTGATGCTGCTGCAAGGCGAGCGACCTGAGACATCCCCGCCCGCCAGCGAATGACGGACGGGAACAGTGCACCAGCCGGTTCAGGGTAGCTTCAAGCGCTTGCCAGCGTTCGGGCCGTTTCAGAGATTGAAGGTTTTCACCAGGAAAACAGCCATCTGGTCACGGGTGACGTTGGCATCAGGACAATAGTTGTTTCCTCCACAACCAGAGGTTATGCCTTCGCTCACCAATTGCTCAATCCAGGATGCAGCCCAGTGTCCGCTGGAAACATCGTCGAACACGGTTCCGGTCGCTGTAGGAGGAATGTAATCCGAGCCGTGTTCAGACTTCAGCAGAAAAACCGCCATCTGCGCGCGTGACACGTTGTCATCAGGACAATAGTTGCCGTTACCACAGCCACTGGTAATACCATCCGCCGCCAGCTCTTCTATCCAGGAAGCCACCCAGTAACTGGCCGGCACATCATTGAACACCGTACCGGTGGCAGCAGGTGGCACATGACTGCTGCCTTTCATGCCCTTTTCGAGAAACACCGCCATTTGCGCGCGCGTCACCGGATCCTGGGGACAGTAGTTGTTGGCATCGCACCCCGAAGTGATGCCACTCTTGGCCAATGTCTGAATATAGTCGTATGCCCAGTGATCGAAAGGCACGTCATCGAACAGGGGGCCGGTATAGACGTCGTTGAAGAACCAGCTCGCCGTATCGTTGAAATAGATATTCGCGGATGTAATCACCACATGACCGGCACCAATGAAACTTCCTCCCGTGGTGCACTGCGCAAACCCTGTCTTGGTGTTGTCGAACTCAAGACTGATATCGCAATTGGTATCAGTGATACCCTGGTATACAAGCCTGATACTGTAGTCATCCGCGCCTGTTGCCAATTCGTCCAGCCCGCTCATGGCATAACGCAGGGTGGCCACATCATCATGGTTCAGCGTGCGCTGGGCTTCATCAGCAAAAGTGCCCTGCTGCATGACGGCCTCTGTATCCGCTACGCCCAACAACACGCCCACATCACGATCCGCGTTGGCGGCAAAACTGTGTCCGGTGGGAAGGTCAGCCACATCGCGGGAATAAGTGGTAGAGTCCACGGTGGCATCCATGGTGAAAGGATTGTTATTGGAGATACGGAACCAGTGCAGGTTGACATCATCACCCCGCACATCATCGCTGGAGCCAATGACGCCATCATCGCCGGCATCAAGGTTGTATACACCATCTGTTCCTGTCGTGGCCTTGGTGTAATTTTGATCCCCACCCGTCAGGCCTGACTCAGTAGCCGCGTTGGGATGCGCCAAGCCCAGGCAATGCCCCATCTCGTGCAGCACCGTGGATTCGAAATCTACATCACCCGCAGGAATATTGGTGTTACTGCCGAACAGGAGATTACCCGTGGTGGCCTGCTGGATATTGAAGGTCGCCACCACATTCTTCACGGACGTTTCCATGGCACTGGCATTGGCGGTACCCGGCACGATACACACATTCAAGACCACTTCCTGGCTGGTGCCCGTATAACCCGCGGGATGGGTAACGACATCCACCCCGTTCGCATCGCCCGCGAAGACAAAGGCTCCCGCCTGAACACTGCCGGCAGCGAGAGCAAATGCGGTGCCCACCAGGGACCTCAGGATGGCAGAGCCGGTTCTGACGGCAGGGGTTCTGTAGTCCGCATTCATCATAATGTCCTCCACCTCAGTCCAGTTTCTTCATTTTTGGGTGATGCAACAGCTGTTGCAATAAACGCTCGGTATCCGCCAGCTCCACCAGATCTTTCAATTCTGAATGCCGCTGGGCATCGTTCTGCAGGTTGGTCCAGGCGATATCCCTTGCCGGGCCATTGATGCCCGTATTGACGGTCATGTGGGTGTAGGTGTTGTCCGAAATCGCAAACAGCTGTCCGCTCCGGGCCCTCGCAGTGGCCTCGGCGGCATGAAGATCCCTTTCGACAGCAGCCTTGTCGAAATCCGCCACCGAGGGGTTTTCCAGCCGCTCTTTCAACATCTTGAGTTCTGCAGCGGACAGGAAATACTCATAGTCCCCGCTGTTCTTCTTCCAGGCTGGCAGGTGCACCCGCACGCGCCCGCTGTCGAACACCTGCAGCATAGGGATACCGTCGAAAGCAATCATGTCATGGGTTTGGGTGTAACGCAGCAACTCCTGCTCGCTGTCAGAGGCCGCCATGGCGGCAGACAACCAGGCGCTGCATCCCAAAATCGTCAGTAACAATAAACCAGGAATCTTAACCATCTTCATGCTCTCCAATGGGCTTGGGGATATTATTAACAGGCTGTTGAAAAACATCATTTTTCGACAGCCTGTGTATGGCACTAGGATATGCCACCATTTTCGGTGGCTGTAAGCCATTGAAAATGAAGGAAGCGGGAAACCGGGTTTTCCGCTTCCGTAGTTGAATATAGTCCATGGAAGGACTTTTTCAACATCCTGTTAAGTCAGGAACGCTACCCGGCAGGCATTCTGGCGGGGGAGTCCAATCACGGCGCGAAGCAGTCCGGCTCTGCCTGACCTTTCAAGGGATATCGATTGTAACAGCAGAACAAGGCGGCGTGGAAACTCACCCGCGCGATTGTGGCTGGTTTCTCATCAGGAAGGTGCGTGGCGCTGAATGCGCTTTGGTAAACAGAATTCATGCGGCTGTCTCTTCGGCACGAGCACCTGTCACTCTCATTATTGATGACGCCAAACCATTGAAAACAAGGAAATCATGACCAGAAGCCGGCATCCAGGCCAGTTGCCGGTTCTGCACAAAGGAAAACCGGGAGTGGCACAGCCACCCCCAGTCAATACGGAACATACACTACTATCCCCTTTTCTGTTTTGGCAGTCGGCAGTGAACCCAACTAGCATTCACCGCCAACGCCATCAGGGATGTATCGGCAGATTAAACACTCGCTGAATGAACACAGCCATCTGGCCTCTCTCTACCGGGCTCTCGGGACAGTAGTTATTGCCACCACACCCAAGGGTAATCCCTTCGGCCGCCAGCTGCTCTATCCATGACGCAGACCAGTAGCTGGCATCCACGTCGTCGAACACGGTACCCGATGCCGGGGGCGGCATATAGCTGGCGCCATGCTTGGCCTTCAGCAGGAACACCGCCATCTGTCCGCGAGTGACCTGATCATCCGGACAATAGTTGCCATTGCCGTCGCACCCCGAAGTCATGCCGTCCGCGACAAACTGCTCTATCCAGGCGGCCGCCCAGTAGCTGGCAGACACATCATTGAACACGGAACCCGTTGCAGGCGGCGGCACATAGTCACTGCCATGGATACCACGTCCCAGGAACACCGCCATCTGCGCCCGGGATACACTACTGAGGTCACAATAGTTTGGCAATGGTACGGCATTATCACAACCCGAGGTGATTCCAGCGAGACCGATGGATTGAACATAGTTGTAGAACATATGCGCGGGTTGAACATCCGCGAACATCTGCTCATAGGGAATGACCGTGAACTCCACGGGTATGGGCAATGCACCATAAGGCGCATCATTGGCCACCTTGACATGCGCCAAATAGACACCGGGAGTCAATGCCGTGCTGTCGAAGGTAAACTCAATGGGTTCGCTGCCACCAGCAGCAACGGTTCCCTCTGCAGGGCTTTCACTCAGCCAGTCGATACCCAGACAGGCTACGTTTTCACCTGAATCGATCTCCAGAATGGCATCATCCCCCGCGCCATCACCAGTTGCCTGTTGTACGGCCCACAAATGGCCATCACAACTCATACCCAGACCGCCCTGCCTGAGGTCAGGAATTCCCGTATCGAAGCTTGCCAGGACCGCGTAGTCATTGGCGACATCCAGCACCGCGATATCATCGCCACCCGCGGCATCGACATTGGACAGCACGAACAGGTGCCCGGTGACCGGGTTGAAAGCCAAGCCTGAAATCGACAGCCCCACGTTCTTGGAATCCAGAATGGTTCCGCTACGGTCGAAGTGATGAATGGTGGAGTCGTTCCAGCTTCCGGCATAGAAGGTATCCGTCACCGGATCATAGGCCAGGCCGCGCATGGAAGTGCCAAACGCCGGGCAGATACTGTTGCCCGTGGGCGCCAGGGTAACCGGGTCGGATTCATAGACACAGTTGTCGCCTCCCACGTTGACCTGCCAAAGCGTGCCGTTCAACATGTCATAGGCCCCGTCACCAACATAGACTGCCATCCAAGTGGGCGTGATGCTGTCCCCGGTATCCGTGCCGTCACGCAGGAACCGGTGATTATCATCATCCGTACCGCCAACAAAGGCGCCAATATTGTTCACCCACAGGTCATTGGCATCCTTGTTGAAGGAAATGCCCCAGGGGGAACCCAGTCCCGTCACGAACTGGCTCAATATGTCTCCCGCTGCATTCGGGTTGGGCAGGCTCTCTGTTCCCTTGTTCAGGAAAACAGGCGTATAGCGCAGCAAGCGGGCATCTTTGTCATGCAGGTGCTTGGGCGACGCATGCCTTACCTTTTCCGCCCAAGGCCCCGTGGCCTGGGGCGCGGTGTAGGGAACATCGAATTCGAACAACTTGTAGGCCACATCCGCGCCGCCAGCGTTGGCAAGCTCCAGACTCTTGGGCCAGCTCATGCCTTCCCACAAGGTCATGGTAATCGGCGACGGCGTCGCCGCAAGCATGCCTGCGGGAAGGGCAAAATTCTGGCGCAAGACACCCCCGGCGGGCACGGTCACCGACTGGGTGGCTGTGCCATAACCTGTAGCCGTGGCCTCAACGCTGATGGCCACGCCAGCCGGTACAGGCAGGGAGAAAAATCCATCATCCAATGCCGCATCATCCGGCGTGGCCATACTGATGGATGCGTGGGAGCCATGACTTATTGTCGCTCCATTGACAGGCACGACGGTATTGGCGTCATACACATTGCCCACCAGCAAGCCTCCCACGCTGGAATCCGGAACACATCCGCCGGCCTTCACATCATCGATCTGCGCATACCAGTCCCAATCACCCGTGTTGGGGTCATAGTAATGCCAGCGCAGCTGGTAGCTGGTGGCTCCAGCCAGAAACCCGGTCAGATCCAGGCTCACCGCCTCTCCAGGAGTGCTACGGAGACCGCCGTGATCCTCATTCCATCTGAGCACATTGGTCCAGGCGCCGCCATCGACGCTGATATCGACATCCAGGAAATCAAGATTGGCATAGTTTTGGTAGTTGGCTACATACGTCAGGGTTTCACCGCCAATCACTGGAACAACCGGTGATACCAGGGAAGTATCGAACTCTGCCGACCCGAACGCGTCACTACTGACGGAAGCCGCGTCGCCGGTACCGCCAGTGTAGTTCCCGCTCTCGCCAGAACCCGCCACGTTGCTCCAGACCACGCCGTTGCCAGCGTCATCCACGACACTCCAGCCGGAGGGGGGGAAGGTGGCACCATTGAAATCCTCGGTCAAGCCATCAACCATATAACCAGGCGCGGAGCAGGCGAGACTATCGACCAGCATGGCGAAGTCTTCCGTGCTGGGTGCTGCGGGCACCGTGATTCCCCTTGCCTGGCTGACGTAGCCATCCACGGCCACGTTGATAGTGACGTTCGCCCCCTGCGGCAAACTGACGCTGTAAGCCCCTGTTGCCGGGTCGGTATAAAGGGTAGGAATGGGCGCGCCCGCGATATCGATGGTCGCGTACAGGGGCCAGCCCTTACCGGACCCGTCGGTCACGGTGCCACTGATGGTGGTCATGGATGCTTGTGCCAAATTGAAGTCCTGAATCGTGGTCGCGCCGTCTGTCACGGCAACCCCGCTTACTGAGCTCGTCACATAGCCAAACTTGGATGCCGTCACTGTGTATGTACCCACTGGAATGCTGGCGAAGTTGTATACGCCACTTGCATTCGTGGTGGTGGTAATGCCGCCAGCATCCACGAGGACACCTTCGAGAGGAGCGCCGCTACTGGTCACCGTGCCCGTCAGGGTACCAGAGGGACCGGCGGAACAACTTGGAAACTTGAAAGAGCCTATCCTTGTCTGCCAGCCTGCAGAACTATCCGCGGAGTAATATTCCTGGGTATACCAGAAGGTGCAGTCATCCGTGGGATCCACGCTCATGGCCGAATAGTCGCCCCAGCGACCACTGGAATGGCTTTGGGAACCGCCCCCCGCTATCAGCGTTGCTTCACCCTGCGGCAGGGTATCAGCAGGATCGCTCACCAGACGCCCGGTGTAGCGAATGGACGGATAGGTGTTGGCTCCGGATACGGAATAGCCAATGGCGATATTCCCCTGGGCATCCATAGCAGCAGACCCGAGCCAACGGTTATCGGCATCCGGTGCATAGGTTCCCTGGTTGGCCACCGTCCAGCCGGCACCGGTATTACGCAACTCGTACCAGCGCACGCCTGCCTTGTCGGCACCATTGGCATCCACCGTGTGGTTGGTCACCATGGCCTCATACCCACCGAAATTGCGGTACTGGACCCTGTACATGAGCCGGTCCGCCAGGGAATCCACGGCCGTACCACCGGGCTGACCAATACAGTTGCGGGAACCCCCGCACATATCGGGATCGAAAGACGCAACCGCCGGAGACGTCAGCGAGGTGAAAGTGGCATTGGCTGGCGTGGTCCAGTCCACATGGAAGGCCCAGATATCAAGAGATGCATTGTCGCCACCCAACTGGACGAACAAATTGGGAGCGCCCGAGGGCGGCGGTGTGACACCATCCCAGTCGGCAGGCAGCATGGCACCCAGAGAAGGATCCGGGTCATCGAAATAAATCATCTGCGCAGACAGGCCCGCCAGCATCTTGTCCCGTTCGAAGGCCACGGCGCCCTGACCCGCCCAGCTGTTGCCGATAAACTGGTTAACCGCCATGTAGTAGCCGTCCGGCCAGATACCAAAATGTGGATAGTCATTCATCTTGGTATCGCTGATTTTGAAGTCATACAGATAGAAAGCGCCCGTGGGGTCACCCGTCTCCGAAATAGCGATACATTGATGGAAACCTTGGGTACCATTGAAATCCAGGGCAAACTGACTGAGTAGCCAGCGATCAGCCGCCTGGTCATAGAGGACGATGGGATCGCCGTCATTGTTGACCCTGCAGATATTTCCTGCTGGAAGGGCGGACCAAATGGTGTTGGAAGCGAGAGGCCCCAGGAGACTGGTGCCGCTCTTGTCCCATACCTGGTAGCTCAGGTTTACCATCTGGACATAATGACCAGGACCTACATCTCCCACCGTATCGGGCGGCAGTACGCCATTGACATTGTTTATGCCTTCGAAATTCACCACCGTGCCAGGCATTTTGGCGTCCAAGGGTGCCTGATCCTGAACGACGGGATCAGTGATGACAGGAGTGTTGCCCTTCTTTTCCGGTCTGTTACGGGGAACAGGAAGGGCTGGATAGGCTTCCACCACGCCAGTGGCCTGGGGCAGCTGCGGAGGGGATATGGCCAACTCACGCAACGGCCGCGTCTTTGCCACCGCTACCGATGTCGAAACCTTGGGCTGCGCGGATACGCCACTGGCAGCGGCATTTGCAGACGTGGAAATACCCAACACGGATACTGAAAAGACGAGCGCGACCGTCTTGAACAGCCGCCTGATACCGGATTTCAAATCCATAACCATCCCCTAAATGGTGATCGCAGGTCGTCCCTGCTTGTTATTCACGCGCATGTCGGCGCCAAAAAAACGAGGCCGGTTTGCATTTTGTCCTTGCGATACTAGCGCTGGTGCGGGAAAGATGCAAACCAGTCCTCAGTTCTGATATGTAAACTTGACAACCCCAACAAGAGATGAGCGGCATGGACTGACAATAAGTCAACAACTATCACCTATCATCACGGCTCATTCGATGAGGGAAAAGCATCCAGAAAGACCTGCTCGTAAGCTTCCAGCACACTGTCCCAGCGAAAGGACTCACGAAATCTACGCCTGCTCCATTCTGACATTTCACTAATCCTTGACGCATCGTTCAGCAACTCATCAAGCCTGTTGGCGCAACTCTCCTGGTCAGAAAAATAGGCGGCCCCTTGTCCAGCCACCCAGCGGTTGTAGGCATTATCATGGGCGAGTACCGGCGATCCGGCCCCCAGGGCTTCAACCAGGGAAGGATTGGTGCCACCAACCGTGTGGCCATGAATGTACAGCCGGGTATGAAAGCGCAGTGCGGCAAGCACGGACTTGTCGTAAATGGCGCCGGGGAACATCACCTCATCGCTGGCCGCCTCCAGCAGCCTGTGGTGATAGGCATTCCCCCCTGGGTTCAGGTTTCCCAGCACCACCAGCCGGATACCTCTCCTCCGGGCAGAAAACGCCTGCACGATCTCCAGTATGGAGTTCTCCGGCTCAGGGCGGGCCACCACCAGGGCAAAACCGTCAGGTGTCAGGCCCAGTTCCCCCAGCAGGGTTTCATCCGCCGTGATGATCTCCTCCGCGCCATAGGGAATCATGGTGATCTTGCGGGCGGATACCCGCGTCTGCAGGTGTTTCTCGATCTCCGGGTGATCCGCGATGAGATGGTTGCCTATCAGGCAGCCCAGGCGTTCATTCAGATACAACCATGCACGTTCGTGTACTTTCCATTTTTTTCGTTTCCACTCGATGCCATCCATGTTGATGATGTTTACCTTGCGTCCCATGCGGAAACGCAAGTTGAACAAGGCTGTGTTGTATCCCAGGGTCAGAATCAGGCGGTCACTGTTGGCCGCATGCAGGACGGTCTTCCAGTCATACACTATGGTGCCCAAGGCACCTTGCTGGGTTACTGGAACATCTATCAACGTGACTCCCTTCCACTCACGAACGGAAATTTCTCCAGAGCCATGCGTCTGGCAGTAGACCACAACATCCCAGCCCTTTTCCACCAGGAACAGGGCCAAATATTCGGCAAATGTTTCAAACCCGCCATGAGCGGCGGGTATGCCACGAGTCCCCAATATGGAAAGCTGTTTTCGGCTCATGCGCTATTGTTCTCTGAACTTGGGAAAAATGCCTTCAATTGCCTTGCCAGGAAACATCAGAGCAGCTTTCTGTACACATCCATGAGTTTTCGATAGTGATCTTCCGGATTGAATTTTCTTTCCACATTCTGCCGTCCTTTCTTTCCCATTGTTACCGCGGCACCACGATTTTCCCACATCCACTTCATGTATTCGCCCAGTTCCTGTGCATTACCAGGCTCAAACAGGAAACCATCAACCCTGTCCTCCACAACTTCCGGAATACCGCCAATCCGACTGGCAATGACCGGCTTTCCCTTGGCAAAACTTTCTATGCTGGTGAGACCGAAAGTCTCATACCATTCGGATGGAATAATGGAACACACAGACCCCTTTATCACTTCGTAGAGGCTGGCCTGGTCCATGAACCCCCTGATGGTGACATTGTCCAGTTTCTCTTGGGCGACATAATCCCGCATAACCGGCTCCAGCCCCCCCGCTCCGACAAGAACCAGGTCGATGTCCCGGTGCATGGCCGCGGCTTTCAGCAGCGTCATTATGCCCTTGTTCGCCTCGAAACGCCCAAAGTAGAGGAGGTAAGCCCCTTCATTCTCAGCCACCTCGATACCCGATACGTCGATATAGTTGTGTATGGCTGTTATGCGGTTTGGGCTCAGACCATGGGACACAAGCTTTTCCCGCATGAATTCGCTCACGGCAATGAAGTGATCTACGCCATCGATAGCCCCATTTTTCACGGACACATAAGATTCCAGAGCGCTCAGGCCGGAACGCAGAAAGGAGCCCCGGTTACATCGTTGAAGCACAGCGTGATAATAGTGTCCGCCAGCACATTTTTCACACAGTTCACCGTGACAGGAAAGGGTGTAGACAGGGCATGAAAGCTTGAACTCATGGGTAGTCTGCACGATCGGGATACCCTTTTCGCGCAGGGGCTGAAGAATGGAGGAAGTCAGTTTGCCGTAATAGATATGCAGGTGTGCAATATCGATACTGATCTTTTCAAGCAACCGGGACATGGCGCGTTTCGCCGGCCTGGAATAGACATAATTGGTCAGATCCCATAATCCCGGATGCTCAAAGTCAGGAGCTGGTGGAAAATAAGATTCCCACTCGGAAGGAAGATTATCGGGGTGCTTTCCCGCAAAAGGAATGACCTTGTGACCATGGCGGGTCAGCAGCTCAGCAAGCTGAAACTGATATCGGTCTGACCCACCGATTATCCGGTAATTCTGGCCGGCATTAAGAAGCTTCAGTTTCATGGTCAGTGCCAAGCGATCGGGGAGCCGGTTTCGAGCAAAGCGATTGATCCCCGGCCACTTCACCAGCTTTGAAGGCCAGCGCAAACAGCAGGGCATTGTAGGAATACATGAACAAAGGGTTCACAACAGCCACCAGCAACATGAATATCAGGACAATACGAAAATACAGCATTTTCCTGCTGTTTCCCGCCGCCCGCGCCTTGCTGCGATAATAAACATAGGCAAGAGCAATGCCGAACAACAGCAGGCCCATTGCACCAAACTCACCACTGATGGTTGCAAGATTGCTGTCGTATACGCCTTCCATTTGCTCAAAAAATCGCATGTCCGACAGGCCGAGATCCTCATATACAGGGCTGCCGCCAGATTCAACACTGCCGAAAGTGGCTGCTCCCGTGCCGATGGGGAAGTAACGCAACAGAAGCACAAAGCCGTAGTAAATCATGATGCCTCTTATATACAGGGAATTCTCGATATCAGACAGTTCGGAGACATTCTTGATGGTGCGCTGCAGCATGTCTTGCACAAAGCCGGAAAACACCACCAATCCAAGGAGCGCCATGAGAAGCATGGCGCCTAGAACCTTCCATTGCCGTGTATAAACGAAGTACACCAGCAAGGTTATCGGTATAGCCGCTAGTGCGGCGCGCGAGCCCGTTATCAGTATCAGCAGAAAAAACAAGGCGGTGAAGAAAACGATATTTGGCAGATTGCCACTGAATCTGAAAACAAAATAATAGATAAAGGCTATTCCCAAATGTATGCCCAGGTCATTTGGCTTTAGCTGAAACCCCTCTATCCTGAGTATGCCTGCCCTATAGGCGGGAGGCACGTTGAAAAAATCCAGGAAACGTTCCTGCAAAAAAAGATTCAGCAGGAAGCCGGCAATGGACACGGCCATCACAAATACAAAAAGCTTACGGATGGATTTGCCACCAGGATCAGCCAATTGAACAAGATCCAGCGCCATGAGAAAAACAAAAAACTTCCAGTGAATGACAGACTGAACGACTATTTTTTCCATGCTGCTCTGGAACCCCAGCATGGATACGACAACGAAATAAGCCAGCACCGCACAAGAAAGAAGAAAAAGCGGGCTGGTCCTGCCCGTCACCAGTGCGCGCACCACCAGGAACGCAAGCACGCCTATGACAAAAACCTCGTCCAGGTACTTGATGGCGGAGCCGGGAAAAAGGCGAATGAACGGCTCCTGAAAAAATATGACGAGCAGAAAAAGCAGAACCATGCCGACAAGAAATCGGTAACCAGATGCTTCCCTGGCTCCCGCCATATTCATTGCAGCCTCATTCAATGCCCGCCCTCGCCAAATCCTGATCTATTGAGTCCCATACGGCATGCAATTCATCCAGCAAACGTGCCCGGGTTTCAGGACTCAAAACAAAACCCTTGCCATCTCTGAGCAAGGTTATGATGCGATCCTTCAGCCCTTCGTCAACACGCTGCACAGGCACTTCGATTTCCGGTGAAATCATCCCGAACAAGGCGCTGACCTTGTGTTGACCTGCCACGGGTATAACCACCTTGCCAGACAACATTCCCGCTATCAGACCATGCATGCGGGTGCTTACAAGGACATCGCAGCTGTCGCAGACAGTCTCCAGCAACGCAACCCCATCATCTGGCTGAAACAACTGCAAATCATGGGCATGCGCCAGTTTTTCTCCGAAAGTCCGGTCAACCTCTGAAGTCACGATAATCCTGACATCCCAGCCCCTTTCCTTGAGTTCACCAACCAGCTCCTGGTACTGGGCTTCGTAAGTCTGCAGGGAAATAGAGGTGAGTCGCTCGTTCCAGAACAATTCCTCGTGGGCAAATGGCACAATAGCCAGCCTGTTTCCGTTTCCCCTTCCAGCCTGGCATTCCCAGGTACAAAAAAAAGCGCCGTCAGGGGACAAGCGTGTGTCGCTTCGGTTTGCAATCCTGTTAATGACTTCCATGGAGTGCCCATCCCTGGCCCAATTGGCTTTCGTCATCTTGAATCCAAGCCCATAGAGTTTCCCGCCTATCCAGCTGGAGCGGCTACTTGCCCCCATGAACGCCGTGTACAGATTCCTTCGCAGCAGGAAAGCAACCAGACAATATACAAAAAAACTCACAGCAAACCGCAGAACCCTGGGAATGACAAGATTGCCCCCTGCTATGACCACGGCATCATTGCGGCGTACAGCCCTGTATACCCGTCCCAGGCCGAGCAGGCCGTTAAGCCATTTGCTGCCTTTCATCCCGTTGTAGTAGAGAAACGGCAGCCGTTCCACCTGCCATCCACTCCTGGATTCGGCATCGGCGGACAGGGATTCCGAAATCAGAAGATCACCACTGTTGTGGGAATACATATGGGTAATCAGGAGAATACGCCTCATTTACGCAATACCCGTGAATAAATCGGTGCCATGTAACGTAAAGCTCCAAGCCACATCATAAGCAACAGGATCAAGCGTAACCACAGCTCACCGTGCAGCCACATATAAATCATGAATACGGCCGTGCCTGCAGCCACAATCACCAGGAAATCCTGTTGCGCCGGCCGGGCGGCAGCATTGATTTTTCTGGAACAAAACCTGAACCCCAACCAGAGGCCAAGATCGGACAGGAGGATCGCGGTCACCGCGCCGTATATCCCCATTGAAGGGATAAGCACCAGATTAAGGCAGATATTTCCAACTGCGACAACAAGGGTGGTATATAACTTCCAGCGATTGTAATCGCTTGCCGATATTATCGCAGAGTCTGTGTACTTGGTGAAGCGCAGCAGAATCAGCGGCGACAGCATGAGCAGGATTCTGGCACTCTCCTGAAACTCAACACCGTACATGAAATGAATCAGTTCAGGAGAAACCAGCGCAATGGTAAACATCAGCAACATCCCACCCCCCCATTCGATTGCCCTGTTTTCTTCTATCACCTGTTTCAGCGCATCATTCCGGCTCTGGCTCATGAACCTGGAGACATCCGGATAATAGAGGTTGAACAAGGTCTGGGGGATGACGATCAAGGCCATGATGATACGCATGGCGGCACTGTACAAAGCTATTTGCTCATAGGGTGCTCCCAGGTACTTCAACAAGACGATATCGAGCTGCAGCATGGAGACGATCAGTACTGCATGCAGGACATAGCTCCAGCTTCCCTGTATCAACACGCGGACAGCTGGTGACTTCTGATTTCTGGCAAGATCCGCAATCCGGGGCAGAAGCAGGGATATGTACACCAGTTTCGCCAGAGAAAAGGCCAGGTACATCAGAATAAGCTGCTTGATCCATACGCCGGCAATAAGCATCAGCACCAGCAATATGGTCTTTTCCGCGGAGTGATACAGGGATTCCCTGACAAACCGCTTTTCATGGTAAAGAAGGGATCGACCCAATGAAATCAGGGACTCCAGGTAAAAGGAGGCAAGCAGATAGTAGATTTTTCCATCCAAATGAAGCAGGGAAACCAGCAACAGCACCAGCAGGAACAGAAACGTCTTTATCAGAAACAGCTTGCCGAACAGGCTGCGGCTGGAACCATATCTGGCCAGAAGAGGAATCTGGTACAGATCTCCCCCATTGTCGACAATGACGAAAACCAGCGCCGCCAGCGCAAAAAGGTAAGAGAACTCTCCGAAGGACTCCGGCCCGAAACTGCGCGCCAGCACTACGAAGAACAGGAACATCACCGCTTTTTCAAGAAAGCGCGATGCCAGAAGCAGAATACGTTGCCTCACTTTTTCACTCGCGGGAGCCAGAAAGCTGCGGCGGATGATTCATTGTGGCCGGACCTCAGATGAAAAAACGCGCGGCAAGCATCTATCACTGCAAAATCATTGCTCTGAAACCTGTTCTGGACTGTTTTTCTGTTCGACAGGCTCCACGCCTGCACAAACCACAGACAGGTCCTTGTCCTTGAACATGTTTACTGCCCATTTCTGCTTGGCATACGCCGCCCTGCAATACCATTTGTGCCCTTCCTTGAGATTCTTTGCAACACCAAGACCATTGGCATAGAGGTTGGCCAGCCCGTACATGGAATCACCATCTCCCTGTGCTATGCCTTTTTTGTACCAGTACATGGCCTGGCCATAGTCCTGCCCCACGCCATTTCCCTCTGCATACATGGTTCCCAAGGCATACTGCGCTGGCGCATAGCCCTGGGTGGCCGCCTTTTTGGTCCACTGGAATGCCTGCTCCGCCCGGTCTGTCAGCTTTTCATCCTTGGCCAGGATCTGGGCCAGGGCATACTGGGACATGGCGTATCCAGCTTTTGCCGCCCGGGTATACCACTCCCTCGCCTTGGCGGCATCCTTCTCTACGCCAAGCCCCTTGTCATAGGCATAAGCCACATCGTGTTGGGCCGCAACATAGTTGTTTTCTGCCGCTTTCAGCAGCCACTGAAAGCCTTTCTTTTCATCTTTTTCCAGGTATTTCCCCGTCATGTAGGCCGCACCCAGTTCATACTGTGCACGAGCATACCCCAGCTCCGCCGCCTTGCGGATATTTGCCAGACCTTCCTTGCTGTTCAAACTCTGACCTCTTGCCGGGTTCAGCATGGCAAGTTCATAAACCGCCTCGGGGCTCTTGTTCTCCATGGCTTTGCGAAGCCATTTGACGGCTTCACCAATGTCTTTTTCCACCCCCAGGCCATCTCTGTACAGACGTCCCAGGGCCAACTGTGCCATGACATGATTCCGGGCCGCCGCTTTCTTGAACAAGGACGCCGCTTCAGGAAAGTTTTTCTTCCCCTCTCTCATCAGCAGCAGTGCCAGTGCATACTGGGCCTGAGCATATCCCTGTGCCGCGGACTTCGACAGCCATTTCTTGGCAGCCTCTACATCCAAAGGCCTGCCTTCTCCCTTGAGATAAGCGATACCCAAATTGTATTGCGCCTTGTCATGCCCTAACTCGGCCGCCTTGAGCAGCCAGTTGTTCCCTATTTCCTTGTCAACAGGAACACCCTCTCCCTTCAGGTACATGAAGCCAACGTTGAACTGCGCCTGCGTATTGCCCTGCTGTGCCAGCGGACGCCAATGAGCCAAGGCTTCCTCATAATTTCCAGCCTCATAGGCCGACAAGCCTGCGGCATATTCCTGCTCCTGGCCAGAACCCGCCAGTGACATCTGAGAACAGGCCAGAAAGGCCGCTATTATCCAAACCCTTGCAATCCCAATCATCGAGCATTACTCCAATCAAAAACCTTCTTTCAGCAGACCACCACCCCTGCAAAAATCAGATCTTGCAGGGGCTTGAAAAACGACGTATTCATACCCTGTCAAACAAATGGAGGACGACCGCGTCTTGCTGATATTACGCCTGCAGGCAATTCCGGAGCCAATGGATTCAGGCCTGTATCGCCTTTTCCCGCATTTCCTCAATGAAGACCATCCCAATGCCCAATACCACGGCCAGAAAAAGGGCCACCAGCAGAATCACCCAACGTGGGATGGATGTTGGCTCGCTGGAAAGAGTCGGCACAGCCACTGCGCCGGTTTCAATGAAATTGTCCAACTGGCTCTGAATCTCAGCCACCAACTGCTCCTGGTTGCTGATGAGACGTTTCTGATCACTTTTCAGCTTGGCAATGCCGGCATTGATCTCCGCAATGCTGGCTTTCAGCTTGTCCTGATCAAGAGCATTTTGATCCTTAAGTTTTTGTAACTCAGCCTGGGCTACCAGAACCCGCTGTTCCTGTGCCGCCTGCTGACGCAGGTTTTGTTCCAGCTGGCTGTGCAATCGAATCTTGTCATTTTCCAACTTTACGTATAGCAACTCCCTCAGTTCCGCCAACAGTTTCTGGTTTTCCAGCTTGTCCTTGTCTGCCAGCAGAAGGGAAGCGGTAACGGCGTCATTTCCTGCCTCCTCCGCCAGATTCTCATGCATGGTTCTGGTGGCATTGGTTTGCGCTTCGAGTTCCGCAATCTGCTTTTTCACCAGTTCCTTGTGCACGTCGAGATTTTCGATTTGCTGATTGATGGTTGCGGCCCGGTCCTTGATCGCAGCCAACTCGTTCCTGGCTTCCTGAATCCTGTTCTCGGCGGCTTTAATCTCAACCCCAAAAATATTGGGATCCGCAAGCGCGCTCAGATCGGCCTGCAATTCACGCAAAATCTTTTCCTGAGGCTTGACCAATGCCTCCAACGTCGTTGGATCACGCAATTCATCCAAGCTGATACGAGCCTGAGCCAGTGCTGTCTGTATCTTTCTTTTCTGGGAATCTACGAGCTTGCGGTGGTTATTTGCAACGGCGGCGACGATATCCTTGTGTAATTTCTTGTATGTATCGACATCATCCATGCTGGTTCGGCTCTTGAGCAGCACTACCTCGCTCTTTTTTGGGATGCGAACCTTTACCCTGTAACGGTCCGAACTATCCGTATTGGCCTTGAATTCATTGATGACCTGCGGCACGAAGGTGTTTTCCAGTTTTGCCTTCACGGTTTCCGGGGCTTCCAGGGGGGTGAGTCCTTCACTGGTGGGTATCGCCGCAATTTCCAGCGATGTGTTCAAATCATAAGCTTTGGGCAGAACCAGCGCCAATACCAGCCCCGCCACAACGACACTGGTGGCCGTCTTGAAGAACAGCTTTCTGCGTCGGTTCAGGATTCGCCAGATCTCGACCAAGCTCACCTCCTGGTTCTGCGCAGGCAATGAGATGCTTGCATCATCTGAATCAGGCAGTACATTTTTCATTGGACAATTCCAACCGCAAAATCAACGGAAAATAATAACACAGCCCCTGGGGAGCTGTGGGGTTCACGCAACATCAATGGGCCCAGCCCCATGGACAAGCATGGCTCCCGACAAAACGGAAAACAGTCTGGATATTCGGCAAAAGGCACCACGATTGAATCAGTTACCGTCCAGAACATAGCGAATGGCCTCGGTGATGACTTCCGAAGGCGTGTCATGGGGAAGGATGAAACGCAGCTCACCGCCAGGGCCGATGAGATAGGTGGCCGCTGAGTGGTTCACCGCATAACCGAAGGCGGAACCTTCCAGCTCCACCTTGGAATACCTTGCCCCATACAGCGTTGCCGCTTGGGCGATCTCCTTTTCCGTGCCCGTCACGCCAATTAATCGGGGATGAAAATAGGCCACGTATTCCTTCAGACGTTCCGGCGTATCCCGTTCGGGATCGACACTGACAAAAACACCGATCACTGTCTTCAGTTCATCACTTTCCAGTCCGTTCAGGGCCTGGGTCATATAAGACAGGGAAGTTGGGCAGACATCCGGACACTTGGTGTAACCGAAATACAGCAACACTACCTTGCCACGCAAATCCTCCAGGGAAAAACTTTCGTCCCCCATGTGCAGAGTGAAATCTCCTCCCGGTGGCGCATTCGCTACCTTGGGCAGTCTTCCATCCTGCGCAGTTTGGTTCTCTGCCAGCAGGGGAAGCGCTACGACTGCGGCAAACAGCAATACCATCAAACGATACATCTCAGGAACCTCCGAAGAATTGTTGTTTCCTGCATTGGGATCTTATTGCCGCCCTGTTTGGGGTGTCATTCCCTGCGGAACAGCGCCGGCTCCAGCTCATGCCGGTGCAACAGGCGGTAGAACTCCGTGCGGTTGCGCTTTGCCAGGCGGGCTGCCCGGCTGACGTTGCCTGCCGTGGCCTGCAATAACCCCACCAGATAATCACGCTCGAATTCCTGGTGCGCCTGAGCCAGGGGAAGGATCTCGTCCTGTCTGTGGCGCAGGGCCTCCCTGACCAGCTTGTCGGAGATCACTGGTGTGGGTGAAAGCGCTGCCGCCTGCTCCACCACGTTGAGCAATTGGCGCACGTTTCCCGGCCAGGGAGCCAGCATCAGGGTCCGCATGGCCTCGGTTGAGAAACGGCGGGCCCTGCAACCCCGCTCGCCAGCCTGCTGCAGAAAATGCCGCGCCAGCAAGGGAATATCCTCCCGCCGCCGGGACAAAGGGGGAATCTCCAGCATCACCACGTTCAGACGATAGTACAGGTCTTCCCGGAACCGCCCTTCCTCTATGGCCTGTTCCAGATTGGCATGAGTGGCCGCCACCACCCTCACATCCACGGGGAAGGACTCACTGGAACCCACAGGCCGCACCTCACCATCTTCCAGCACCCGTAGCAGCTTGGCCTGAAACTCCACGGGCATGTCACCGATCTCATCGAGGAACAGTGTGCCGCCATCCGCGGATTCAAACAAGCCCTTGCGGTTGCTGGTAGCCCCGGTGAAGGCGCCACGGCGGTGACCGAAGAGTTCAGATTCCAGCAGGTTTTCTGGGATGGCGGCACAGTTTACCGGCAGAAAGGGCGCCTCCTTTCGGGGACTGGCACGATGCAGGGCACGAGCCAGCAGTTCCTTGCCCGTGCCGCTGGGGCTCTGGATGAGCACGCTCACCTCCGTCTGGGCCACCCGGCGGGCCTTTTCCAGCAGCGCCTCCATGGCGGCGCTCTCGCCGATAATACCGGCGCGCCAATCCTCAGCCTTGCCCGGTAGTGCAGGATCTTCCGGATGCAGCTGCCCCAGGGCATCCTGGATGCTCTGCAGAAGCTCCCTGCCATCAAAGGGCTTGGTGAGATAGCTGAACATGCCCTTGCGGGTAGCACGCACTGCATCCGGAATGCTGCCGTGGGCAGTGAGCATGATCACCGGCAGAGCCGGCGCCTGTTTCTGTATGGCGTCGAACAGGGCCATGCCGTCCATGCCCTGCATGCGCAGGTCTGTGATGACCAAGTGGGGTCGCCGGGCGCTTATCCTGCCCAGGGCCTGGCGCCCGCTGGCGGCCGTTTCCACAAGGTAGCCATTGGCCTGCAGGCGCAGGGAAATAAGCTTGAGCAGCCCCGGATCATCGTCCACCACCAGTATCCGGTGATGACCGGGCGGGGAGCTTGTCGGCTGCAGGGGCGATGAAAGACTGTTCCTTTTCATTGATGTTCTGCTCTATCTGTTTGAGTTGCTGCAACCGGAAGTCCAAATCCTTCAGCCGCATCAATAGCTCTTTGTTCCTGGCCTTTTGCCTGCTCAGGCGATGCTGCAGTTCCAGGTTACGCAACCTCAGTTTGCGCTCGTGCCACAGCCGGTCACGCAGGAGCATGGCCAGCTGTCGGGCCTGGACCTTCTCCTGCAGGACACCGGTCTCGAGAAGCTCCTCGGCGAGCTTCAACGCCTGCGCTCTTTCGGCAGCCCGCCCCTGGCTATAGACCAGAGCAAGCCGCAGTTGATCGCATCCATCCCGCGACAAGACGTGGCGCTGCTGCAGGTCCTTCACGAAGCCTTCCCAACCTCCCCGGTCCATAGAAGCCCCGGTGGCATAATCCGCCAGCAGGTCAGGGCAGTCCTGGGCCGGCCCTTGCACCGGGGAAGAGGCAGGGGATACCGACTCCTGAATGGAGGCACAACCGGCAAGCAGCAATGCCGGCAACAGCAACAACTTGTTCATGTCTCTTCCCACACCGGTAAGCTGACCCGAAAATGAGCACCCTGCTCCTTGTCCAGGAGTTCCACCGATCCCCCATGCATGTCCAGATATCTCCTCACCAGAGACAGCCCCAACCCCGTACCCCGCACCGGGCCGGTGGAAGGCGATCTACCCTGGAAGAAAGGTTCAAACAGGTGCTGCCGGTCCTCCCGAGCCACGCCCCAACCCTGGTCTATGACATCCATGATCGCCTGATGGTTCTCCCGGCGCAGGGAAATTGAGACCTGGGTACCATCCGGGGAGTACTTGATGGCATTGGAGAGCAGGTTGTCGATGACCACCTGCAGCTGCTTCTCATCCCCATTCACCATCACCGGTTCCAGGTCCAGCTTCACCTTCATGCTTCGGCTCTTCAGGGTCAGTTCGTGCTTATTCACCGCGGCTGGCACCAGGGTGGAAATATCCAGGGGCTGCCTGCGCGAAAGTTTCTCTTCCGACAGGGCCAGGTTGAAATTCAGCAGGCTTTCCACCTGCGTCTGCAACTGCAGGCTGTTTTCCCGGAGAATGCCCGTCACCTCGGCCTGGTCCGCCGTCAGTTTCCCCATGATGCCTTCATCCAGCAGTTCCGCCGCCTCACGGATGGCAGTGAGGGGGGTCTTCAGCTCGTGGGAAACATGGTGCAGGAAACTCGTCTTTTGCTCCTGCAGAGCAATCAAGCGGCGGCGCAGCCAGTCCAGCTGTTCACCGAGCTCGTATACATCCTGGGGCCCTCTCACCCTTATGGGACCGGACAGCTCACCGCCGCCCAGCTGGCGTATGGCCCTGCCCAGCCGGCGCAGGGAATTGGAAATCAGCACGCTGAAGATCACCGCAATGAGCAGGGCCACGGGAATCAGCACCCCCGCCTGCCAGAGCAGCAGCTTTCTCAGGGAATCCATCTGCTCATTGATATGCCGGCTCTCCCGGGACACCAGGGCTGTGACGTCAAAGGGAATGGGCGCCACAAGATCCGCCAGCTGCTCATCCTCCCGCAGGCGTTTCTCCCCGTCGACCAGGCGGGCCGGGGCCAGAAGCAATTTCTGGTAGAGCCGGAACTCGTTCTTCCGCAGCTGATCCAGCCGCGATGACAGCACCGTATCCCGGGGCAGCAGGCTCAGCAGGCGCTCCATCTCCTCCAGGAACTGCTGTCGCTGGTTCTCATAACGGGAAAGAATGGCATCGTCTCCCAGCACCAGGTACTGGAGAGCGCTGCGCTCCATGTTCAGAGCCTGCCCCGCTATGAGCCGCCCGGACTCCACCGCCGAGGTGGACACATGCACCGCCTGCTGCACTTTCTCCGCCAGCCGATCCACCTGCACCATGGTATTGAGCAATCCCAGGGCAAGGGGAATGGCGGCTAGAAAGAAACCCAGCAGGGTAAGCTGGAGTATGGATGCTGGCCTGATCGACATGCTCTGATTCTGCCAAACAAATCCTTCGTGCACGAACTGTCGCCAACCAGCGACACCTGGATATCCACTGACTGTCGGACATCCGCACCGGCAGTGTCTCCATACAGCGACAGGATGCATCTTCCCGGAATCCACTGGATAACAAACAATACCGTGTTATTTCAATTAGTTATAAATCATGGCACAGGAGTTGCTAAAACCAGAGCACAGACCGAAACCAGGTCTGTATGACAACCAATCCAATATGTAAGAAAAGGAGCTATATCATGTCTAAGAAAATTGTTCTCGCTGCCCTGGGCACTCTGTTTACTGCCGGCAGCATCGCCGGAAGCGCCTTCACGGCCCTGGACAGGGATCTGAACGGCAATATCAGCAAGCAGGAAGCCTCTGCGGTGCCCAGCCTGGCCGAGCAGTGGAATTCCCTGGACAAGGACGGCAGCGGCGACCTCAGCAAAGAGGAGTTCCAGGCTTTCGAAAACGCCAATGAACCTGGCGAGGACACTTCCATGCTGAAAGACGCACCCAGGACTTCCCAGGGCAAGTGAAGGCGAAGGAACATAAAAATGTTCTGAAGCAGGCCTGAGTCTTTTGCTCAGGCCGCCCCGTCGTCAGTTTGATGGCGGGGCCTTTTTCTTTCAGCCGAAAAAAAGCCCGCTGCATGGCGGGCTTCCTGTCGGCAGGGGTATCTAGTATGGTGCCCAGGGACAGAATCGAACTGCCGACACGAGGATTTTCAATCCTCTGCTCTACCGACTGAGCTACCTGGGCGGGGTCAGGCCACGCAGCGCGCGACCAAGGCGGCATATTTAAGCCGCCCGGGAAGATTTAGTCAAGCAAAATCACAGCTTGATATTGAATTCCGGCGGCCTGGCCGGACCGCTGAAGAAGAACTTTTCCATTTCCTCCTCCAGAAACTTGCGGTGTTCCGGGTTCACAGGAGACAGGCGGTGTTCGTTGAGCAGTATGGTCTGCTGGGCCAGCCATTCCTTCCAGGCCTCCTTGGAAACATTTTCGAAAATCCGCTTGCCCAGCTCGCCAGGGTAGGGCTGACGGTCGAGGCCCTCGGCCTCCCTGCCCAGCCTGACGCATTTCACCATTCGAGTCATGTTGTTGTCCTCTGCAGTTCCCGCAGCAGTTGCTGCACGGGCGCGGACAGGCCGCGCATCTGATCTTCCCGTGGGTTATACCAGACCAGGGCATCCCCATCCAGCACCCGGCAACCCCCTTTTTTCAGCAGGATAAGGCGCGGATGAATCCACAGGTGGAAATGGCTGAAGCTATGGCGGCGCGGCTCCAGGCTGTGGATGCTTCGCGGCGTCCATGCCCGCTGGGCCAACCATTGGGCCGGATCTGCTTCTAAATCCAGCTCGGGAAAACTCCACAGGCCACCCCAGAGGCCCGTGGGCGGGCGTTTCTCCAGGAGCACTTCGCCGCGCACATTGCAGATCATGAGCATCTGCACGGAACGCTCGGGCAGATCCCGGCGCGGCCGGCGTCCCGGATAGTTGCCAACGCAGTCATGACAGCGGGCTTCGCACAGGGATTTCACGGGGCAGCCGTCACAGGCCGGACGGGTACGGGTGCAGACCGTAGCGCCCAGATCCATCATGGCCTGATTGTAGGCCGCCACCTCCTGATCTGGAGTAAGTGCCCGGGCAATACGCCACAACTCCTTCTGCACCCTTGCGTGTCCCGGCCAGCCTTCCACCCTGAACACCCGGGCCAGCACCCGCTTCACATTGCCGTCGAGGATGGCGTGCCTCTGCCCAAAAGCCAGGGAGAGTATGGCGCCGGCCGTGGATTCACCGATACCGGGCAGGGCCAGCACATCTTCGAATGTCTGGGGGAACTGGCCATCATGTACTTCCATTATCTGCCGGGCCGCCCTGTGCAGGTTGCGCGCCCGGGCGTAATAGCCCAGGCCGGACCAGTGGTGCAGCACCTGGTCGGGCTCGGCCGCCGCCAGGTCGGCCACCCTGGGGAAGGACGCCATGAAGCGCTGGTAATAGGGAATGACCGTATTCACCTGGGTCTGCTGCAGCATGATTTCTGATATCCACACGGCATAGGGGTCCGGCTGCTGCCAGGGCAGGTCCTTGCGGCCATGGCGCTCGAACCAGGCCAGTATCCGGGAGGCGAAATCCTGTGACTTGGTCTTCATAGACGAATGACGGGGAGAGACGGCAAGGCGCATCTTAGCCCAAATGTTTCGCGACGATCGTGCCGGGATCAGCGTTCAGGTGCGGATTTGCGATTGAATCAATAGCTCAAGCTATTGATGATTGAGCAAATACCGCGGATGGACGGCGAAACTGGTGCGAGGGCGCGTTCAGCGATGCCCGGTAACATTTCGTGCTTTAGATAATATTCCAGGATTATCCATGAAACACAGTAAACTGGAATACTTTTCCAGCGACCGGGTGAAATATTCGGGTTAGCACCAGACAGGCGGCAGCCTGTGCCATTTCGCACACTCAGGGGCAGTTCAGGGCCTCAAGGACAAGATTCCGGGGTGATATTGACATATGTCGTGTTTACAGCTTTTTTCCTGCTGATAGCATGGCGCTCTCGCACAATATTGAAGGAGATAACCATGTTCAAGCAACTGACTTCCGGACTTCTGCTCGGCCTGTTTCTCGCCAGCCCCGTTTTCTCGGGCACGGCCGCCGACGATATCCAGGTGATGGACCCCTGGGCCCGGGAAGTTCCCCCCGGTCTGACCACCAGCGCAGGTTTCCTCACCCTGCACAACAAGGGCAGCAAGGAACACAAGCTGGTTGCTGCGGAATCCCCGGCCACCGGCACGGTGGAACTGCATACCCACATCAATGACAACGGCGTGATGCGCATGCGCCCCGTAAAAGACATTCCCGTGGCCGCTGGCGGCAAGACTGAACTCAAGCCCGGTGGTTACCACCTGATGCTGATGATGCTGAAGAAGCCCCTGAAATCCGGCGAGAAAATGCCCATCACCCTACAATTCGAAGATGGCAGCAAGAAGGAAATCCAGGCGGAAGTACGCCACTTCAGCATGGAAAAGGGCATGAAGCACATGAAGATGGATCACTGAATTTCCAGTGGCAGGGACGCCGCAATCATCCACTCCACACCTGGCTCATGAACCCATGAAACCTCTGTCCTGGTTCCTTCTGGCTTTGTTTCTCATGGCCGCCGACGCACAGGCTTGGTCCCTGTTCTCCGGCAGCGATAAAGAAGAGCGCTTTCCCGGCATGGGCGGCGATTTCACCCTGCGCAGCGCGGACGGGCCGGTTTCCCTGAAGGACTTTCGCGGCAAGCTGGTGCTCCTTTATTTCGGCTACACTTCCTGTCCCGATGTCTGTCCCACCTCCCTGGGCGCACTGTCTTCCGCCCTGAAAAAGCTCCCGGACAAAGACATGGCCCAGATCCAGCCTCTGTTCATCAGCGTGGATCCGGATCGGGACGATGTGAACAAACTGAAGGACTATGCCCGCTATTTTCACCCAAGGATGATCGGCGCCACGGCGGATCTTCCCTACCTGGAAGACCTGGCGAAACGTTATGGCGCTTTTTTCCGCAAAGTGCCGGTAGAGGATTCAAACATCGGTTACGCCGTGGATCATTCCTCCACCATTTATGTCGTGAACAGGGATGGCAAGCTGGTGGACATGATCCAGCACGGCGGCTCGCCCAGGCGCATCCTGGAGCATATTCGCAAGGCGCTTCAGGAAGATTAACCCGAATATTTCACCCGGTCGCTGGAAAAATATTCCAGCTTACTGTATTCATGGAGAATTTTTGAATATTAGCTAAAGTACAATATGTAGCCGGGCATCGCTGAACGCGCCCTCGCACCGGTCTCGCCGTTCATCTGCGGTATTTCCTCAATCATCAATAGCTTGAGCTATTGATTCAATCGCAAATCCGCACCTGAACGCCGATCCCGGTACGATCATCGCGTTCCCGGGTGAAATATTCGGGTTAACTCCCAATCAGGGAAACTTCCCTCTCCCCTGGGGGAGCGGGCCAGGGTGAGAGGAGAGATGGAGCTTACGCTGCCACGGCACAAATAGCGCAGCAAGGGGCGGAGATTGAACAGGCACAGATCGGGACGGAAACTTTCCCGCCGCGCCGCCTTCTCTCTATGCACCCAGGCCGTGGCCATGCCCAGTTCCCGGGCCGGCAGCATGTCGCGCTCAAGATCGTCTCCCACATGCATCATCTGTTTGAAAGGCAGGCCGGACCAGTCCCGCAGGGCCTGAAAAAGCGCCGGATGGGGTTTGGCCGCTCCCACCTCCGCCGCTCCCAGGTTGAGATGAAAGCAGTCCCGCAGGGGCGTCTGTTCCACCTGGGCGTTGCCGTTGGTGACGGACACCAGCAGATAGTCCTGTTTCAGGCGGCCAAGAACGGGCAGCACATCCTCCCAGGGCGTCACCCGGTTGCGGGCGGATCTGAATACCGCCGTGCCCTCCTCCGCCCGGCGCGGATCATAGCCGTATTCTTCCAGCAGCAGCGCCAGGGTGCGGCGGCGCACCAGGGTAAGGTCGTGGGAAATCCCGGGATGGGCTTCCATGAAAGCCACGCGCCGTTCACGCATGTCCATGACAGACAGGTCACGGACGATGCGCGGCGCCTCCCACGCCAGCCATTCATACAGTTCCTGCTCCGCCGCCATGATCACCGGCTTCATGGGCCACAGGGTGTCGTCCAGGTCGAAGCTGAGCAGGCGGATATGCCGGAACATCAGAGGCGGGGCAGCACCCGGCGGGAAATGAAGTCTGCCAAGGGGGCAAGCTCCTGCTGCCGCTGCGCCACCTGGACGATATAGCCCAGGGTGCGGGGAATATCCTTCAGATAACCGGGCTTGCCGTCACGATGATTCAGGCGGGCGAAAATGCCTGCCGCCTTGAGATGCCGCTGGGCGCCCATGAGATCGAACCAGCGCAGGAAATCCTTTTCCTGTTCCTCACGCATGACGCCGGACTGCACCGCCAGCTGGAAAAAGCCCCAGGCCCACTCGTCCACCTGCTGCTGTGGCCAGCTCACGTAACAGTCCCGCAGCAAGGACACGGCATCGTAGGTCACCGGGCCGCGCACGGCATCCTGGAAATCCAGCACCCCTGGCGCATGGGCCAGGCCGGTCATGAGATTGCGGGAATGATAGTCGCGGTGCACGAAGACCCGGGGCTGCTCCAGGGCGGCCTCCGCCAGCAGATCAAAAGTCTCTGCCAGCATCTGCTCCTCCCCCCTGTCCAGGGTCAGCCCCAGATGGGTGCCCAGCAGCCAGTCCCGGAACAGGGACATCTCCGTGAGCAGCAGCTCCCGGTCATAGTCCGGCAGGCCGGCGGGATCGATGCAGGCCTGCATGCTCATCAGCGCCGCCAGGGCGTCACCATACAGACGCTCCACGCTGTCCTCGTTCAGGGCACCGAGATAATCCTGACCGCCCAGGTCCTCCAGCAGCAAGAAGCCCTGCTCCAAATCCTGCTCCAGCACCTCGGGCGCATGAACGCCAGCATCCCGCAGGCGGCGGGCCACGTCCACGAAGGGGGCGCAGTCTTCCTTTTCCGGCGGCGCATCCATGACGATGCGGGTGCCGCCATGGGCATCGGCAAGGCGGAAATAGCGGCGGAAACTGGCATCCTCGGAGGCAGGCTGAAGGGAAAAACCCCTCAGGCCACAGTCCGCGGTGAGCCATTTCTCCATGAGAGCTTGGCGATCTGACATAGTTTTGTTGGTGCAAACATTGAATCAGGCGCCATTCTATGCGATTTTACCCGCGCCCGCGTGGAAACTACGAGCCAAGAAATCCAGAAAAAGTTGCAAAAATCTATTTTACCCACGCCCGCGTGGAAACTACCGGAACGAACCGCCCTCGTGAAACCTTTCAAGATCATGCTCTACCCCCTGCTGCTTGGCGGCATGTTGTGCCATGGGGCGGTTTCCGCCACGGAATACACCTGGGAATGCCGGGCAGCGGCCGACGGCCGCTCCTGGGAATGCGGCCCGGCGGGCAGCCTGCCGCCACTGCCGGAAAAGCCGCCGGTGACCGAGGAGACGCCCGCAGTGAAGGCATCCGGCGTCACAACCCAGCCCCTGCCGTCCCCTACCCTGCCACGGGCGGTCGAGGAACGTCAGCCTGCGCCTTCTCCTGCTGTAGAAAGGGAAGAAGTTACCCAACCCCCGGCCTCCGCGGCCCGGAACAAGGCTGCCACCCCAACAATACCGGCCGAAACCGCCACGCCAGGAGAACCCCTGCCGAAAGCCCAGGCAGCAACTCCCCAACCTGAGCCTGCGGAAGCAACAATAGCCGAACCTCCCGCCCAGACTGCGGCCATGGCCGAAAAACCGGAACCGGAGCCAGAACCGCCTTCCCTGGACGATAAGGCCCCGGACATCTCCGCTTTCCCGGAAGGCATACTCCCAACCGGGGACTTCGCCCAGCTGCTGGACCAAGGCATGAACTGGCAGCAGTGTGGCCCGGCAACCCCGGCTCCGAGGCCATCAGTGTCGGGCGACAGCATCCTCATCGAAGCAGACAGCGCCACCGCCCTGCCGGAAGAGAACCTGGCCCATTTCCAGGGGAAGGTGGTCATCCGCCAGGGCGGCAACAGCCTGCATGCTGATGACCTGAAATACGACAACAACCGACGCATCGTGCAGTCGGACGAACAGCTGCTGGTCCAGCTGAAAGATCTGCGGGTATTGGGAAGCAAGGCCTGGTTCGACCTGCAGAAGGAACAGGGCGCCATGGAGGAAGTCAGCTACCGCATTCCCAGCCGCAAGGCCCGGGGCGAGGCCAGCCTGCTGGAAATCCGCGACAGCAAACACAGCCATTACGAGAACATCAGCTACACCACCTGCCCCCCCGGCAACAAGGGCTTCCTCCTGTCCGCCGAGCGCATGGACATCGACCAGGAAAAGCAGATCGGCACCTTCCACGGGGCGAAACTGGCCTTTCTCGGCGTGCCGATATTCTACGCCCCCACCCTCACCCTGCCCCTGAGCGATCAGCGCAAGAGCGGCCTGCTGGTGCCCTCCCTGGGTTATTCCAGCCGCAACGGGCTGGACCTGACCCTGCCCTATTATTTCAACCTGGCGCCCAACTACGACGCCACCTTCATGCCCCGCCTGCTCAGCAAGCGCGGCCTGCTGCTGGGAGGTGAATTCCGCTTTCTCACCCCCAACAACAAAGGCGAGCTGTTTGGCGAGATTTTGCCGGACGACCGTGAATCCGACGACTACGGCGCCCGGGGCGCCATCCACGCCCGCAGCCACAGCAACCTGAATTTCCTCACCCAGGGACTGAGCGCCGATGTGGACATCAACTGGGTGTCCGATGACGACTACCTGGACGACATGGGCCGCAGCCTGGCGGTGACCAGCACCCGGCATCTCCTCAGCCGTGCCGCCCTGAACTGGCGCCTGCCGGAATGGGACGCCATCGCCGAGATTCGCGACTACAACACCCTGGACAAGACCATCGCCCCGGAAGACCGCCCCTACAGCCTACTGCCCCGCCTGGCAGTGAACTGGACACATTTCCAGGGCGCCGCGGGGCTGGATTACAGCGTGAACGTGGAAATGAGCAGCTTCTACCGCGACGACAGCGTCACCGGCGCCCGCTTTGACCTGCTGCCGCGGGTTTCCCTGCCCCTGCGCAGGGACTGGGGCTTCCTCGAACCCGCCCTGTCCGGCCGCTATACCTCCTATGAACTGGACGACCAGCTGCCAGGTCTGGACAACAAGCCCGACCGGGGCACCTGGAGTGCCAGCCTGGACGGAGGGCTGTTCTTCGACCGCGCCATGAACTGGTTCGGTCGCAGCATGATTCATACCCTGGAGCCGAGGATCTACTATCTCTACACGCCCTATGTGAACCAGGACGATCTGCCCCTGTTCGATACCGGCCTGCTGGACTTCAGCTTCAACAACCTGTTCCGTGACAACAGATTCAACGGCCCGGATCGGGTCGGCGACGCCAACCAGCTGACCCTGGCCCTCACCAGCCGCATCCTTTCCGGAGCCAGCGGCAGGGAACTGCTCAATGCCAGCATTGGTCAGATACTGTACTTCGACGACCGGCGCATCACCCTGGACGGCCAAGGGCCGGTACAAGACAGCAGCTCTTCCCTGGTGGCCGAGCTGTCCACGGGCATCTTCGAACACTGGATGCTGCGCGCCGGCCTGGAATACGATCCCAACGCCGATACCGGCCTGCAGCAGGGCCTGGCCATGGCCACCTACAGGGGTGAAGCCGGAGAGCGCCTCCATGCCTCCTGGCGGCTGCGCGAAGGCGTGCTGGAACAGACAGACCTGGCCGCCATCTGGCCCCTGAACGACAGGCTCAGCCTCATCGGCCGCTGGTACTACTCCGTGGAGGAAAGCCATTCCCTGGAGACCGTGGCCGGCCTGGAATACGGCGATTGCTGCTGGCGTATCCGGGCCGTCTGGCGCCGCTATCTCGACAGTAACGGCGAAGCGTATAATGACACCGCCCTGCTGCAGCTGGAGCTCAATGGTCTGGGCAGACTGGGCAACAACATAGACAATTTCCTCGACCGGACGATATATGGTTACTGACGATCTCTACCGGCGGCTGCAAGGCTGGCTGCCCTTCCTGCTCGCGCTCTTACTTCTGTCCCTGGGCAGCGGCATGGCCGCCGCCGAAACACAACTGCTGGACCGCATCATGGCCGTGGTCAACGACGACGTGGTGCTGCAGAGTGAACTGGACCAGGAAGTGCGCAGCATTGAGCAGAAGCTCGCTCAGGTCGGGGCCCCCGACATGCCTGGAAATGAAATCCGCAAGCAGGCACTGGAACGCCTCATCCTGGAGAAACTGCAGCTGGCCGAGGCGCGAAGAATCGGCGCCACCGTGGATGACGAAACCCTGCTCCTGGCCATGAACAACATCGCCAAGCAGAATGGCCTGAGCCTGGACGAGCTGGCGGCGGCCCTCCAGGAACAGGGCATGAGCATGGAAGAATACCGGGATGAACTGCGCAAGGAAATCACCCTGCAGCGTCTGCGCAACCGGGAAGTCATCAGCCGCATCCAGGTGACCAAGGCGGAAGTGGACAACTACCTGGCCCATGCCGAGGAGAACCCCGGCGGGCGGGACGCCTACCATCTGCGCCATATCCTCATTGCCACCCCTGACGGCGCCTCCAGCGAGGAAATCGCCGCCGCCAGGAAAAAGGCGGAAGACATTCTTCAGCGCCTGAAGAATGGCGAAGACTTTGCCACCCTGGCCACCCGCTATTCCGCCGGACAGCAGTCCCTGGAAGGCGGCGACCTGGGCTGGCTGGAGGCTGGCCAGGTGCCCACCCTGTTCATCAAGGATCTGGCCACCATGGAAAAAGGCGAGGTGCGCGGACCCTACCAGGCCGCCAGCGGCTTTCACATCATCAAGCTGGAGGACTACAAGGGCGGCGACAAGAATATCATCCGGCAGACCCACGCCAGGCACATTCTCATCCGCACGGACGAGCTGACCTCGGACCAGGACGCGAAGAACCGCCTGGACCAGCTGTACCAGCGCATCAAGGGCGGCGAGGACTTTGCCACCCTGGCCCGCGCCCATTCCGACGACAAGGGTTCAGCCATCAAGGGCGGCGACCTGGGCTGGGTGAGTCCCGGTGACCTGGTGCCCAAGTTCGAGGAAGTCATGGACGCCCTGCCCATCAACGGCCTGAGCGAGCCCTTCCGCACCCAGTTCGGCTGGCATATCGTGCAGGTGCTGGAACGCCGGGATCACGATGCCACGGAAGAGGTCAAGCGCGACAAGGCCAAGCTGGCCCTGCGCAAGCGCAAGGCCGACGAGGCCCTGCAGCTCTACCTGCGCAAGCTGCGGGATCAGGCTTTCGTGGAAATCCGCCTGGACAATGACTACTGACCTTCATGAGGGGTTTAGCCCCGAAAGTCCCCTCTCCCCCCGGGGAGAGGGTCAGGGTGAGGGGGGCTGGGTGTATTTCCACCTTAACAGGATGTTGAAAAAGTCCCTCCATGGACTTTTTCAACCACGGAAGCGGAAAACGCGGTTTCCCGCTTCCTTCTTTTTCAATGGCTTGCCGCCACTGAAAATGGTGGCACGTCCTTGTGCCACACACAGGCTGTCGAAAAACGGTGTTTTTCAACAGCCTGTCAACCCGCCATGAGCATCGTCCTCACCCCCGGCGAGCCGGCTGGCATAGGCCCGGACCTCGTCCTCGAGGCTGCCACCCGGGGCCTGGATATCCCCCTGCTGGTCATCGCCGACCCGGCTCTCCTCAGACAGCGGGCCAGAACCCTCGGGCTGGACATCCACATCCTGGAAACGGATGTCCCGCCGACAGCGCCCGCTGCGCCGGGCAGCCTGCATGTACTGCCCGTACAACTGGCCACCCCCAGCCAGCCGGGCCGGCTCTCCGCCAGAAACGCCCCCTATGTGCTGGACTGCCTGCGCATTGCCGCCAAGGGTTGTCTCAGCGGCGAATATCAGGCCCTGGTCACCGGCCCGGTGCACAAGGGCATCATCAACGACGCGGGCATTACCTTCAGCGGACACACGGAGTTCCTCGCCGAACTGAGTAACGCCTACCCTGTGATGATGCTGGCCTGCCCCGGGCTGCGCGTTGCCCTTGCCACTACCCATCTGCCGTTAAGAGACGTCAGCGACACCATCACCCCCGAATTGCTGGAAACCGTCATCACCATCCTTCACCAGGACTTGCAGGAGAAGTTCGGTCTTCACCACCCGAAAATCCTCATATGCGGACTCAACCCCCACGCGGGAGAAGGGGGACACCTGGGCACCGAAGAAAAGGAAGTCATCGAACCCGTGCTGGAAAAGCTGCGCACGCTGGGAATGCGCCTGCTCGGTCCCCTTCCGGCGGATACCCTGTTCACCCCCCGCTACCTGGAGTTGGCCGACGCAGTGCTGGCCATGTATCACGACCAAGGACTGCCGGTTCTCAAGCATATGGGCTTTGGCCAGGCGGTGAACATCACCCTGGGACTGCCTTTCATTCGCACTTCCGTCGATCACGGCACGGCACTGGAACTTGCCGGCACCGGGAAAGCGGAATCCGGCAGCCTGCTCGCCGCCCTGGAGCAGGCGGCGGGCATGGCGGGCATCAGGTCTTCGAACGGGCCAGACGCCGGTATCCAATAGCAATCAGCCCCGCCGTCAGCAGAACCAGCAACGGCGGACCCAGCACGGGTACAGCTGTGGCATTGCCATTTGCCCCTGTGGCATACAGATGGAAATTGTCGATACCCAGTTGGGTGTCAGGCACGGCAGCAGCAGGCATCAGCAGCCTTACCTCCATGTTGTAGGCATTCGCCATGGTATCCCTGAAAGAAGCAGACGTAGGCTCCTGCACCCAGCCCGCCGCAATCGCCTGGGCATCCGTCCAGTTGGGATCGAAATCGACCTGGTAGTGCCGCCACTGGGATACCGGCATACTGCCGTCCAGCTGATAGACCCAGCCATTGTGGCTGGCATCCCTGTAGCGCACCCGAAGCCGTACCCAGGTGGACTGGCCACTCAGCAGATTGAGATCAACGGAGATCCGGTATGCGCCTGCCGCCTGAAGATCCCCTATGTATCGACCCTCGCGGTTCTGAGCCCCTATGGTACTGGATGGATTTCCCCCTGCCGCACTGGTGGACAACAGATATCCCCCCGGATTGCCGCCAGTCACCGGTACCGAAACAACCGTCCATGCCGTATTGCCGTGCCATCCATGCAATTGACCGTCATCCCAATCATCGGACGTATTCATGGCTGCAAAGGCATTTGCGGAAAAAAACATCCCTGCACAAAACAACCCCGCCAATGGCTTCCATTTTTTCATTTCCTAACCTCACTACTTGATACAACCCGGTATTTTGGGTGCATTTACCCAAAAACCCACCTTTTGGTCATACTCATATTCGTGACCATCTACTATTTAGATAGTCTTAAGAATCACCCGGCGCAACCGGCAATTCGTGGTGGACTGACCTGAATCAAATGATCTTAGGCACAAATAAAGACGATAACTTCATCAATCCGCTAGTCACAGCCCTGGCGATGGGCAGTCCCGAGCCAAGGCAAGGGGAAATGTCTCCCCCGCGAGGGAAAGGGATATCCGGGAATGTTTCCACAGAAAAAAGGCCCGCTCCGGTCAGGGAGAAGGCCTCTCTATAAAAGCGGCTTGTCTGTTCTCGATCAGCCGCCAAACATGGGCGTCTGCATGGTCGCCTTGGGCAGCACGAAATCCTGCTCCTTCACCTTTCCGGGCTGGATGGACACCACCCGGAAATCATCTCCCATCTTCAGGACGCCAAGGCCTTTCTTCTCCAGATAACGACCGATACTGTTGCCTGTCTTCTGTCCCATGGATTTCGCCATGTTCTCCGCCAGCTTCATCCAGGCATTGGAATACTCCACCACGGCGGGATCCTTGCTGAGCACGGCCATGGCTGTCTGTACGCCGTTCCTGTCCTTCCAGCTCAGCTCATAGACTTCCCCCACGAACCCGGCGACGGTTTCCTTCTTTCCCGTGGGCCTGGCGCTGATGAATTCCTGCTGCAGGGTGTCATCACCGCTGGGTGGCGCCATGGCGGCCATCCTGGCCATGTCCATGACCATGACCTGCCCCTGCATGTTCATGACCATCCATACCTTGCCGTCCCGGGACAACATGTAGCCGTTTCCTTCCTGGCCAGTTGGCATGTTCATGCGCGTACGGCCATGGTCGTCATACTCGATGACCATGGTTTCCGCATCCTGGCCCGAGCCGGTGGCCAGGGTGGCAATACCCGCAGCAAACAGCTGGGGGGCGCAAAGCATCAGGCCAGCGATCATCATTCGTTTTCCAATCACAATAGCTCCTCCTTATACATTGAAGCGGAAATGGATCACGTCACCATCCTGCACGATATAGTCCTTGCCTTCCAGGCGCAGCTTGCCTGCCTCCTTCGCTCCCTGTTCGCCGCCACAGGCAATGAAGTCTTCATAGGCGATGACCTCGGCACGAATGAAGCCCCGCTCGAAATCCGTATGGATGACCCCGGCGGCCTGGGGCGCCGTCGCGCCCACGGGAACCGTCCAGGCGCGCACCTCTTTTACCCCCGCGGTGAAATAGGTCTGCAGACCCAGCAGGGAGTAACCGGCGCGGACCACCCGGTTCAAGCCCGGCTCGTCCAGACCCATCTCCTCCAGGAAATCTGCTTTTTCGTCATCCTCCAGCTCCACCAGCTCCATCTCGATGGCCGCGCACACGGGCACCACCTGAGCGCCTTCACCGGCCGCATGTTCCCGCACGGCATCCAGGTACGGGTTGTCCTCGAAGCCGTCCTCGCTCACGTTGGCGATATAGAGCACCTTCTTGATGGTGAGCAGATGCAGGTCATAAAGCGCCGCCTGTTCATCTTCATCCAGACCCATGGAACGTACAGGCAGCCCCTGGTCCAGGTGCTCACGCACCCTTTCCAGCAGGGCCTTGTGAGCGAGAATCTTCTTGTCGCCGGTCTTGGCCATGCGCGTGGCCTTGTCCAGAGCTTTCTCCACGGACTCCAGATCCGCCAGGGCCAGCTCCGTGTTGATGACCTCGATGTCCGCCAACGGGTCCACCTTGCCGGCCACGTGCACCACGTCGTCATTGTCGAAGCAGCGCACCACCTGCACGATGGCATCAGTTTCCCGAATGTTGGCCAGAAACTTGTTGCCCAGTCCCTCTCCCTTGGAAGCGCCGGCCACCAGACCGGCAATGTCCACGAACTGCATGGTGGTGGGGACGATGCGTTCCGGCTTGACGATTTCGGCAATGCGATCCTGCCGCGGATCGGCAACGGGCACGATGCCCACGTTGGGATCTATGGTGCAGAACGGATAGTTCTCAGCCGCAATGGTGGCCTTGGTGAGAGCGTTGAAAAGGGTGGACTTGCCTACGTTGGGCAGGCCCACGATACCGCATTTGAAACCCATGTAACCTGTGCTCCGGATGATGTCCTGGCGGACGGGAATGAAATGATATTCAGCTGCCGGGCTTGACTACCGGCTTGCCCTTGGCAATCCAGTCGGTAATGCCTTTTTGCACATTGTATACCTTTGTGTAGCCGACTTTTTCATCCAGGAAATGGCTGACGATTCCCGTGCGGCGGCCGGTTCGGCAGATAAGAATGAAAGGGTCATCCTTGCCGGCAATGGGCGCAAGCTTTTCCAGCCAGGCGCGCACATTGTAATTCCCGCGTTTGTCGAAAAAAGTAATCAGGTGACTGCCTTTTATGACCCCTGTCTGCTGCCATTCCTCGGGACGGCGAATATCGATGATGGGCACGCCCTGACTGAGCAGCTTTTCCAGCTCGGCGTTGTCAATGGTGGTTACCGCCGCACCCACCGGCAGGGAAAGCAGCAACATGAGAAAAAACAGGGCCTTTTTCATGGAAATTCTCCGTGGATACCAGCTTTCCGGGGATTCTATCAGAGTCACAAAGGTCTGACCCGGCATGGTACGGGGACAGCAAGAAAAAAGGGCCCCTGCTCGGGGCCCTTATTCTCCGTTCGACCGGTTCAGAGATCGAAGGTTCTCACCAGGAACACGGCCATCTGGTCACGACTGACCTCCGCGTCCGGACAGTAGTTGCTGGCATCGCAACCACCGGTGATACCTTCAACAGCCAGCTGTTCGATCCAGTCGGCGGCCCAGTGATCCACCGGAACATCATCGAACATGGCGCCGGTTGCCGCGGGCGGCACATAGGCGGAACCATACTTGGAACGCAGCAGGAACACCGCCATCTGGTCGCGGGTCACGATGCTTTCCGGGCAATAGTTGCCGCCGCCGCAGCCACCGGTGATGCCATCAGTAGCAAGCTGCTCTATCCAGGCTGCCGCCCAATAGGTATCGGGCACGTCGCCGAACATGGTTCCCGTTGCGGG
>JALVEW010000064.1 GCA_027030425.1 Sedimenticola sp.
CTGGACGTGCTGGCGGAGAACGTGCGCCAGTTCATAGAGGACAACTGCCCGGTGCTGCCGGAAGGCCAGGAACAGGAAGCCCAGCCCACGGTGGGTTTCCAGCGGGTGCTGCAGCGCGCCGTGTTCCATGTCCAGGCTTCGGGCAAGAAGGAAGTCACCGGCGCCAATGTGCTGGTGGCCATTTTCAGTGAAAAGGATTCCCAGGCGGTGTACTTCCTCAACCAGCAGGGAGTCACGCGCCTGGACGTGGTCAACTACCTGTCCCATGGCGTCGTCAAGAGCCGTGAGGGAGAACCGGAAACCGAAGTGGATGCCGCGGAACAGGCGGAGGCCACGGGCCAGGCCGAGGCCAAGCCATCCGCCCTGGATGCATGGACGGTGAACCTGAATGAGCTGGCCCGGCAGGGCAAGGTGGACCCCCTCATCGGCCGCGAGCACGAGGTGCAGCGCGCCGTGCAGATTCTTTGCCGCCGGCGCAAGAACAACCCCCTGCTGGTGGGCGAGGCCGGGGTGGGCAAGACGGCCATTGCCGAGGGCCTGGCGAAAAAAATCGTGGACAAGGATATTCCCGAAGTGCTGCAGAATGCCACCATCTTCTCCCTGGACCTGGGTGGCCTGGTGGCGGGCACCAAGTACCGGGGTGAATTCGAAAAGCGGCTAAAAGCTGTTCTGAAGGAACTGAAGAAAATCCCGGAAAGCATTCTTTTCATTGATGAAATTCATACCATCATCGGTGCCGGCGCGGCCTCCGGCGGCACCATGGATGCCTCCAATCTCATCAAGCCCATGCTGGCTGCCGGCGAGCTGCGCTGCATCGGCTCCACCACCTACCAGGAGTTTCGCGGAATCTTCGAGAAGGATCATGCCCTGAACCGGCGCTTCCAGAAGATTGACGTGCTGGAGCCGGAAATCTCCGAAACCGTGGAGATTCTCAAGGGTCTACGCAGCCGCTTCGAGGAACATCACGACGTCACCTATAGCGACGATGCCCTGCAGGCCGCCGCCGAGCTGGCGGACAAGTACATCAACGACCGCCACATGCCGGACAAGGCCATCGATGTCATCGACGAGGCCGGGGCCGCCACCCGCCTGGCGGCGGAGGGCCAGCGCAAGTCGGAAATCGGCGTCGATGAAGTGGAAGCCGTGGTGGCGCGCATCGCGCGCATTCCCGAGCGCAAGATTTCCACCTCCGATACCGAGGCCCTGCGCAACCTCACCCGGGATCTGCAGATGGTGGTCTATGGTCAGGACGAGGCCATAGACGCCCTGTCCTCAGCCATTCGCATGAACCGCTCTGGCCTCACGGATGAGCACAAGCCCGTGGGCTCCTTCCTGTTCGCCGGGCCCACCGGGGTGGGCAAGACCGAGGTTACCCGCCAGCTGGCGCGCATACTGGGCGTGGAGCTGATCCGTTTCGACATGTCCGAATACATGGAGCGCCACGCCGTGTCCCGTCTCATCGGCGCGCCGCCGGGCTATGTGGGCTTCGACCAGGGCGGCCTGCTCACGGAGCAGATCACCAAGCACCCTCATTCCGTGCTGCTCCTGGACGAGATCGAAAAGGCCCATCCGGACGTGTTCAACCTGCTGCTGCAGGTCATGGATCATGGCACCCTCACGGACAACAATGGCCGCAAGGCGGATTTCCGCAATGTCATCATCATCATGACCACCAACGCCGGGGCCGTGGAAATGAGCCGCCGTTCCATCGGCTTCACGTCCCAGGATCACAGCTCCGACGGCATGGAGGCCATCAACAAGCTGTTCACCCCGGAATTCCGCAACCGCCTGGATGCCATCATCCAGTTCCAGCCCCTGTCCCTGGAGCATGTGAACAAGGTGGTGAACAAGTTCCTGTTCGAGCTTGAGAGCCTGCTGTCACAGAAAAACGTGAGCATGAGCGTGGATGAGGACGCCCGGCACTGGCTGGCGGAGCAGGGCTACGACCCGAAAATGGGCGCCCGCCCCATGTCGCGGCTGATTCAGGAGAAGATCAAGAAGCCCCTGGCGGAAGAACTGCTGTTCGGCAGCCTGAACCAGGGAGGGCATGTGAGAATTCGTCTGAAGGACGAAGAGCTGGCGTTCGAATTCGAGAACCAGAAGGAAGAAGCCTGAGCCGGCGTTCTTCCGGGGCGGCGATCAGCGCTCGCGGTAAACGATGCGGCCCTTGCTCAGGTCGTAGGGCGTCATTTCCACCTTGACCTTGTCGCCAGTAAGAATGCGGATATAGTGCTTGCGCATCTTGCCGGAAATGTGGGCGGTGATTACGTGGCCGTTGTCCAGCTCCACGCGAAACATGGTGTTGGGCAGGGTCTCGATCACCGTGCCTTCCATTTCGATTACATCTTCTTTTGCCATAAAACCACTTGTTGCTGTTGTTGAGTGCTGGTTTACCCGCCCGAATGTCCGGCGGAGCCATGCGAAGGCGCAAGATTATAGCACCGTGGCGGGAAAATCCATACGAAATGTCGTTTGGGCGTAGTTGGCCGCAGACAGAATCCGTTGCGAAGGGTATTCTTGCATGAATCGCAATTCAGCCGGGAATGCCGATGATGAAAAGGATACTGATACCCGCCCTCTTGCTGAGTACTTCACTGGCCATGGCTGGGGGTATCTACAGTTGGAAAGACAAGGATGGCAATGTCCATTTTGGCGACCGGCCGCCGGCGGAGGCACCGGTCCAGGAAGTGGAGGTACAGGCCAATACGGTCGCCACGCCGGACTACGTGAAAGACAATGCCCGGCGTTACGTGGAAGACCTTGAAACCCATCAGCCTTCGCGGCGGGTGAAGCGTCGGAAGGTGATAATGTACTCCGCCGCCTGGTGCGGCGTGTGCAAACGGGCCCGGCGTTATTTCCAGCAGAAACACATCCCTTTCACGGAATATGATATCGATACTTCCGAGGAGGGCAGGAAAGGCTACGCCCGCTACCGCACCCGCGCCGTACCCGTCATTGCCGTGGGGAAGAAACACATGACAGGATTTTCCCCGGCGGGTTTTCAGCGACTCTATGGCTCCGTCGATTAGTATTACTCAAGGGATTACTCAAGGGGTCGGAGTCAAATCAGGGTGATGTCTCATGAGTTCAAGGGTATAGGATGATTTGACTCCGACCCCTGGGGTTCACTTGTCGTATCGGGCAAGTTGCAGGCGGTCATGCCGCTGGCTGGCCTGCAAGGTTTGCAGCGTTTGTTGCAGTTGGGCCAGTTGCCGGTTGTATTGTGCTTCCATAGCCGCCAGGCGCTGTCGCTGCCGCCGGTTTTGAGCTTCCAGTTGGGCAAGCCGTTGCTGCTGGTCTGTCACCTTGGCCAGCAGGGCCTGTATGGCCGCCAGGGCCACGCCGTCGGCGTCCACGGTGGCAATGTGTTTGTCATCGGCGCCCAGGCCGAAGGCGGCATGGAAATCCTGGGCCACGGGGCCTAGATGGGTAATGCCGCCATCTTCATCCTTGTAGCTCCAGCGCTGGATGGACAGTTGGGCTACTTTCTCCAGTACGGCTTGCGGGTCTATGGGCTGGAAGTTGGTCTTGCGGTTGCGGTCGGAGCTGTTGGTCCAGGTGCCGCCTGAACTCAGATAGGCGCCGGTGGAGGTGTTGATAAACCGGCCGCTGGGAATGGATGGAATGCTAGTGGCACCCAACCAGATACCACCGGAAGCGCGTACCAGGAACTGGTTGGAACCCGTGGAGGCGAAATCGGCATTGGTGGAATCGGCCCAGACAAAGGTGCCGCTATGGTTAGCCTTGGCTCGTTGGCCTGCCGCCAGGCTGTATGAACCAGCCGCTGTATTGTTATAACCACCAGGTACTGTGGCTTGGCTTCCGCTGGCGGTGTTGCTACCCCCGCCGCCGATGGTGGCCTGATAGCCGCCAGCGTTATTTCTATACCCACCGCCGACGGTGGCACTACTCCCGCTGGCAGTGTTGTACAACCCGCCACCGACGGTGGCATTGCTACCGCTGGCATAATTGCCCTGGCCACCGGAAACCGTGCCATTATTTCCTGAAACCGTGTTGACACAAGGCTGGCTTCCATCCCCGCAACTGGGGTAATCAGGAATACCTCCGCCCCCGCCAATGGTCGCGCCATAAACCCCCGAGGCAATGACATTATTCTCGGCGCCCAGCAGCACATTGGGCTCGTGGTAGGTTGTGCCTCCTGCGGTATATTCAGCATCCGCAATCACCCCCACCCGCTTGCCGTTCACCCGGAACTCCAGGGGTTCGCTGTTGTCGGTTCCCAAATAAGCTCCCGCCGCCGGGCTGTTGCCGTCGGTGCGCCAGAAGCCGGGGCTGCAGGTGACG